>JANXMC010000233.1 GCA_025354825.1 Myxococcales bacterium
CAGCCGGGTGTTTTGTCGCGCTCGAAGGTGGTCAGGTAAAAGCCGAGTGGCACCACGAGGCCGCGAGCCTCGCGCATCAGTCGCTCGCGCTCGCGCACAGACTCGCGCGTGACGTGAAATTGCCCCTGCCGAAGGTAGCGAAGCCCACCGTGAACGAGCTTGCTCGACCGGCTCGACGTGCCCGACGCGAAGTCGCGCGCCTCGACGAGAAGCGTACGCAGCCCGGCCCGCGAAGCCTCGGCGAGAATGCCCGCACCCGTGATGCCGCCGCCAACGACGACGACGTCCCAAGGTGTGTCGAGGCGGCTCCAGATTTCGTCGCGGTAACCGAGCTTCCACATCGGCGCGTAGCTTAGGTCAGAAGCCCCTCACTGCGCGAACAACGTAAGCGCCGCACGCGCCTGAGCCTCGGGCATGTTCGGCACGGCGTCGAACATCATCATGAGCGCGCTACACCCTTCTTCCGCCGTTGCGCCTTTCCCGCAACTCGAATGAAATCCATCTTTACCCCAACACCGCCGAAAGTGCCTCTTCGAGCGTTCGCACTCCGAGAAGCTCGATATCTGCCGCGAGCTTCGCTTCGGCGCTCGCAGGTGCGACCGCGCGTCGAAAGCCCATGGCGGCCGCTTCGGCCAGGCGCGCTTGGGCGCGTGGCACACTTCGAACTTCGCCCGCTAATCCGATTTCGCCAAATGCCACGACGTCGGCCGCGACGGGCCTGTCGCGCATGCTCGATGCGACGGCCAACGCGACGGCGAGATCGATGGCTGGCTCGTCGACGCGAACGCCGCCGGCGACGTTCACGAAGACGTCGGCGCCGGCGAGGCTCAAGCCGGCTTTGCGTTCGAGGACGGCGAGGATCATCGCGAGGCGCCCGCTGTCGACGCCCGTGGCGGTGCGGCGGCCCGAGCCCGCGGCAAAGGGGCTCACGAGGGCCTGCACTTCGACGAGCATGGGGCGCGTCCCTTCGCTCGTGGCGGCGATGACGCTTCCGGCGACGTTGCGGGGGCGCTCCGCCAAGAAGAGCGCGCTGGGGTTCGGCACCTCGCGCATCCCCTCCGCCGTCATTTCGAAAACGCCGACCTCCGTCGCGCTGCCGAAGCGGTTTTTCTGCGTTCGCAGCGCGCGGAACGAATGGCCACGATCGCCCTCGAACGCGAGGACGGTGTCGACCAAATGCTCGAGCACTTTGGGGCCTGCGAGGAGGCCGTCTTTCGTGACGTGGCCCACGAGGAACGTCGCGATGCCGTCGCGCTTCGACCTTTCGACCGTGCGCGCGGCGACTTCGCGAAGCTGGCTCACCGTGCCCGCAGCACTCTCGAGCGACGCGGCGCGAACCGTCTGCACGCTGTCGATGACGAGGGCCGTGGGGCGCACTTCGGTGATGACACGTTCGATGACGTCGAGGTCGTTTTCGGCCAACACCAAGAGATCGTCCGCCATCGCGCCGAGCCTTCGTGCGCGCGCCGCCGTCTGCCCCGCGCTCTCTTCGCCCGACACGTAAAGCGAGCGGCACCCCTTTGCGGCAAGCCCCGCGAGCGCCTGCATCAGCAGCGTCGATTTGCCGACGCCCGGATCGCCTCCGACCAACGTGACGCCTCCCATGACGGCGCCGCCGCCGAGAACGCGATCGAGCTCACCGATGCCTGTCGGGACGCGCGCGGCGTGATCCGCGTCGATGTCACGCACAGGGCGCGCCGCCGAGGCGCGACCGTCGGGGGAGAGGCCGGGTTTCTTTTTCGCGGTCACCTCTTCGACGAGAGAGTTCCACGCGCCGCAGGTCGTGCACCGCCCAATCCACTTTGGAAAGAACGCGCCGCAGGCCTGACAACAGAATTGAGATTGGGTTTTTGCCATTCGAGACGTCTTTTGAAGGAGAGAGGTGAGGTAGAAACGTGAGGCGCCTCAACGCTCATCGGGTGACGGCGGGCTCGGTTGCGTGGTGCGGCCCATTCGGCAGCGTCGCGCCCCAATATTTGCGAACGGCCGTGGGCGCGCCCTCCGCGCCGTCGCTCTGCACGACTTCCAAATAAGGGCGCCCCGGCGCGCCTCGCGGGAACGAGAAGCTCCCGGTGTTTGCATAGCCGCCGCCCACGGCCTCGCGATGGAGGTGACCGAAGACGACGAGCCCCGCCGACGACGTCGCGGCGATCCGTCCGGCGCTTTCGGCGAGCCTGTCGCCCACCGATCCGCGGTAGCGGTCGTGGCCGAACGCCCAGCTCGATGCCATCACGACGACGCCCGCGCCGAGCGCCACGGCGCCCGCCACGAAGTGGCCAAAGGCCATGAAAAGAAGCCCTGCCAGCAACGCGACGGTCGCCGCGACGCGATCCAAATAGAGCCGCGCGAACGTCCCCGGAAAGCTCTCGAGCGTGGGGCGCGCGCCGAGATCGACGAGAGCGTCGACCATCGCTGGCGTCACGTCGAACGCGTCGGCGAAGGCTGCGGAGCGCGCGCGGCCCAGCGTGACCTCGCATCGTGCCCGGTAGAACGGCCCGCTACGGGCGAGGCTCGAGAAAGCGACGTGGAAAAAGCGGTAGACGATGTACGGCGCCCGCCGCCCGTACCAGCGGAACGACGCCGCGAAAAGCTCGAGTGGCGTGCCGTCGTTGGCATTCAAATACGCATGGGCGCCGGTCTGGGCGATGAAGCTCTCGACGAAGTGAACGCCGAGGCTCGGGCTTCCGACGACGAGCGGATGCGCCGACGCGTTGTCCGGATCGTAGTGATGGCCGTGCTCGACATGAAGCGCGCCGTCGCGAAAAAACCAAGGCGACGTACGGAGGCGGGGGTGCGCGTCGCGGGTGATCTCGAGCATGTCCGCAAGCTCGGAGGCGAAGCCGTCGGCGCCAACGTCGCGATCGTGGTTGCCCGCCGCGAGCCACAGCTCGCCGCCGTCGTCGAGGTGCGCGCGCAAGGCTTCGCGAACGTGGGGGTGCGCGTAGAGCACTTCGCGGACGGTCGGCTTCGGGCTTTCGGCCGAGAGATCGAACAGATCGCCCGCCACGATGATGCGGCTCGACGCGTGGGCCGCGACGAATGCCGCGAGCGCCCGGGTGATCGCACGAGGGGTTGCGCGCGTGAGATGCAGATCGGCGAGAACGAAGACGCGGCGGGACATCGCGAGGCCGGGACGTTCAACCACGGGGTATGCGCGGAGGCAACGCGGGTCGGGATAAGAGAGGCAATTCGCGTAGAACCGCGCCGTGCGGTATGAGATCGTTCTAGCGATGCGAAAGGCTTTCTTTTCGCGCGCGCGAGCGGTTCCGAGCCTCGCGGCGCGGACCGTGGTGATGCTTCTGCTCGCGCGAGGCGTCGCGTCGTGCCACGAGCCCGCGCCGAAGAGCGCCGTCTCGCCCGATCCGAGCGCCGAGGTGATCGCACCCGACGCCTCAACGCCGCCCGCAGGCGCATCGAGCAGCGCGCCCGGCGGAGCGGCCGCACCTTCGGCGCCGGAGGCCGAAAGCGATCGCCAGCTCGCAGGCTACGTCTGCAAGTCGGCCGGCTGCCGCGTCGCGAGCGAAGAGGCCGCGGGGGTGACGGCGCAGGGGCTGAGGCTCTCCGTCGTGAAAGTCGTGACGGCCGCCGACATGCGCCGCGCCACGTGCGAGCCGCTCGAGTACTGGTCCGTCGCGCGCGACGGCGCGCGCATCGTCTCGGCGCGGCGGGCGCTGTCGATTCCGTGCGACGCGAGCACCGTCGACATCGCGTCGGACGACGTTCGCGTACGCGAGAACGAGCTCGAACGGCTCACCGCCGGCGGCACCGC
This sequence comes from Myxococcales bacterium, assembly GCA_025354825.1. Lineage (GTDB taxonomy): Bacteria > Myxococcota_A > Polyangia > Polyangiales > Polyangiaceae > JANXMC01. The sequence continues at coordinate 3,770 of JANXMC010000233.1, forward strand.
CACGCGCTACAACGCCCGCGCGATTGTGCGGCTCTTCCCCCTTCGTTCGCGGACCGAAGAGCGCAGCGCGTGGATGACGACCGCGCCGAACTTCGAGACAAGCTCGTGGAGCCTCGACGAGTTCGCGGGCAAAAACGCCTGGTTTAGCCCAAAGTGCGTCAAAGGCGGCGTCCCCCCCGCGGCGAGCGGAAGCTTCGCCGAGCTCGGCGATCGCAAAGCGCGCCATGACTACACGCCTATCCCCGCCGTCGATATCGAAGAGTCGTTTCGCACCTCCAAGTGGCGGCAGGTGCATCTCGGCAAGTGCTCGGCCCTCGCGTCGGCGACGGGCGCGAGCGGCTTCGTACTAAAGGGCGGCATCGGCACCGACGACGACGGCTACTTTCGCGTCGTCGCGTCGCTCGACGGCGATCTCTTCGTCGATATCAAAGACAACAAATGGACCGCGCCGAAGAAGCGCGGTGACGCACGCGAAGACCAGCTCGAGATTTGGGTGGGTGGCGACCTGCCGTCGTTCTCACGCAAGTGCGTTCGCGGTCTGCCAAACGTTACATCGTTTACCGTGCGCGTCGCCGACGGGAAGCTCACGGCGGGCTACGGCAAGCCCGACATAAGCCGCATTACGGTCGACCGCCACGCGCAGACGTTCGGCGATCAGTACGGCTGGGCGCACTTCAAAATTCACCTGCCCGCGCAGCCAGGATCGCTCACGGTCGTTTACCGCGACGGCGACGACGGCCGCTCGGTTGACCGCATTTTCGCGACGAGCCGCGTCGTCGCGGGCGATGCGACGACGCTCGGCGCTCTGCACGTCGTCGCGCGGGATGCGGCGACGTGCAAAGTGAAAGACGGCAATCTCGAACCGGTGTTGGCGGGCGATTAGCGAATTGCGCGGCGTGAGAGCTCACGCAGAGCTCACCCACAGACTCACGCCGGCTCGAGATCGATTTCACAATTGAGCGTGTCGGCGAGGGCGTCGATCTCACGACGCAGCCCCTTCACCTGCACCGTCGGCGGAACTGTGATGTGAAGCTCCATTGTAAAGAGCGGGGAGCCCATGAAGGCGCCCGACTCGAGGCGCGTCTGCAGGCTCTCGATGTTCACGTGGTGCTGTTGAAGAAGCGTGCTCACGCGGTGAACGATGCCGGGCTGATCCATCGAGTACGTCTTCAGCTTGTAGGGGACGCCGCTCTTCTGCAGCGCGCCGTCCGCCTGCGTCGTGAACGTGACGCGAAGGCCGATCGCTTCGGCCGCGCGGGGGAGCGATTCGCGTACGGCAGTGAGAACGGAATCTGCACCTTCGACGAGAAGCAGAATCGCAAACTGCCCGCGCAAATTGACCATGCGTGAATCCGCGACGTTTGCACCCGCGGCAAAAATAGGACGCGTGAATTCGCCGACGAGACCGGGCTTATCGGGGCCGATGGCGGTGATGACGACTTGAGGCATCGAAGTCTCCTCGGGGGGCAATTCGGGAATTGGAAAATCGAGCGAGTGGAGATCGTACGATTATCATGGTCGCGGGCGCCGCGAACGGGCGGTAGCGTGCGCGCCATGACGAGACTTCAATCCCGCGCACGCGCCGCCGTGCGCCCGTCCCTCACGCTATCTCTTCTCCTGGTGGCCGCTGCCTGCGCGCCGCAGACGCCCGCGACCGCGCCGGCGCCGGCGGCCTCCGCAGCGCCTGCGACGGCTGCCGCGCCGCCCGCGAGCGACGAGGCCACGCCGCTCGGTCGCCTCCCGGCCGACGTTCGCCCCATCGCGTGCACGCTCGATCTCAACGTCGACCCGAAGCTCGCGCGCTTCAGTGGCACGGCCGATATCGAAATAGCGCTCACCAAAGCGCGTAACGTGATTTGGCTCCACGGCAAACACCTCACCGTGAAAACGGCGACGGTCACGGCCGACGGCGAGAAGGAGCCCGTCGTCGCCACGTGGAGCGATGCCCACGACAGCGGCGTCGCGAAGCTCACGCTGCCGCGCATGCTCGGCCCGGGCAAAGCGCGCATTCATATCGAGTACGACGCGCCCTACGCGGGCGACCTCTCGGCGCTCTACATCTCGCGTGAAGCGGGCATTCCCTACGCGTATACGCAGTTCGAGGCGATCTCGGCGCGCGATGCGTTTCCGTCGTTCGACGAGCCGGGCTTCAAGATCCCCTTCACGCTCGCCCTCACAGTCTCGAAGGACGACAAGGCGGTAGCGAATACCCACGAAGCCTCACGGGCGAGCACGCCCGATGGGCGCGTCCGCGTGCAGTTTGCACCGACCGAGCCTATTCCGAGCTACCTCGTCGCCTTCGCGGTGGGCCCGTTCGACATCGTCGACGCGCCTGCCGTTCCGCCCAACGGCGTTCGCAAGCGCCCGCTGGCGCTTCGTGGGATCACCGCGAAGGGGCGCGGCCCCGAGATGGCGTACGCCCTCGCGCACACCGGTGAGATCCTCTCCAAGCTCGAAGGGTACGTCGGCGTCGAGTACCCGTACGACAAGCTCGAC
>JANXMC010000242.1 GCA_025354825.1 Myxococcales bacterium
GAACGCTTCGACCGGAAGCCCCGCGAGTTGCCCCGACGAACCGAGCTCACGCTGCCCGAACTCGGTGCGCGCTTGCGCGGGCGACACGTAATGAACGGCCGTCACACCGGGCACGGCGACGAGCGCGCGCTTGAACGCGTCGACCTCGTCCTGCGTCGTCGTCTCCTTCAAGTAGACCGACGCGCGGCCTGCGTGCGCCCAACGCTCTTCGACGGCGCGCAGGTTCGTCACGACCAAGAGCGCCGCGCCCAAGCAGACGAACGCGACCGCGAGCGAGAATACGCTCAGCGCATGGAGTCGCCATTCGCGGAGCATTCCGCGGCGCGCGCGGCGGGTGGTCGCATAGGAGTTGAACATGACGCGTGACCTCGATGCGTGAAGCGCGCGGGAGGTTCCCGAGCTTTAGAGCGGCAGCTCGTTGTCGTAGAATTCGCCGCTCTCGCTGCTGATTCCGGACGGAACGTCCGTCGCCTTGCCGTCGTCGAGCACGATGATGCGGCGCGGCCGCACTTCGAGGAGCGAGCGGTCGTGAGTGCCGAAGAGCACGGTCGTTCCCGCGTCGTTGATCTCTTCGAAGAGCCCCAAAATATCGATCGCGAGCTGCGGATCGAGATTGCCCGTGGGCTCGTCGGCCAAGATGAGCGCGGGCTCGCCGCCGATGGCGCGCGCCACGGCCACGCGCTGCTGCTCACCGCCGCTGAGCACGCCGGCGGTGTCGTCACCGCGGCCTGCGAGGCCGACGCGCTCGAGCGCTTCGCCGACACGTGCGCGGATCAGACGTGTCGGGAGCCCCAACACCTCGAGCGCGATGGCGACGTTCTCGAAGACGGTCCACGCCGTGACGAGCTTGAAGTCTTGAAAGACCACGCCGAGATTTCGCCGCAAGAACGGAACGGACTCGGCGGTGAGGCGCGCGACGTCGCGACCGAGGAAAAGGATGCGGCCGTCGTCGACCGTTTCGGATCGATAGAGCAAACGGAGGAGCGTCGATTTCCCGGCGCCGCTCGGGCCGGTGATGAAGACGAACTCGCCACGCTCGATGAGGAGGTTCACGCCGCGCAGAACGGGCTTGCCCGAGCGGTACGACTTGAAGACCTCTTCGAAGATCAAGATCGGCCGTTGAGCCGCATCCCGCGCAAACCTCTGGCCTGCGCGAAGCATCGGGCGGAACGCGCGCTCCCCCGGGCTCGACAAAAACCGATCGTCGTCTGACCGCGCCATGGAGATCGTCGGTATCAGGCCGGCGCGTTCGCTACAACTATTCGGCCTTGCGTTTGCTCGGGCAACGTGAGGCCGTCACGCGATCCATCTCACTTCTCGCGACAGAACCCCACGGATCTGCGCTTCGGCCTCTTCCGCGAGGTGCACGGCCCGCGCACCGTCGTCGCCCGTCGCGATTTCGGGGCTCGCGTACCCTTCGAGCGCATGGGCCACGGCGAGGGTCTGGGCGCGGAGCGGCTCTTCGTCGCCGAGCGCGATGTACGTGGGCACGCCGTCGCGCCCGGCGCGGGTGAGCGTTCGCCCCAGGAGGTCGGCCTCGAAGACCGCGCTCTCCGTCTGCACCGTGAGCTTTCGCGTCCACCGCGCGGCGAGCCGGTCGACCCGAACGCGTGCGCGAACGCCCGAGCGCGTGACGAGCGCGACGTCGGCCTGGTCAGACGAGCCGGGCGAGCCGTTGGCTTGGCAGCGCACGCCGCTGACCGCGACGACGTCGCACGGGCTCGCGCAGAGGTAGGCCACGAGGTCGAGATCGTGCACGCCGAGGTTCAAGAGAACGCCGTGGGCGCGGGCGTCGCGGCGCGATGCGGGGCCGCGACGGGTGAGGCTGATTGCGCGAAGCTGCTCGCCGTCGAGGGCACGAACGAGGGCGCGGACGACCGGGTTGAACCGCTCGGAGTGGCCGACGAAGAGGCGCGCGCCGCTGCCGGCGTAGGCTGCGGCGGTCGCCACCAGCGCGGACGCGTCGCGCGCGCTTGCCGCGAGGGGCTTTTCGACGAGGACACTTTTGCCGGCTTCGAGGGCGCGGATGGCGATGCGCGCGTGGGCCTCGATGGGCGTCGCGACGACGACGTGATCGGCACAGCGAAGGGCGTCGTCGACGTCGGCTTCGTCGAAGGCCGAGCCGCCGAAGCTCGCGACGAGCGACTCGCGCGCATCGCCGCGAACGTCGACCACGCCGACGAGCGAAAAGTGCGTCGGCAGCTCGGCGAGGACGCGCGCGTGGTGCGCCCCCATGACGCCCGCGCCGACGACGAGCGCGCGGGGGCGCGGTACTTCTGAAACGCCGGCGGGGGTCACGCGGCTCGTTATAACGCGCGCGGCGCGGGGTTCCAGCCGCACGGGCACCACGTCATCAGAGCGTCTCGCGGAAAAACTGCGCGATTCGCGACCAAGTGCGTTCGTTTTGGTCGGGGTCGGCCACCTGATGGGTCGCGCCGGGGAGCGGCATGAACGCGTAGGGGTAGGCCGCGCGCTCGAGGGCGTCGACGAGCTTCATCGAGTTGAAGAAGAAGACGTTGTCGTCGGCCGTGCCGTGAACGACGAGCAGGTGCGACCGCTTCGCATTCGCGTCGTCCCCTTTCTTCACGAGGCTCAACACCGACGCCGCGTCGTAGGCCGCGGCGTTCGCTTCGGGGAGCCCGAGGTACCGCTCGGTGTAGGCCGTGTCGTAGTCGCGCCAATCGATGGGCGGCGCGCCGGCTGCGCCCGCCTTGTAGACGTCGGGGCGCGCGAGGGTCGCGTAGGCCGAGAAGTACCCGCCGAAGGACCACCCGTAGACGCCGACGCGCGTGAGATCCATCTCGGGGTAGGTCGCGCCGAGGGCTTTGAGCGCCGCAACGTGACCTTCGAGCGGCACCGAGCCGAGCTTGTTCTCGAGGGCGCGTTCCCATGCGCGGCCGCGGTTCGGCGTCCCCTTCGCGTCGACGAGGACGACGATCGAGTCGGTCGCGTCGGCCATCCACTGTGGCAGCACGCACGTCTGCGCGCTCGCCTTGACGACCTGCGCGTGGGGGCCTGCGTAGGCGGCGTCGATGACCGGGTAGCGGCGACGCGGGTCGCGTTGGTCGAAGCTCCGAGGGCGAACGACGATGGCGCGCATCTCGTCGGGGCCGACCTTGATGACCTCGATGGGGTGGAGGTCTTTGGGCGTTTCACCCACGGACGGAAGCTCGCGCGTCACCGTCCCGTCGACGTTCTGCGCGAAGCGCTTCGGCGCGTCTTTCGTCGTCGACACCGTGGCGATGAAGACGTCGCCGGCATCGCCGAAGCTCGCCTCGGCGAAGGTCCCCTTGGCGCCGAGAACGCGTTCGGGCTTCGGCGTCTCGCCGCCGTCGAGCGACACTTTGTAGAGCGATCGCTCGCTCGGCTCGTCGCTCGCTTCGAAGAAGACGACGTGCTTTTTCTCGTCGATGTGAGCGAGCCGTTGGTAGGGGAGCACTTTCGGCGTGAGCGCGCGAACCCACTTTCCCTTCGCATCGTGAAGCTCCAACGTGGCGACGCCCGAGCGGTCCGACGACCAGACGAAGCTGCCGTCGGCGAGGAACGCAGGCACGCTCGGATCGACGTTGACCCACGCGTCGTCGTGCTCGGTGACGAGCGCGCGCGTCTTGCCGCTCTTCGCATCGACGGCGAGCACGACGGCGTTCTTCTGAAGGCGATCGAGGACGACCAACGCCGGGCCCGTCGCCCCCTTGTCCCAACCGATCGTCGCGACGTACGGAAAGCGCTCCCGCTCCCATGCGACCCACGTGGTGGCTCCACCGCGTGCGCTCACGAGGCCGAATTTGAGCTCGGCGTTCGTCTTGCCAGGGCGCGGATAAAACGGTCGATCGGGCTCGCGCTCGGGGTGCGCGGGGTCTGCGATGGTGAGGCGCTCGACCTTGGTCACGTCGGGGGCTTCGTAGAGAAGCTGCGTGCTGTCGGGCGACCAGAAGTAGCCGCGATGCCTATCGAGCTCTTCTTCGGCGATGAAGTCGGCGGTGCCGTTCGGCTTCGTCTCGGTGCCGCCTTTGGTGACGGCGACCTCGGGCGAGCCGTCGACGCCCACGGTGTAGAGGTTGTTGTCGCGAACGAAAGCGACGCGCTTTCCGTCCGGCGAAAAGCGCGGATCGAACGCCATCCCTTTGCCCGTCTTGAGCTCGATGGCGGCGCCCGCGCCCGCGCCGCGCGGAACGACGAACAGCCGACCGCCGAGCATCACGAGAACGCGGCTGCCGTCGCTCGAGAGCGCGAACGACGTGAAGCCCGTCGCCGAGATGCGCATCCGCTCGCGGCGCGCGCGCTCTTCGAGCGAGAGCGTTTCGGCCCCCTTCGCCAGCATCTCCGGCGTGAGCACCTCGCGCGTCGCGCCCGAGGCGAGGTCGGTCTCGAAGAGCGTCTGCATCCCCGCGCGCGCGCCCGATCGCAAAAAGAGCACGGCCTTCCCGTCGGGCGTCGGCGTCGCCATCGTCGGCGTACCGCGACGAAACGCTTTAGTCATCGCGATCGCGCGGAGCATCTCACCGTCGATCACGGGCATCGGCGGCGGGCGCGGCGGCTCGGTAACGAGCGCCGGCTGCGGGTTCGTGGGCCCGGTTGTGGGAGTTGCGGCAACGGGCGCCGGGGGCGCTCCACACGCCGCGACGGTCGCGAGGGCCGCAAGCGAAGCGAGCGACGAAAGCGCGCGGACGCGGCGCATCAGAGCTTGGCTCCGAGGAGAAAGCAGAGGAGCGCCTTCTGCACGTGGAGCCTATTTTCCGCCTGATCCCACACGCGCGAGCGCGGACCGTCGATGACCTCGCCGGCAATCTCTTCGCCGCGATGGGCGGGGAGGCAGTGGAGGACAATGGCTTCGGTCGGTGCGCGCGCGAGCATCGCGCCGTCGACGGTCCACCCTTTGAAGGCCGCGAGGCGCTTCGCGTTCTCGGCCTCCTGCCCCATGCTCGTCCACACGTCGGTGTTGATGACCGAGCAGCCGGCGACCGCTTTGATCGGATCGTGCTCGATGGAGACGTGCGAGCCCGCGGCGTCGAGCTCCGCTTTCGGCGGCATGTACGCGGCCGGCCCCGCGAGCACGAGATGGAAGTCGAAGAGCACGGCGGCTTCGACGAACGACCGCGCCATGTTGCTCGAGCAGTCGCCGACGAAGGCGATGCGGCGCCCTGCGATCCCTTTCGAATCGCCCGCGCGCGCGAAAGCCTCTTCGATCGTGAACACGTCGCAGAGCACCTGAATCGGATGCCCGTCGTCGGAGAGGGCGTTGATGACGGGGACCTTTGCCTGCGCCATGTCGAGCAGCCGCGACGTCGCCCCCGTGCGGTGGACGATCGCGTCGCAGTACCCCTCGAGAACCAGCGCCGTGTCGCGCATCGGCTCGCCGCGGCCAATCTGCGACCCTTGCGTCTCGAGAACGACGGGGTGGGCGCCGAGCTGCGCGATGCCGATTTCGAAGGACGCCCGCGTGCGCGTGCTCGCCTTCTCGAGGACGACCGCCACCGCGCGCCCCGCGAGGAGCGCCACGCGGGAGCCTTTGGGCTCGCTCTTGAGCGTCGTCGCCATCGCGAGAACCTCGCGCGCTTCGGCCCGGGAGAGATCGCTCAGCTTGAGGAAGTCGCGCTTTTTCATAGTGCTCATCTGGGTTCGAGAAGCTCGGTCGACAAAGCCTTGGCGAGGGCGGAAAGCGTGGGCGTTTTGCGGGCGCGCGCGGCGAGCTCGCGGGAGGCCGCGTGGAGCGCTGCGATTTGAACGTCGACCGACTTCGGGCCGGTGCCGCCGACGCTCTCTTTGGCGGCGACCGCCGCGCGTGGATCGAGCGATGCGAGGGCTGCGTCGTCGAGGGAAGCGTGCAGCGCGAGGCGCGTCGCGAGGGGCACGCCCGAGAGCGCGACGTTCGCTTCGACAGCCGTGCGAACGAGGGCGCCGACGGCTTTGTACGCCTCGCGAAACGGGATGCCACGGCGCACGAGCGCCTCGGCCAAATCGGTCGCTTGCGTGAACCCTTCCGCCAGCGACGCTTCGCCGCGGACGCCGTCGAAGGTGACTGCCGGCAGCGACAGATCGACCGCACGCAGCGCGCCGCGCACGAGCGGGCCGGTCTCGAGAAGCGTCTGCCGGTCTTCCTGCTGATCGCGGTTGTAGCCCGACGGAAGCCCCTTCACGAGCGTGAGAAGCGCCACGACGTTGCCGATGCCGCGGGCGGTTTTTCCGCGGAGCAGCTCGAAGATGTCGGGGTTCTTCTTCTGCGGCATCATCGACGAGCCGGCGGCGATGCGCCCATCGAGCTTCACGAGGCCGAACTCGGCGGTCGAGTAGTCGACGAGGTCGGCCGAGAGCTTGCCGAGCGAGAGCAAGACGCGGGACGCGGCCCACGTCCAATCGAGGGCGAAATCGCGGTCGCCCACCGTATCGAGCGCGTTGGCCGTCACGCGCGGAAAGCCTAAGAGCTTCGCCACGAGTGGGCGATCGATCGGCAGCGACGAGCCCGAGCACGCGCCCGATCCCAGGGCCAGCTCGTCGGCGCGACCAAGGGCGAACGCGACGACCTCTCCGGCGCGAACGAGCTGCGCGCCCCAGGCGCAAATGAGAAACGCAGCTGAAATGGGCTGCGCGCGCTGCCTGTGCGTGTACGCCGGGAGGACGACGTCTTTCTCCTTCGCCGCGCGATCGGCGAGCTTGCCGACGAGATCCGCGAGCTCGGCAAGCGTCACGCTCGCCTGGTCGCGCACGTGGAGCCGAAGGTCGAGGGCCACCTGGTCGTTGCGCGAACGCGCCGTGTGAAGCCGCCCCGACACGGCCCCGAGGCGTCGCGCGAGCTCGGCCTCGACCGCCATGTGAATGTCTTCCTCGCCGTCGTCGAGCTTCAACGTGCCCGCTTCGGCGGCGTCGAACATTTCGAGGATCGCGCCTCGTAACGCAAGCGCGTCGTCCGTCGCGACGAGCCCCGTGCGCGCGAGCATCGTCACGTGCGCCGCGCTGCCGAGGAGGTCCTCACGCGCAAGCGCGCGATCGAGCGAAAGAGACGACGACCACGCAATGAGCTCCGGCAGCATTCCGTGCTCTCCGGTGGCGTTGGTGCGCGCGATGCTGCTCATGAAATCTCCTAGTCCCGGACGATGAGGGTGCCGACGCCGCGGTCGGTGAAAAGCTCGGCGATGAGACTGTGGGGCGTGCGGCCGTCGATGATGTGAACGCTCGTCACGCCCGCCTCGATGGCGCGGAGGCAACTCTTCACCCGCGCGACCATCGCCCCCTTGATGACGCCGCGATCGAGCTTCTCGCGAAGCGCGCGCGCGCCGATCTCGCTGAGCAGCTCGCCGTGCTCGAGGATGCCGGGGACGTCGGACAGGTAAATCAGCTTCTCGGCTTGAAGCGCGACGGCGATCTCGGAGGCCGCCGTGTCGCTGTTCAAGTTGTAGCCGTCGCCGTCTTCGCCAAGGCCAATGGGCGAGACGACGGGGATGTACTGCTTCGACAGCAGCACTTCGAGAAGCTCGTGGTTCACGTGGGTAATCTCGCCCACCATGCCGAGATCGCGCCCGTCGTCGGCGCGCAGCTTCTTGCAACGAAGCAGCCCCGCGTCTTTGCCCGAGAGGCCGATCGCCTGCGCCTTGTCTTGGTTCAAGAGCGAGACGAGCTCGCTGTTGATCTTCCCCGAGAGCACCATCTCGACGACCTTCAAGTCGTCCGCCGTGGTCACGCGCACGCCGTCGACGAGCTCGCCCACAGATCGCCCAAGAGCCTCGAGCGTAGAGGCCACCTCGGGCCCGCCGCCGTGCACGACGATGGGCAAAAGGCCCGCCGATCGGAGCAAGTTCACGTCGGCCGCGAAGCTCGCCTTGAGCGAATCTTTCACCATGCCGGCGCCGCCAAACTTGATGACCGCGCGCTTGCTCGTGAACCGCGAAATGTACGAGAGCGCTTCGACGAGCAGCGAGCGCTTGAAGCTAGGGCTGTAGTTCGTGAGACGATCGTCGCGCGCCACGACGCCGTCGCTCGACGAGCTGGTGAACGAAATGTAGTCGGCGTTGATCTTCACGTAGTCGTACGAAAGATCACAGCCGAGGGCCGTCGCGCGCTTGTCCCCTTCGGCAAGCTGCACCTCGACGAGAACATGGGGCTCGCGCATTTTCGCGCGCAACGCGATGGGGTCGAGGACCGAAGGCGCGCCGTCGGCGAAGACGCACATGCCCTGCAGCGAAACCGACGCGAGCATCGGATCGATGGCGTACTTCTGCGCGCCCGCACGCGCACCCAACGTCGAGAGGATGCGCCCCCAGTTGGGATCGGCGCCGTACACCGCCGCTTTCACGAGGGTCGAGCCGGCGACGGTCTTCGCAAGATCCTTCGCCATCGCGGCCGTGGGCGCGCCCGAGACGCGCACTTCGAGGAGCTTCGTCGCCCCTTCGCCGTCTTCCGCGACGGCCCGCGCGAGCTCGGCGCACACGGCGGTGAGCGCCTCTTGAAACAGCGAGAGGTCCGCAGAATCGCGCGTGAGCGGCGCGTTTTTGGCCATGCCGTTCGCGAGGACGAACACGGCGTCGTTGGGGCTCATCTCGTTGTCGATGACGAGGTCGTCGAAGCTCCCCGCGATGGCGACGTCGAGGCACTCCTTCAGCAGCGCCGGCTCGATCGCGGCATCGGTGGTGATGAACGCGAGCACCGTGGCGAGGGCCGGCGCGATCATCCCCGACCCTTTTGCGAACGCCGAGATGCACGCGGTGGTGCCCCCGAGGGTGATGACGCGGCTCGCGAGCTTCAGGCGCGTATCGGTCGTGAAAATGGCTTCCGCAGCGGCCTCGACGTGGGGCCCGCGCGCCGCCGCGAGAAGCGGCGCCACGGCCACGAGCTTCTTTACGGGGAGCCGCACGCCGATGACGCCCGTCGATGCGGCGAGCACCGTGTCGACGCCAACGCCGAGCGCTTCGGCCACGGCGGCGCGTACCGTGCGTACGTCTTCTTCGCCGGCCGGCCCCGTGAGCGCGTTGGCGTTGCCGCTGTTGACGACGATGGCGCGAATGCCGCTCGCAGGCAGACGCGCCGCCGCATCGCGCACCGGGGCCGCACGCGCTTTGTTGATCGTGAACGCACCGGCCGCCGCGCACGGCGCCTCGCTCCAGATGAGGGCCACGTCTTTTCGCGCGGCCTTGATTCCGGCGTTCAGCCCCGCGAACGCGAAGCCCCGCGGCGTCTTCATGGCGAGAACCGCGCGAGCGCGTCGAGACCGAGACCGTCTTCGAACCCGAGCAGCGCGTTGAGGTTCTGGACGGCCTGCCCGGCCGCGCCCTTGACCAGGTTGTCGATGGCGCCGATGGCGATGACGACGTCGCCGTTGGCGGCGCCGCCGACGCGCGCGTGGTTCGTCCCCGCGACGCTTTTGAGCGTCACGTCGCCGGGCGCGACCGCGTGCACGAACGCCGTCTTCGCGTAGGCCTCGGCGAGGCACGCGCGCACGTGAGCTTCGGTCGTGCCGCTCTTCGGGCGCGCGTAGCAGGTCGCCATCAGCCCACGGCGGAGCGGCAAAAGGTGCGCGGTGAACGTGAGCTGCGCCGGCGCGAAACGCGAGAGCGACCGCGTGATCTCCGGCGTGTGCTGATGCGCGAGCACCTTGTACGCGCGGAGATCGTCGCTCACCTCGCCGAAGGAGAACTCTTCTTTCGCCTGACGACCCGCGCCGGTCACGCCCGACTTCGCGTCGACGATGATCCCCGCCGCTTCGACGAGGCCCGCCTTCACCAGCGGCGCAAGCGCGAGGAGCGCCGCGGTGGGGTAGCAGCCGGGGTTCGCGACCAGCTTCGTGCCGGGCGGCGGCGCGCCAAACAGCTCGGGGAGGCCGTAATGCGCGCTCGCGAGCAGCTCGGGCGCGGGGTGCGTGAAGCCGTACCAGCGTTCGTAGTCGGCCGCGGCGGCGAGACGGAACGCGCCCGAAAGATCGATGACGACCTTCTTCGCCGCGACGAGCTTCGGGACGAGGCGCGCCGACACGTCCGCCGCCGTCGCGAGGAGGACGGCGTCGCATTCGAGGGCGAGCGCTTCGGCCGATGCGTTGGCCACGTACGCGAGCCCGTTGGTGCCGCGGACGGCGAGCTCGGCGCCCACGTCGCGCCCCGCGAGCTTGTCCGACGTGCAGAACGCCAGCCGCACGCCAGGGTGCGCCGCGAGAATGCGCGCGGCGACGGCGCCGGAATAGCCCGACGCGCCAACGATGCCGACCGAGGGGTGAGCCTGAGCCATGACGCGCGCCTGTCTTTCGTGAGGCTCTACTTCGCTCTGCGCTGCTTCGGTTATCGCCGAAGCGAACGCGCTACGACCAACGGCTCAGTGACCCGCCGGAACGTGCCCCTGGATGAAGCGTTTGACGTCGTCGCTCGGCGCGGCGGAGCCGGAGGCCGCGGGTGCGGCCGCCGCTGTGTCGACGGCGGGGGTCACGACGGGGTTGATGGGCGGGAGCATCAAAAAAGCGATGCCGCCGAGGGCGAAAAGCACCGCGCCGAGGATCGGCAGCCACATCGGCGACTCGGGCTCGGCGAGGCGCGGCGGCGCGTGGTCGTCGTGGCCGTGCGCGTCGTGGCCATTGGCAACGTGGGCGCTTTTCGGGTCTGACTGGCTCATGGTCGGCGTGCTCGGTAAGGGCAAGTATGCCGCTGTAGGCCCGGGCCCGGCCAAAGGTGGCGAGCGTCGGGAAATCCCGCTGGTTAGAAACTCAGTCGCCGCGAAGTGTCAAGCGTGGCTCTGCGCTGAGTGTGCTCTCGTGGCGAGCCCAGCCGTTCAGCCTCGCGCGCGGAATGCGACCGTCCACTTTCGGTCACACCTTCTGTAACCGGGCGGACGCGCCCGACCGGCGTCTCGGCACGCTTTGAGGGCTCGGATGTGCGGCACGGAAAGCGCTAAAGTGACCGGCGTGAACCGCCGCAGTCCCGATACCGGTCGCCGTCTCCATCGCGCTGCTCTTTCCGCGGGCGCGAGCGTCGCGCTCGCCGTCGCCGCGATGGCGCCCTGCGCATACGCGGCGCCTCCGCCGCTCCCTGCGCCCGGCGCGGCTCCAGCTGCCCCGTCCGCCGCGCCGCCGTCGGCGGTCGCCGCATCGATGGTCGCCGCATCGGCGGCGCCCGACCCGCGACGCGGCATCGTCGCCGTCGAGAAAGACGGAAAGTCCATCGGCGTCGGCACGGTCCTCGGCGGCGACGGCCGCGTGCTCACCGCGCTCTCGGCCCTCGGCGGCGCGGAAGAAGCCGACATTCGCTACTCCGACGGCACCGTCGTGAAGGGGCGCGTGGGCCACAAAGACACGGCGTGGGACCTCGTGCTGCTCATTCCGCAGTCGGGCAAATGGATCGACGGGCTCCGCGCGAGCGAGCTCGATCCGGCGGCCGTCGAGATCCGCACGTTCCAGCCGGGCAAGCCCAAAGCGGCCGTCGTCCTCGCCAAAGTTCGCGGCCGCTCGGACGCCCACTCGAAGACGGGCGACTCGCTCCAGCGCGCCCTCGACGTCGACGTGCGCGCGGTTTCGCCCCTCGCCGGCGCGCCCCTCGTCGACGCCACCGGCACCGTCCTCGGCGTCCTCGTCCACGTTTGCAAGGGGATCGACGCGGCCGCGGCCTGCACGCCGACCCTCGCCGGCGCGCCCGTCTCCGCGCTTCGAAGCTTCCTCGTTCGCACCCCCGCCAACGCGGTGTTGCCGTCGCCGTTCCTCGGAATCGTGGGCGCGCCCGAACCGGCGACCAGCCCGATCAAAGGCGTGCGCGTCGTCGACGTCGCGCCCGGAAGCCCCGCCGAAAAGGGGGCCCTCAAGCAGAACATCGACGTCATCGTCGCGGTCGACGGCAAGCCCGTCGAGTCGCCCGAGAAGCTCTCCGAGGTCGTCACGAAGCA
>JANXMC010000292.1 GCA_025354825.1 Myxococcales bacterium
TCGCAATGCGCGCGTCCTCCGCGGTCCGCACGGTCGCGGCGTAGCCGAAGATCCACAAAAAGTTCGCGTAGGCGTCCGTCGTGCGGGCACGCATGTGCGCAACCCACGCATCGCGCGCCGCATCGAGAGCACCCGCGGTCATCCCTCCGCCGCGCGTGATCCCCGCGAGGGCCACCGGCGTTGGGTCGATGATGATCGCGAGATCGTCGGCACGCGTCGGCTCGGTCCACGCCTGACGGCGATCGATGAACGACTGGCCGGTCTCGCGCACTTTCTCGCGACGCCCGGTCTCTTCGTAAATATCGAGGAGGAACGACGTCGGCGTCGCATGCGGCTCGAGGCTCGGGCTCGACGCCACGAGCGCGTCGAGCTCGCGGGCGAGCTTCTCGGCGCGCACGAAGTCGCCCGAATACACGGCAAGCCGCGTGCGATCCATCAGCTCGAAGCGGACACGCTTGTCGGGCGACGCGTGGGCCCACTTCTGTTCGAGCGCGGCGACGACAGTGTCGTCCGTCTTGTGATTCGCCCGCAGCGCGCGCGCGAGCATTTGGTAGCCGTAGTAGTCCTCGGGGTCGCGAGCGATCCACTGGCGCACGTCGCCCTCGAACGCTTCGCATGCGCCCGACTGCTCGTGAATCAGCGTGCGGTACCAAAGGCAATCGGTCGCCGATGGGCACGCCTCGAGGCACGTCTCGATGCTCGCGAGCGACCCTTTGATGTCGCCCAAGTACGCCTGCGTGCCCGAATACAGCGCCCACGCCTGGCCGAATTTCGGATCGAGCTCGACGGCCTGCTTCAGCGCAATCCGCGCTTCGGGAAGCTTGCCGTACATGAACCGGATGTACCCGAGGTAGAGCGCCACCTCGGCGTCGTTCGGGTACGTCGCGCGCCCCTTTTCGAGCCGCTTTTCGGTCAGCACAAGATCGGGCGGATCGAGCGCCAAATACGGCTCGAACGCGTCGATGAGCATCTGCTCGCGCGCGGGGAGCTTGCTCCGCGCCTGCATCGCCATTCGAAACGCACGCCGTGCCTCGACCTCGTCGGTGCTCACGATCGAGTCGAGGATCGCGAGGCGAAAGTGCGCCTCGCCCAGTCCCGGATCGAGCTGCACCGCGTGCTCGAACCCTTGGCGCGCCGAGTCGAACGCCGCATCGCGAAACGACTGCAACCCCGCCGTGTATGCGGCGAGGGCATCGGGCACGCTCGTCTTCGGCGGCGGCAGCGAGGTCACCACCGTTGCCGAAGGCGCAGGCGCGCGCGCGAGCGCCGGCGCCTCGTGACGCTCGCCATGAACCACGCCCGTCGCGACGGCGATGATCACGATGAGCGCAGCCACGGACACGGCCAGCGTGTACCGAGGTCGCCCCTCGTGCGCACGCCGAGGAGTCGCGCGAAACGCCGCCATGTCCGTGGTCGTCGTCGACGATTCGCGGAGGGGCGGCGCGACGCGCACGCCGGTGAGCGAGCCGTAGGGCTCGAGGGCGATGAGCACGCTGGTCATCGATGGAAAGCGCGCGTCAGCGCTCTTGGAGAGCGTCCGCATGACGGTTTGAACGAGCGTCGCCGGCAGGTGCGGCGCGAAGTCGCCGAGGGGCCGCGGCTTCATCTCGAGCACCGCGAGGAGCAGCTGAATCCCCTCCTTGTCGCCCCACGGCACGACGCCCGTGAGCATCTCGTAGGCGACGACGCCCCACGCGAACTGGTCGACACGCCCGTCCAGCGCCTGCCCCTGAATCTGCTCGGGCGCCATGTAGCTCGGCGTGCCGACGACGAGATTGCCTGCAGTCTGCACAGTGTTGAAGGCGGCCGCCGCATCGTTCGTATCGGGCGGCGGCGCCATCGAAACGGCGACGCGTTTGGCGATGCCGAAGTCCAAGACTTTCACGACGCCGTCGCTGCGCACCATGATGTTCTCGGGCTTCACGTCGCGGTGAATCAGGCCGTGACGGTGGGCTGCCGCGAGCGCCTTCGCGGCGTCGACGAGCCACCGCACGCGCGTCTCCCAGCTTGCGGAGCCGTCCGTGATCAGAACGCGAAGCGTCTTGCCAGCGATGAACTCCATCGCGATGTAGAGCGTGCCCGAGCCGGGCAGCTCGCCTACGTCGTAGACGCTGACGGCGTTCTCGTGATCGAACGATGCCGCGAGGCGCGCCTCCCGAAGCAGCTTCGCCTTCGCGTCCGTCGTGACGCTCGCGGCGGTGGTTGCGGAGTCGAGGCGCAACACCTTGAGCGCGACGTTGCGATGAAGCTTCGTGTCGTAGGCGCGAAAGACGCGCCCCATGCCGCCTTCGCCGAGGAGCTCCTCGATGCGGTACCGGTCGAACATGTCCCCGGGCGCGACGGCCATACCGCCCTGGACGATATCCCGCCCCGCGCCCGCGAACTACGGTCACCCCTCGATCTTGAGGAGCTCTTTCACTTTCGCGATCACCTGCGGAGCTTGAATCGGCTTCGTGATGTAGGCATTCGCGCCGAGCTGCAGCGCGCGCTGGCGATCCTCCGCCGCGCCTTCGGTCGTGATGATGATGATCGGTACGTCCTTGTGGGTCGGATCGGAGCGCACGCGCTTCACGAGCTTCAGCCCGTCCATGATCGGCATGTTGATGTCGGTCAGGATGATGTCGAACTTGCCGCTCGCGAGCTTGCGGAGGCCGTCGACGCCGTCGTCGGCCTCGGTCACGCGGAGGCACTTCACGCGGGCCAACGCCATGACGAGGAGCTGGCGCATCATCGGCGAGTCTTCGACGATCAGGCAGGAGTATTCGGCGCTCATCGGTCGTTCCGGTCTACCTGCGTGGTGGCTGACGTGACAGCAGTAGCCGCTGCGGCTGCACGGCGAAAGCACAGAGCGTTGGGCGGCGGAACGGCGCCGCCCGCCGATTCGTAGAGCGCCGCGCCGTAGATCGCGGTGCCGGCGTGGGCCGAGAGAAGCTTGAACAGCTCGAAGTCGACGGGCACGAGGCCGGGCTTTTGCGCGAGGAGCGCATGCACGACGATGACGCCGACCATGCGCTCATCGGCACGAAGCGCAATACACGCCGTGGGCTCCGTGCCCGCGCTAACGGGCGCGCGCTCCCCAAAGTGCGACACGCCGGTCTCGAGCACGCCGGCGATGACCGCCCCGAAGCCGCCCCCGGCCGTGAACGACCCCGGCGGATCGAGCGCGAGGTCCAGCGTGGCGTTCGGCGACGACGCGAGCCCCTCGGAGGCCACGCAGACCAGCGTGCGGGAGGCGTCGTCGACGAGAAAAATCGCGTGGGCGCGCGAGCCGATGAGCTGACCTAGAAGCTCGTGTACGTGGCGCAAAACGCGATCGAGCTTGAACGTCGCGCTCAGTTGGTAGCTGGCGACGTAGACGTTCGCGAGCATCGACAGCTCGTCTTCCATGGCGCTGAAACGAACCGCAAACCGCGTCGACAGGGCGTCGACCGAGGTCTGGTGAGCGAGCATCAGCGCTCTCTCGCGCTCGAGCCCTGCGACCTTTGCACGGAGCTCACGGCTCTCGGCTTCGAGCTCGTCGAGCCGCGCCTTAAGCTCCAAGCTTCCCGTCTCCGGCATGAGAGCCACTCCTCGCGGCGGCGCGTAGTCCGCACGCGCCAACCGCGAGGGTATCACGGGCGTCCGAGCTGCAAGCGTCACGTCGCGAGCGCAGTGATCCAAGTGGCAAGCTCGCCCGTCACGACGCGCGGCGCCTTTTGCAATGCCGACACGGTGCGACTTCCGGTCAAGAGCATCGCGGCCCGCAGCTCGGCTTCGACGCCGTCGAAAAATGCGAGGGCGCCGTCGCGTCCACCTTCGTGCAGCGCGCGAAGGGCAGGACGCGCGATGCCCGCGGCATGGGCGCCGAGCGCGATCGCCCGCGCGACGTCGAGCCCGCGCGTGATTCCACCCGTGGCGATGATCGCGTCGAAACCGAGCGGCGCAAGCGTCGCGACGCTCACGGCCGTGGGGATCCCCCAGTCCCAAAACGCCTCGCCGAGCGCACGCCCCCTCGCGTCTCCCGCCTCCTCGGCGCGCTTCGTCTCGACGCCCACCCACGACGTCCCCCCGGCGCCCGAGACGTCCACGTACCGCACGCCCGCCTCGCGCACGCGACGGCCCACGCTTCGCGAGATCCCGCAGCCGGTCTCCTTGACCACGACCGGCACGGCGAGCTCGGCGACCAGCCGACGAAGCGTTTCGACGCCTCCGGAAAAGTCGCGATCCCCGCCGGGCTGCACGAGCTCCATCGCCGGATTCAAGTGGATGCAGAGTGCATTGGCTCCGACGCTCGCGACGAGATCACCAATCTCGCTCGTCGTCATCGCGCGCGCCTGCACCATTCCCAAGTTGCCGAGCACCACGGTCGTCGGCGCGACGTCGCGAACCTTGTACGTCGACGCAGAGCCCTTTCGCACATGCATCGCCCGCTGGCTCCCGAGGCCGAAGCCGTAGCCGCGCTCTTCGGCGATCTGCGCGAGCTCGCGGTTGATGCGTGCGGCTTCGTCCGTTCCGCCCGTCATCGCAGCGATCACGATGGGCGCCGCGAGTCGCTTGCCGAAGAGAGCACACGACAGGTCGAGATCGTCGTAGGCGAGATCGGGCAGCGCATCGTGGACAAGCCTTACGTGCTCGAGCAGCGTCGTCGCGTCCCGAAAGCCGACGTCGCCAGTCGCGCAAAGCGTGATGTGGTCCGCCTTACGCTGACCGATTGAACCGCTCATATTCGTTCTCCTGTACGTCCAAAACCGTGCGCGAAGCGTCCAAACCGTTCGCCACACCCATGAAGATGCCCGAGGCACGCCTCCAGGTTCCCTTCAGGCGGGTGGCCACTCGGGTCTCCAGGGGATCCCTCACCGGCGCCCGCAGCTGCATCCTGGCGAAATCTTACGTGTTTCAAAGAAAATTGAAAATGCCCGGAAACCTTGAGGAAACTGCCCATGGGTGACGTTGACATGCACGAGGTCGGCCCCTACGCTCCGGGAGCTACCGTGGTCCCCTTCGCCCCGGCCCCTGGGCCCGCCGGCACCGCGCGCGGTGCCACCCTCCCAGAATCTGGTAGAGGACGCTCGTCCGATGCAAAAGCTGCCGGTTCGCCTGCCCAAGCGATGCGCGATTTGAGCTTCGCGGCGCACCTTTCGGAGGTGAAGGCGGCCGTCGACCACGAGCTGCAGCATGTCATCGGCGTGCGCATCGACGCCGCGCGTCGTCACGGTGCGGTCCTCGAGGTCGTCATCGACGCCGTGCGCTCGCTGTCCGTGCGTGGCGGAAAACGGTTTCGCCCGGCGCTTCTTTCGGCGGCGTACGACGCGTGTGGTGGCGACGGAGGCACCCGGGCCGTCGTACTGGCGGGCGTGGCCCTCGAGCTTCTCCAGACGTACCTGCTGATCCACGACGACTGGATGGACGAAGACACGATTCGTCGGGGCGGTCCCACCGTTCACATGATGCTCGCCGAGTCGTTCGGCTCGCGCGCCATGGGCGACGCCTCGGCGATCCTCGCGGGAGATCACGCCGCCGCAATGGCCCTCGAGACGCTCCTCCGCACGCCGCTGCCAGCGGAGCGCGTTCGGGACGCAGCCATCGAGTTCGCGCGTATTCAGGAAGACGTGGTCTTCGGTCAGCTCCTCGATGTGCATGCAGGCGCGCAAGACTCCGCGTCCGTCGAGCGGATGCACGAGCTGAAGACCGGCAGCTACACGGTGCGTGGCCCACTGGCGATGGGGGCGATCCTCGCCGGCGCGACGGCCGCACAGCGCGAGACCCTCGGCAGATTCGCGGGGCCTCTGGGCGTCGCCTTTCAGCTTCGCGACGACCTCCTCGGAACCTTCGGCGACCCGGCCGCGACCGGCAAGCCCGCGGGGAACGACATCCGCCAAGGGAAGCGAACGGCGTTGGTCGCCGAGCTCGATGGCGACGCGACGGCAGCCGCGCTCTTCCCGCGCGCCCTCGGCGTTCGCGATGCACCTCAGGCCGACGTCGACGCCGTGGTCGCGCACATGGCCGCGAGCGGCGCAAAGGCACGCGTCGAAGCGCGCGTCGCGATGCTCCTCCGCAGCGCCCTCGATGCGCTCGAAGGCGCGCCGCTTCTCCCGCGGGGCAAAGCGCTTCTCGTCGGCGCCGTGCACGCCCTCGGCGATCGCGAGCGGTGAAGCGAGACTAGAGCGAGAGACGTCCGGGGGGCGACTTCGGGATCACCATGAGCAATTCCTTACGCATGAACGATCGATCGCCGTCGAAGAGCCACGCTTCGGCGGTCTCCTATGCCGAAACATCGCTTGGTCGCGCCTGCGGGAAGGTGATTCTCCTCGGCGAGCACGCGGTCGTCTTCGGCATCCCGGCCGTCGCGCTCGGGATCGATCGCGGCGCCCAAGCGCGTGCCACGGCGCTGCCCGTCGGCGCCGCCGCGAGCATTCTTTACGTCTGCGGATGGGGGATCGAAGTCGTCGAGGGGAATCGCGATCTCGATCTCGCCCGCGCCTTCACGTCCGTGCTCAACGCCACGCGTGAGCGCCAAATCGCCGCGGGTCGCGCCCCCATCGGCGCCGTGCGTGTCGACGCCCAGGCCGATTTGCCCCCGGGCGGCGGACTCGGCTGCTCTGCGGCCCTCGGCGTCGCCGTCGCTCGCGCGCTTGATCCGAGCATCGGCGACGCGGAAGCGGCCGAGCGCGCCATGGCGTGGGAGCGCGTCTTCCACGGCAATCCGTCGGGCGTCGACGCGGCGGTCGCCGCGAGCGGCGGCTGCGTGCTTTTCGAAAAAGGTCAGGGCATCGAGGCCGTGCGCGTGCGAGGCGGCATCACGCTTTGCATCGGGCACACCGGCATCGCATCGAGCACGAAGGCCATGGTCGAAGCGGTCGCGAAGCTCCGCGCGCAGAGCCCGGCACGCGTCGACGACGTCTTCGACGAGATTCGCGCGCTCACGAGGAGCGCCCGCGTCGCGCTCGAAACGGGCGACCGATACGCCCTCGGCAAGCTCATGGATCGCAACCAGGCGCTCCTCGATTCGATCGGCGTGTCGACGGGCGAAATCGACCGCATGTGCACCCTCGCGCGCGGCGCCGGGGCGGTAGGCGCGAAGCTGACGGGGGCTGGCGGCGGCGGGTGCGTCGTCGCGCTCGTGACGACGCAAGCTGCGACCGAAGCGGTGCTCTCGGCGTGGCGCGCGGCAGGCTACGACGGCTTCGCCACGAAGGTCGCGATGCCCGAGCCGAAGGGCGCGTCGATGGCCGAGAGCGAGGCGGCGCCGTGACAGGCACGCGCACGGCGACCGCCATCGCTCACCCCAACATCGCGTTCGCCAAGTACTGGGGCAAGCGGGTCGGCGACGGCAATTTTCCGGCCGTTCCGAGCGTGTCGGTGACGCTCCGCGGGCTCTCGACGCAGACCACGGTCGCATTTCGCGAGGGGCTCACAGGCGATCGAATGATGCTCGACGGCGCCGTGGCAGACGACGCCGTCCTCGCACGCATGACGGCGATGCTCGACCGCGTGCGCGCTGCGGCGAGCTTCGCGCTCTTCGCCGAAGTGACGAGCGCGAACGATTTCCCCACGGCGAGCGGCCTCGCGTCGAGCGCGTCGGGCTTCGCGGCGCTCGCCCTTGCGGCGTCGCGTGCGGCCGGCCTCGATTGGCCCGCCGACAAGGTGAGCGACCTCGCGCGCCGAAGCTCGGCGAGCGCCGCACGCAGCGTCTTCGGCGGCTTCGTCGAGCTCGATGCAGGTCCCGTCGCGCCCACTGCCGACGACAGCCTCGCCGCCCGCGTCGTGGCCCGTGCCGACCACCTCGATCTCGCTGTTCTCGTCTGCGTGACGAGCGAAGGGAAGAAGAGCGTCGCCTCGACCGCCGGGATGCGTGCCACGGCCGAGCGCAGCCCTTACTACGCGACGTGGCTCGCCGAAGCGCCGCAAATCGCCGCACGCCTTAAGGCGGCACTGGTCGCGAAGGACTTCGACGCCCTCGGCGAGCTCACCGAGGCGAGCACCTTCGCGATGCACGCGTCGGCGATGGCCGCCGGCGTCCTCTACCTGCGCGGCGCGACGATCGACGCGCTCGCCGCCGTCCGCGAGCTGCGCGGGCAAGGCGTCGCGGCCTACGCGACGATGGACGCGGGGCCCCACGTCAAAGTTCTCGTGAAGACCGGCGACGTTCCGCGCGCGACCGCCCACCTCGCCGCCGTGCAGGGCGTTCTGCGCGTGCTCGACGCCCGCCCCGGTGACGGCGCGCACATCGTCGACGGCGCGAACGCAACCGCGGCAGCGAGCGCGACGTAAGCGAGCCATGAAGGTCGTCGCTCCGGGCAAGTTGCTCCTCACGGGAGCCTACGCGGTCCTCGAAGGGGCGCCCGCGATCGTCATGGCGGTCGACCGCCTCGTCACGGCCGACGATGCCCACGTCGACGCCGCGCCGTCGCGCGAAGTGCGCGCGGCCTTTGGCGATCATCCGGCGCCTCGGGTCGAGGCGCACCGCCTTTTCGACGGCACGACGAAGCTCGGCCTCGGATCCAGCGCCGCGGTGCTCGTCGCGGCCCTCGGCACCCGCGCCGCTTCGGCGGGCGCATCGCTCGCCGCCGCCGCCGTGCGCCGACGCATCTTCGACGACGCCCTCGAGGCCCACGCGAAAGCCCAAGGCGGCGGCAGCGGCGTCGACGTCGCATCGTGCGTTCACGGCGGCGTTCTCCGCTACGAGCGCGACTCGGAAGGGGCACGCATGCGCGCGGTCACGCTGCCGCGCGGCCTCGTCGTCTCCGCATTCTTCAGCGGCGCGAGTGCCCGCACGAGCGACCTGCGCGCCCGCGTCGACGCCTTCGCCACGCGCGACGCGGCGGCCCATCGCGCGATCTTCGCGCGCCTCGTCTCGGCGTCCCACGGCGCCGCCGCCGCCGTCGATGACGGCGAGCTCGACGCCTTTCTCGCCCACGCCCGAACGTTCCGCGACGCCCTCACAGCCCTTGGCGCCGCCGCGGACGCCCCTATCGTCCCCGTAGCGTTCGCCGAGCTCGCGCTCCTCGCCGATGCCGATGGCGGCGTCTTCGTCCCCTCGGGCGCAGGTGGCGGCGACGTCGGCGTGCTTCTCGCGCATGCAGACCCGTCGCCCGCGTTTCACGCGCGTGCTTCGGCGCTCGGCATGACCTTCCTCGATTTGCGAATCGACGAGGGCGGTCTGCGCGTTCTCGAAAGCGAGGCGCCCGCCTTTTCGCGCGCCCCTTCACTCGCAACACAGTCACCGCAATCGCCAGGCGCAGACGCGCACGGCCCTTCGATCGAGAGAGCTCACCATGGCTAGGACCTCCCGTTTGCCCGGCTTCTACAAGGTCACCGTGCAAGAACGCCGCGCGCTCGTGAGCGACGCGACGGGCACCGAGATCCTCGAGATGGAGCGCGCCTTCGACGCGGGTGGTCTCGACGCCGAGACTGCCGACAAGTTCGTCGAGAACGTGCTCGGCACCTACGCGCTGCCGTTCGGTGTCGCGCTCAACGTACGCGTGAACGCCCACGATTTCGTCGTCCCGATGGTCGTCGAAGAGCCGAGCGTCGTCGCCGCCGCATCGAACGCCGCGAAGATGGTGCGCGCCGGTGGCGGCTTCGAAGCCGAGGTCGACGCGCCGCTGATGATTAGCCAAATCCAGCTGACGGAGGTCGACGACGCGCCCAAGGCGACGGCTGCGATCCTCGCGCACAAGGCCGAGATTCTCGCGCTCGCGGACCGCGCCGTCCCCGGTCTCGTGGCCCGCGAAGGGGGCGCGCGGGACGTCGAAGTCCGCACCCTCGGCACCGCGGACGATCGGATGATCGTCGTTCACGTCATCGTCGACTGCCGCGATGCGATGGGCGCGAACCTCGTGAACTCCATCGCCGAAGCCGTGGCCGATCGCTTGGCCGCGCTCGCAGAAGGAAAGGTCGGCCTCCGGATACTCTCGAACCTTTGCGACAAGCGCTGCGTGCGCGTCACCTGCCGCGTGCCCGCGAGCGCGCTCGCGACGGACGACATGGACGGCGATCACGTCATCGACGGCATCGTCAACGCATCGCGGTTCGCCGAGCTCGATCCGTACCGCGCGGCGACGCACAACAAAGGGATCATGAACGGCGTCGACGCCGTCGTCATCGCCACGGGGAACGACTGGCGCGCCGTCGAGGCGGGAGCCCACGCCTTCGCCGCGCGCAGCGGGCAGTATTCGCCCCTCGCCATTTGGCGCCGGGACGGCGACACGCTCGTCGGTCGCATCGAGCTCCCGCTCGCTCTCGGCACCGTGGGCGGCACCTTGCGCGTGCACCCCGCCGCGCGTCTCGCGCTCCGCCTCCTCGGCAGCCCCGGCGCCGGCACGCTGGCGACCTTGGCCGCCGCCGTTGGCCTCGCGTCGAACCTCGCCGCCGTCCGCGCGCTCGCGACCGACGGCATTCAGCGCGGTCATATGGCGCTCCACGCGCGGTCTGTCGCCGTTGCAGCCGGCGCGACGAAGTCGATGGTCGAACGCGTGGCGACGATGATCGTCGAGGCGCGCGACATCACCCTCGAAGCCGCCAAGCGCGCCCTTGAGGTCCTGTCGTCGCGGGACGGCGACGGTGCGACGGTTGTCGACGCTGACGAGTAGTCGCCGCTGCGTGGCGCGCGCCCCACGCGCCGGATGTGGGCGAGAGGAGCAATGGGCTTACGACGCGCAACGCCGTGGTCTTCCGCGTGATCCCGCGCTCGAGTTGTCGTAGCGTCTGCCGGTGCCTCGCCCGTTGAAAGATCCGCCCGTGGGCGAAGAAGACGCCGAGCTGTCCGTCAGCGGCGCTCTGCACGATGTCTCGAACGCGCTGACCGTGCTTCTCGGATGGGTCGCAGAAGCGCGCACCGAAGGCGCCCCCCAAGAGACGATCGAGTACGCGCTCGACGTGATCGACAGGCGCGCCCGCATGGCGCGCGACCTCGCTCGCCGCGCCATCGGCGCCGCCCCGCCCGACGCGGGAGAGGCCGAGGTCGACGCGGTCGTCGACGACCTCCTCGCGTCCCTACGTGTCGAAGCCGCCCACGGCACCATCAAGCTCGCGCGCCTCCGCATGGCCGCCTTCGTCAAAGTGCGCGGCGCGTCGGACGTCTCCCACGTGCTCACGAACTTACTGCTCAACGCCCTCGCCCACGCGCCCTCGCACTCCACGGTCTGGGTCGATCTCCAAGCGAGCGACACGACGGTCGTCATCGAGGTCGTCGACGAAGGGCCGGGTGTCGCGCCTGCACGCGCCGTGGCCGTCTTCGAGGGGGACTCGACACGCAAGGGCGGGGCAGGGGTTGGCCTTCGCCATGCGCGTGCGGTCGCGCGCGCCGTCGGCGGCGATCTCGAGCTGGTGCCGTCGCTTACGCCGCGCACGGCCGGCGCGCCGGCGAGCGGCACGGGCGTCATGGGCGCGTCCGGCGCCCTCTTGCCGTCCGCAGCTCGCGGCGCACGCTTTCGCCTCACCTGGCCCCGCAGCGACGCCCGTATCCCGCCTCCGCCGCCCTCCCTCGCGCGCGTCCGCCCTCTCGAAGGCAAACGGGTGCTTCTCGTCGAAGACGACACCGACGTCATCGACCTCCTCGAGACCGCCCTCGGCGCCCGAGGCGCGGACGTGACCGTCGCACGCACGAGCGCCGAGCTCGCGCGCGTCCTCGCCCCCGGCTCGAGCCCGCCCCACGACGCCGCGCTGTTCGATCTCTCGCCCATCGTCGACGACGTCGCAGGCGCCCTCGCATCGCTCGCCGCGCATTCGCCCGACGCGACGATCGTTTTAATTACGGGCAGCGTCGGCGGCCTGCCCGAAGCCATTTCTCCCGAGCACGTCCGCTGGGTTCGTAAGCCTTTCGAGGTCGGTGAAGTCGTCGCAGCGCTCGCCGTGAAACCGTCTCGCGATGACGATGCTTGACAGTTTCTTCGTGGTGCATAAAGTCCGCGCCCTCGACACGGAAAACACCTCGCGAAGGTGGCGGAATTGGCAGACGCACTAGCTTGAGGTGCTAGCGCCGTAACTGGCGTAGGGGTTCAAGTCCCCTCCTTCGCACAGATACTGATTCAGTGGGCTCATTGGGTCGGACGGCTCTCCCTCAAGGGCCGAACGAAGACGACGAAGAAACGAATCGGGCGGCCCCGGAGTAACCCTCCTGGCCGCCCGAAGCGTTTTGTCCGATCCCGCGTATACTCGAAGAATGATGCGTGGAATTGCCGCGGTGAGCGTGCTCGCCGCCGTGGCCCTTGCGTGCGGTTGTGGGCTCGACACGGACGGCAGCGCAGACGACCCGGGCGAAGGGGGCGGCGCCGACGGCGGGGGGCTCGATGGGCACGTCCCCGCGGCGGACTCGTCGCCCGCCGACGGCCGCGTCGGCGACGGTACGGTGAACCTCGGCGACGGCGACACGCAGAACGACGCGACGACGTCTCCCGACGCCGCCGACGCGCGAGCGGTCGACGCCCGCGCCGATCGCGACGCCGCCGACGCCGCCGACGCTTCCGATGCGCGCGACGCCCGCGACTCGGCGACGACGCCCGACACGGGCGGCACCCCCGACGCAACGACCATCGACGCAACGGTCCCCGACGCGACCCTTCCGCCCATCCCCGACGCCGGCGTTCTCGACGCCACGTTGCCCGACGACACCGGTCCAACGACGCCGCCCGACCCCATCGACAGCTCGTCGCCGTCCGTTGGCGTGCAGCTCCCGTGCGGCGCAACATCGTGCCCTCAGGCGACGCAGTCGTGCTGCGTGACGAACGGCGTCCCCGCGTGCGTCGCCAAAGGCGGCGCGTGTGGGGGCGTCACCGTCGAATGCGGCGACCGCGCCGACTGCGCAGGCGGCCAAGTCTGCTGCTTCAACGGGGCGCGTGCGTCGTGCACGCTGGCGCTCCTTTGCGGCGTGCTCGATCGCCAAGTCTGCAACCCCGCGTCGAGCACCAACAGCTGCCCGCTCGCGACCACCTGCAAGGTCCCCGATGCGGCAGTCCAGGGGTACGGCGTCTGCGAGCCGTGACGACCACGCCGTCGCTCACTCGATGAGCGAACCTTTCGTCGACGGCACGCCGAGCGAACGCGGCTCGATCCTAACGGCTGCCATGAGCGCCTTCGCGAGCGCCTTAAAACAGATCTCGACGATGTGATGCAGATTCGTCCCCGCGTGGAGCGTTACGTGTAGGTTGCACGCAGCCCCTCGCGCGAACGCTTCGAAGAACACCTCGGCGAGCTCGACGTCCCAGCTACCGATTTTCGCTTTCGGGAGCGGCACCTCCCAGACGAAGTACTGACGCCCGCAGAGGTCGATCGCGCAGGTCGCGCGCGCCTCATCCATCGGGAGCGTCGCCCAGCCGTAGCGGGCGATCTGCGCCTTGTCGCCGAGCGCGCGCCCCACCGCCTGCCCAAGGACGAACGCGAGGTCCTCCGTCGTGTGATGGGCGTCGATCTCGATGTCGCCCGTCGCGCGCACGGAAAGGTCGACGAGCCCGTGCCGCGCGATTTGCTCGACCATGTGGCTCAGGAACGGGACGGGAGTGACGATGTCTGCCCTGCCGCTTCCGTCGAGGTCGAGCGTGACCTCGATCGACGTCTCCTTCGTCGTGCGCGTGACCGTGGCGGAGCGTGCCGGCGTGGCGGTGGTGGCCATCTCTGTCGGCTACCACGCCACATCCTACATGGCCAAGCGCGTCACCGCGGCCATACTGACCATGCGTTCAACGCTCGCAATCGAGGGCGTTGACGGCTCCTCGACCTGTGGAGTACTCCGAATGCCCGACGAGACGCGTAGATGGGCCAACTAGCCCGATCACTTTTCTCGTCAGGCCCGGAAAAGCTCGAACGCGCCGCCCATGCCCTCCGATAGGTCCACTGCAAGCGCCCGCTCGCGCGCCACCCCCAAACGCGTGTCGCGTTCACGCGGCTACGTGGCATCGAGCCTCACCGTGCTGGCCGCGGCCGCCACGTGGACGGCCTGCGTACCCGGCTCCAGCAACGCCCCCGGCGCGAAGAGCCCCGAGCGCCAGAGCGACGCCGAGTACGACGTGGCGCGCGACCTTTTCTTCAAAGGCAATCCGCGCGGCGCGCTCGACCACGGCATCAAGGCCGCCGAGTTGAACGACGAGAACACGAAGGCGCTCTACTTCGTGTCGAGCGTCTACTTGTACTTCTGCCAAGCGACGGATCGCGATCTCGCATCGCCGGACTGCCGCCTCGGCGACGCCGAGAAGTACGCGCGCCTCGCGCTGAAGTCCGACGAGACCTTCCGCGACGCACGCAATCTCCTCGGCAACGTCCTCACGCTCGAAGAGAAGTACCCCGAGGCGATCAGCGTGCTGACGCCCCTCACGAAAGATCCGGCATACACCGAGACCCACCTCGCGTGGGGCAACCTGGGTTGGGCGCAGGTGCTGAGCGGCGATCTCGACAGCGGCATCGCGTCGCTCAAAAACTCCATCACCCAGCCGCGCTTTTGCGTCGGTCACTACCGGCTTGGCTACGCCTTCGAGAAGAAGGGGGCGTTCCCGCTCGCCGAGCAGAGCGTCACCGCGGCGCTCTCCGTCGAAAGCCCGGACTGCCAAAACATGCAGGACGCGTGGGCGCTTCGCGGGCGCATCCGCATGAAGCTCGGAAAGGTCACCGACGCTCGCGCCGACTTCGAAAAGTGCCGTGAGCTTTCTGCAGAATCCAAGGCGGGCAAGCAGTGCTCGCAGCTGCTCAGCGTGGGCGGCCTATCGACGATGCCCAACGAACACTCACCCGTCTCGCGGGCCGGGATGGCGGCGGTGACGACGGTGAAAAATTGATTCGCTCGCTTCCTCTCGTGGCGTTGGCGCGCCACGAAGCGAAGAGCCGGAGGACCTCGTGAGCTCGGAAACGATCGGCACCTACTTGAAGCGCCACCGCGACACCAAGCGCATGAGCATCGCGGAGCTCTCCCGCGTCACGCGCATTCCCGTCGGCTCGCTCGAAGCGATCGAGGGCGATCAATTCGACGCGCTCCCCGGCGAGGTCTTCACGCGCGGCTTTCTCAAGTCCTATGCACGCGCCGTCGGTGCCGGGCCGTCCGAGGTTCTCGCCCGCTACGGCGCGAGCCGCCGCGTCGTCATCTCCACGCCGATGCCCGTCGCAACGCCCGTCCACGCCGCCGGCGCCGGCCGAGGGCGCCGCTTCGGTGTCGCCATCGCGTTCGTCCTCCTCCTGATTCTCTTCACGCTGGCCCTCTCGATGGTCCTCAAGCCGCGCGGCCACGACATGCCGTCGGAGCTCTCCTTCCGCAGCGGCGACATCGTGGCTTGCGTGATTACGATGAGGGCGTGAGACGGATCGAATCCGAAGCGCTCCTTCTGCGATCCATCGAGCTCGGCGAGACCGACCTCGTCGTCACCCTCCTGACGGAAACCGACGGCAAGCTCGCCTGCATCGTGCGCGGCGGCCGTCGCGGCTCGCACCGCCTTGGTGGCGCCCTCGAGCCGTTCCACACGATGCACGTCGCCATCGACGACCGCGGTCGCGACCTCTCCACGTTGCGCGAGGCGCGTATCGAGCGTGTCCGCGGGCGTCTCGTGTCGACGCTCGAAGGGGTCGAAGCCGCCGGCGCATGCCTCCGGTGGGCGCGACACCTCTTTCCCGTGCGCACGCCCGAGCCCCAAGGTTGGACGACGCTCGTCGCGCTCCTCGACGCCATCGACGAAGGCGCGCCACCGCGAAGAGAGCTCGCCGCCGCGGCGTTGTGCCTTCTCACCGACGCCGGTTACGGCCTCGACTTCGAACGCTGCGTGCGATGCGGCAAGCCGTGCCCCCACGGAAGGCCCGCCGCGATCGACACCGTGCGTGGCGGCCTCGTCTGCCAAGCGTGCGGCGGCGCGCGCCGGGTCATCGGCTCCGACGCGCGCCTGCTCGCCTATGCGCTGCAAAATGGCGAACGTCCTGAAGCCTCCACCGACGACGTCGAAATCTTGGTCGCGCTCGCGGAGGACGCGATGGCCGTCCACGCCGACCTGGCGTCGTAACGTGCCGCTCGCGCTGGCGCCGACGGAAAATCTGCGCGAGGGTAGGGCCAAATCGTGAGCCAAGATCGAAGCATCAAGTGCGTGGCCGTGCGGTCTCCTCGTGGAACGCGCGAGACGGAAATCGAATGGGGAGATGGCCACAAGGGGAAGTACCCCCACGTGATCCTCCGCGGCTACTGCCCGTGCGCGGGCTGCCAAGGGCACTCGGGCACCATTCGGTTCATCGAGACGAGCGATCTGCAGCAAGAGATCGACACCCTCGAGCCCGTTGGCAACTACGCGCTGCAGTTCAAGTGGTTCGATGGGCACGAGAGCGGCATCTATTCGTACCGCTACCTGCGGGCGCTCTGTCACTGCGATGAGTGCCGCGCAGGCGCGTCGCCCGACGAGCACGAAGAGCTACTCCGGGTGTGACGCCGTGAGCATGCGCGAGTGAGCGAGCGCTCCGAGGCAGAGGTCGAGCGCGGCAAGATGGTCGCGAGGGCAGGGGTCGTGGGGCTCGGCACGCTCGCGTCCCGGGTCTTGGGGCTCGGTCGCGACGTCGCGCTCGCGGCGATGTTCACGGCGGATGCGACCGACGCGTTCTTCATCGCGTTCACGATCCCCAACGCGCTTCGGCAGCTCCTCGGCGAAGGCGCCGTCGCGAGCGCCGTCGTCCCCGTGCTCTCGGAGCGCCTCGCGCTAGGGGGCGACGAAGCCGCGCAGAGCTTTTTCGCGCGCGTGCGCGGCATCTCCATCCTGGCCCTCGTCGTCGTCACCGTCGTCGGCATCGCCGCCGCGCGCCCCATCTGCGCGCTCTTCGCGGGCGGCTATCGCGACCGCCCCGAGCAGTTCGAACGCGTGGTGCTGCAGACGCGCCTCGTGTTCCCCTACATCTTCCTGATGGGCACCGCCGCCCTCGGGATGGCGGCGCTCAACGCCAAGCGCAAGTTCGCCGTCGCCGCCTTCGCGCCCGGTCTGCTCAACGTCGCATTCCTCGTCTGCGCGTTCGCCGTGCCGCCCATTCTTGCGGCGCAGGGGGTCGACACCGCCCACGCGATGGTCGCCGGCGCAATGCTCGGCGGCGTGCTTCAAGTGCTCGCGCAGTGGCCCGCGCTCCGTGCCATCGGCTTCGCGCAGCGCCCGATACTCGATCTCAAAGACCGGGGCGTGCGCGAGGTCCTCCGCCGCATCGCGCCGATGACCTTCGGTATCGGTGTATACTACATCGACCTCATCATCGCCCGCCGCTTCCTTTCGGAGCTCGGCTCCGGCGCGCAGAGCCACTTCACGTGGGCTTCGCGCATCTGCGACTTCCCACAGGGCCTCTTCGTGATGGCGCTGTCGACCGCCGCGCTCCCTGCGCTGGCGACCCTTGCCGCCAAGGGCGACCGCATCGAGCTCGCGAAGACTTTCGCCCACGGCCTGAGGCTCGCGCTCTTCGTCGCCATCCCGGCGAGCGTCGCCCTCGTGTTTCTCGCCGACCCGATCGTCGTCCTCATGTTCCAGCGCGGCGCGTTCGATGGGGCGGCCGCGCGCGAGACGGCACGGGCCCTCGCCTGGCAAGGCGGCGCCATCTGGACGGTGTCCGTCGTGCGACAGGTCGTCCCGGTGTTCTACGCCCTCGGCGACACACGCACGCCCGTCGTCGTCAGCGTGCTCGATCTCGTGGTCTTCATCGTCCTCGCCGTGCTCTTGCGCGGCCCCATGGGGCACGTCGGCGTGAGCGTCGCCGTCGCCGGATCGAGCTTCGCGCAAATGGCGCTGTTGGTCTTCGCGCTGCGATCGAAGCTCGGAGCGGCCCTCGAGACGAAAGGGGCCGACGTGAGCGGCTCCGTCGCGCGCACCCTCGTCGCGTCCCTCGTCGGGGCAGCGGGCGGCGCCGCGGTCGCGCGCCTCACCGTGCCCAACGAAGGGGCGAGCGCGGTCGCACGCGCGCTCCCGGGCGTCGCGTCGATCGTCGTCTTTGGTCTGCTTTTCGTCGTGGCGGCATGGGGGCTCAGGTCCGCGGAGCTCCAGCTCCTCTCGGGCGGCATGCGGCGGCGGCTGCTCCGGAGGCGCTAGCCGCGTCCGTCGCGTCGAAGCGGCAGGTGCACAATCTTCGTGCTACGTCGTCGCCCATGGGAGAATCGTCCGTGCAAACAGCCCCGAGCGCCGAGAAACCGCGCGCTCCGCTCAATCGCGTCATCGACGCGGAGTTCGTCGCGGGGGCCACCAAAGCCACGGGCCTCCCCGCGCCGGCCCTCGCCGAGCTCGCCTTCGCCGGCCGCTCGAACGTCGGCAAATCGAGCCTTCTCAACGCGATGATGCAGCGCAAATCCCTCGCGCGCACCAGCGGCACGCCGGGGTGCACGCGTCAGATCAACGTCTTCTCGATCAAGATGGACGACGGCCTCGCGCTGCAGCTCATCGACCTTCCTGGCTACGGCTACGCCAAGGTCTCCAAGAAAGAGAAGTCCGAGTGGGGGCCGATGCTCGAAGGCTATTTGCTCGAGCGGCCGACGCTCCGCGCACTGGTCCTTCTCGTCGATGTGCGCCGGGGTCTCGAAGACGACGACCGCCAGCTGGTCGACTTTCTCAGCTCGCCCCAATCGACCACGCGCAATAAGCCTGTCGAGCCGATCCTCGTCGCGACGAAGCTCGACAAGCTCCCCCTCTCGCAGCGCAAGACGACGCTCGCGGCGCTGCAGAAGGCCGCAGGCGTGAGGACGATAGGCTTCAGCTCGGTAACGGGCGACGGCCGCGACGAGCTCTGGTCGCGCCTCCGCGCGTCGCTCTGACCCCTGGCGCCGCGCGCCACGCTTACGTCGCGCACGTCGAACGTGAAGCTTGCGAGGCGATGAAGAGTACGTTATCCACCTCTCTCGCTGGGGCGCATAACTCAGTGGTAGAGTGCGTCCTTCACACGGACGAAGTCGCAGGTTCAAATCCTGCTGCGCCCACAACGCCGCCTCGCCTACGCGAGGCAGCCGGCTCCCTGAAACGGTCGAGCGGGCCGGCGGCTCCAGCAAACGGGCGCTCCTGTGCCAGAGCGCCCTGCGAGCTGTACGACGCCGCGCCCGAACGCCGCATCCTCACGCCGTCGGGTCGGACGCGTTCTGCCGCCCGCGGGTAGCGCCGGACGTAGACGCGCAGCCGCTCGGCGTCCGGCCGCATCTCGAGGTGCCGGAGGGCAACTACGCGCGCTACCGCGACGACACGCGCGGCAACCACGCGGGGCGCGTGCATCTGAGCTTTCGCGCGCGGCGAAAGCCGTGATAACCGCCTCGAGGGGCATTCGCGGGAAGCCAAAGGCGCGGCCGCGCGCGCCGCGCGCAAGCTTAGTGCGGCGGGTCGGGCTCTTCGCGTTCGACGCGGGCGAGCCACTCGTGCTTCGCGCTCGCGTACGCGGCGCGTGAGGTCCACTCGAGCTCTTCGGTGCTCAGCGCAACGAGGCGCAGACGCGTAAGCTCCGCGAAGAAGAACGCTGTGACGTGCGCGCGGGCCTCGGGCATCGTGCCCGGCCATCCGCCTGCCGCGGGGCGCCCCTCGTGCCGCAAGTCGGCGCGCCACCGCTCGGCCCACCGCTGGCCGGTGGCTACGGCGCCTTGCTCGAGAAGCTGCTTTCGCGCTTCCGGTTCGACCGTGAGGAACTTTTTTCGGGAACGGAGCGCGCCGGTGCTCAACGTGCCCTCGCTTCGAGCGTGGCTTTCATGAGCCACGCGAGCGCGTCGTAGGATTCAACAATCAGATTCACGGGAGAGCTCCCCTCGCATTCGCGAGGTCTCGAAGTGAGAAAGCCCAGAAACGACGCCAACTGAACGTCGCTTCCGGGCTTCATGGCATTAGCCGATCTCTGTCTCCGCGGTTACCAGCGATCACCGCCGCCGCCGCCGCGACGATCGCCGCCGCGCCCGCCGCGACCACCGCCACCGTCGCCCCCACCGCCGTAACCACCACCACCGCCGCCACCGAAGCCGCCGCTGGCGAAGCCGCCACCGCCACCGCCACCACCGCCACGCTGCCGCTCTTCGGCCTCGTTGACGCGGAGCGCACGACCGTCGACCAGCGCGCCGTTGAGCGTCGAAATCGCCTTCTGAGCTTCGGTCGCCGAGCCCATCGTCACGAACGCGAAGCCGCGCGAGCGGCCGGTCTCGCGATCCGTCACGACATGCACGTCCGTGACCTCGCCGGCATCTTGGAAGGCCGCGCGAACGGAGTCAGCATTCGACTGGAACGACAAATTGCCAACGTAGAGGCGTGTGCTCATCAGATTCCTCAACTCGAACTGGCTCTACGAAACACCCTTCGGTGCGAGGTGCCTGCCATCCAACGAGCCGTCGGGATCGGAGGGCCGGGGCGCCGAGAAGAGCCTCGAGCGTCCACACGTGTCGTCGCCTTGGCCTGCGAGCTCGAAGGGGCTAGGCGGTCGCAATGTCAGGGCACGCCCCGAAACACGATCAAGACCGGGTCGAGAGAGTGTCGTGTCCAGTGCCGGTAGCGTCGAAGCGCGTATGGAATAGCCCTCATCGAGAGGTCGCGCAAGATGGGCTGGGCACAATCACGCGTGTTTTTACGGGTCTCCGTCGAAGGCCGCGGGTGGCGGATGCTGACGCGGAACGTACCGCCGACATGCGCTCGCCGCGCCCGTCACTTGACCGGAAAGAGCTGCCGCTGCTGCCAGGCGGGAAGCTGTCGGAGCTCGGCCCAGACTTCCTTTGCCGAGGAGAACCGGTACGCGTTGCTGCGACGCAGAAGCTTCGAGACGAGCGCGCCGAGGGGCGTGCCGAGGAGGTCGGCGCGGCGGCGTGGCTCGCCCGCGGCCACCAGGCGAACGAGCTCGGCGTAAGGGAGGTCGAGCGGGAGGGCAGATTCGCCTGTCACCATCCAGTAAACGAGAAGGCCTATCTGGTAGAGATCGCTCTGTTTGCTGGTGTAGCCGGTGGCGAGAATCTCCGGCGCCATGATGGCGTGGTGCACGACGTTGGGGCGCACCGCCGCGGCGCCACGAAGCTCGTGGCTAATGCCGAAGTCGCTGATCTTCACGATGGGCCGATCGGCCGCCTGCGTGATGAGCACGTTGCCGCCGTGCAGGTCGTCGTGGACCACGTCGTTGTCGTGAAGAAACTGCACTGCCGCGCAGATTTGCCGTGTGAGCTCGATGACGAGCCCCTCTTGGAGCGGCGTGCCGAGCATCGCCTTGAGCGGGTGGTCGCACCGCTCGAGAGCCACGTAGAACAGGTGGTTCTGCTCGAACGCGTCGTAGATATAGACGACGTTCGGATGGCGTAGCGACATGAGGCGCTGCGTCTCGAGAGCCCACTCCGCGTAGACGTCCGCGTAGGCGCGCTGCGCCGGGCGAATCATCTTTAGGGCATACGTTTGATCGAACGGCCCGACGCATTCGTAAACCGCGCCGAACTCGCCGGTCCCGAGCACCGACTGCACGGTGTAGCTCCCACGGCGCGACGTGAGCACCGAGCCCGGCTGCGGGTACTGCACGCTCATCGCGGGCGGCGGGGCAGGGTAGGGGTGCGGATACCCACCGCCCGTGGGCAGGTGGAGCGCCGCCATCCCCGGTGACGACGACGGGACCGGCATCGCGGACATTCCGGCCGACGACGCGGGCATCGCCATCGACTGCATACCAGGGGATGACGCCGGCGGCGGCGGCATGTGCGGCATGCTCGGCGGGCTCTGGGGAACCACGGCGCCCGCGCTCACGGCGGGCACGCCGAGCGGCGGAGTCTTCGAGGGCGTTCGGGGCGCGTGTCCGCTCACGGTCGCACTCTAGCGCGACCGGCTCGTCACGTCGTCGCTGCATCGTCTCCGCGTGGCGCCGAGGGTCACGCGGCGCCGCGCACGGGCCTGCCCAAATCTGGTAGCTCTCGCGCCAACCACGATGCCCGACCCCGAATCGCCCTTCGACGAGGCCTATTTCAATCGGTACTACGAGTCGCGGCGCACGCGCGTTCACGGAAAGAAAGAGGTCGCGCGCCTCGCCCGCGGTGTGACCGAGATGATCGCCTGGTTCGGCGGGGAGCTCGCGACGGCGCTCGACGTCGGCGCCGGCGCGGGCCTATGGCGCGACTGGTTCGCCGCGCACAAACCGAAGACCAAGTACGTGTCGACCGACGTTAGCGCCTACGCGTGCGAGCGGTACGGCCACGTCCAGCGCGACATCGCGGCGTGGCATGCGCGGGAGAAGTTCGACCTCGTCGTCTGCCAAGGGGTGCTCCCCTACTTGGACGACGAGGCCTGCGCGAAGGCCATTGAAAACATCGCGGCGATGGCGCGCGGGTTCCTCTATCTCGAGGCGATCACGGCGCGCGATTTACGTGAGGTTTGCAACCGCGAGAAGACCGACGCCGCCGTGCACCCGCGCACGGGCGCCTGGTACCGCGCGCGCCTCGACAAACACTTCACGCAGATCGGCGGCGGCCTCTTTTACGTGAAGGCCGGGCCGCTCGTCTTCTACGAGCTCGAACGCGCGTAGGCAGGAGGGCGCCCTCAGCCGAGGAGCGCGAGCTTCAAATAGCGCCCCTCGGGCCATGCGGGGAGCGTGGGATGATCGGCCGGCGGGCCGTACTGCTCGAGCAGCCGGAGATCTGCGCGCCCGAGGGATGCGTCGTCGAGGGTCGCGGCGAAGGTCGTTGCGTCGATGTGGCTGGAGCACGATGCCGCGCAGAAAAGCCCACCCGGCGCGAGCACTTCGACGCAGGCTCGGTGAAGCGATCGGTATGCCGAGATCGCGCGCGGGACGGCCTTTTCACTGGGCGCGAAGCTTGGCGGATCGCTCACCACCAAGTCCCACGTGCGCCCTTTCTTTTTGGCCTCGGCGAGAAACGCGAAGCAGTCGGCCGACGCGAACGCGTGGGCGCGCGGATCGACGCCGGCGCGTCGAAAGCTCTCCTGCGCGGTCGCATGGGCGGCGCTCGCGATGTCGACGCTCGTCACGTGGGTCGCGCCTCCGCGGGCCGCGTGGAGGGAGAAGCCGCCGGCGTACGAGAAGAGGTTCAGGACCGTGCGCCCCGCGGCGAGACGACCAACGCGACGCCTGTTCTCGCGCTGATCGAGGAACGCGCCGGTCTTTTGCCCCTTCGCGAGATCGACGACGAACGGCACGCCGTGCTCGCGGACCTCGATTACCGCGGGGGGCGGCGGGCCGAACGCGACCTCCGTCGACGGCGTCGCCCCTTTGCCGCCCTCGCGGAGTACCAGCGTCTTCACGCCGATCACCTCGAGGGGGCCTTGAAGGAGCGCCGCGATCTCCGCACGACGGGCCGCCGCGGCGGCGCCATCGACTTTGAGAACCGCGACGTGGTCGTACCTGTCGACGACGAACCCGGGCATCCGATCGCCTTCGCCGTGGAGCAGGCGGTACGCGTTGGTCTCGGGCGATGCGACCAAACGCGCCCGTAGCGTGAACGCGCTGGCGATGCGCGCGGCGAAAAGTGCGCGGTCGATGGGCTCGATTCCGGCCGTCCAGACGCGAACCGCAATCGCCGATTCGGGGTCGACGAGCCCACGCCCAAGGGGCGCGCCCTCGGTCGTCGCGAGCTGGACCTCTTCCCCCGCAACCAGTCCGGCCTTCGGTCGAACCAACCCTTCGCGGTACACCCACGGATGCCCGCGCCCCACGGCTTCGGCCGCCGATCGACTCAGGGTAAGGAGCGAGATGTCTGCTGCCGTGCGACCATTACGCGTCATCGTCGCGACGCTTCTTGCACAGTCGGCCCTTCGAGGCGAACGGCGGTTACACTCTGCGGGTCATGCGTCCCGCGCGGCGGGTGTGACCGGCGTCACCGGCGTGACAAGCGCGTGAGCGGCTGGCGCGCCTCGAGCCCTGTGTCAGCCTGGCCGTCACGGCTCGCGCGCTGTCGGGGCTCCGCGCGCGAGAGATCGGTCCCGAGCCGCGCCAGCATGATCCGACCGTCGCGTGGCGGCGCAAGCCGGCTCGCCTCTTCCCCTCGCGCGCGGCCAGCGATTTCGACGTTTGCCGACAGCCGCTGTCGCACGGCTCTTGCTCTCCCGCACGGACACGTCACGAGCCCGTCCGCGGACGAAACATATCTTCACGTATTCTTCTCCAGCGCGTCTCGCCAAGATTCGCAGATGGATATCGGCCCCCGAGGACATGCATGATGACATTCACAGCGCAAGCTGGGCGCCGGAGCCTCGAAGAACGATGAGCAAGAAGAGTCGCAAGAACGGGGGACCGCGCTCCGGCGCAGCCAGCACGCCGGCGTCGCGCAGGCCGCGATCGGCGTCGAGCCCGGACGTAAGCACGTCCTCGGTGCCCGTTGCGAAGGCCACGCCCGCTCCCGCGGCGGTGACCATTCTCGACACGCCGCCGCCCGCCAACGCGCGAACCGCCGCTCGGGCAGACGGCGATCGCGACACGCTCATCACGCCGCTCTCGCCCATGCAGTCGCCGGCCGCGGCCTCTGCCACGCCGTCGGCGGTCACGGTCGCGGCTGCGACGTCCTCCAAGAAGTCGAAAGGGAAGAAGGGGAGCTCGGAAGCGGCGAAGGCCTCCGATGCCGTCGACGACGGCGAGACGAGCATCCCGCCCGCGGTCGATCTCGACGAGCAGTTCTTCTCCGAGCGCGCGCCGAAGATCCCGCACCTCGACTTCCACGCCGACGACCTCGGTCTCGACGCAAACCACGACCCGCGTTTCGCCCACAAAATGTCGCCCGCCGTACGTGCACGCCGGCAGCGCTTCGCGGGCTACGTGAAAATCGCGGTAGGCGTCTGCGGCGCCGTCGTCCTCGCGGCGGTCGTGCGTGTCGCGGGCGGCAACGCCCACGACGTCGAGCCGGTCAACGTTGCATCGGCGATGACCTCCATGCCGACCGAGCCCGCGCTCCCCGAGCCGCAGCCGCAGCACACGCCGCCGACCGTCACGGTCGAGCCCGCTGCTCCGGCCGCTGAGGCGGCCCTGGAGCCCGTCCCAGCGGTGGTGGCGGAAGCGCCTAAGCCCGTCGAAGCGGCACCCGCACCTGTCTCCGCCGCCTCCGCGGCCCCTGCCGTGAGCGTCGCCGCCGAGCCGGCAAGCGAGGCGCCGGCAAAGAGCGCGCGCGACGAGAAAAAGGACGCGCGGACCGCCCTCGAGCGCGGTCAAACGAAGAAGGCCATCGAAGCCGGCGAGCGGTCCGTCGCCCTCGATGCAACCGACGGCGAAGCGTGGCTTCTCCTCGGCGCCGCCTACCAAGAAGCGGGCAAAGCCGCCGACGCCCATCGCGCCTTTGCGAGCTGTGCGAAAGAGGGGAAAAAAGGCCCCATCGGCGAGTGTCGCGCGATGCTGCGCTAGCCACCGACCCGCATCACCACCACGCGCGTTTCTCCGGGCCGTGACTTCCGCGGCGTGCGGTTGACACTCAGCGTCGCAGAAGCTAGGTAACCGCGCGCCTGGGCCGACGAAATCGTCGTGCAGAGCGCGAGACGCGGGGCGTCATCGGGGCCTCGCGTTCGCATGGTGTCGGCCGTTTGCCCGCTCGGGCGAACGGTCTCCCACCAGCGGCTTCCTTGGCGGAATCGCAAGCGCGTTGTGCATGCAATCCTCGCGCAATCGCGTCGGGGGTCGGAGGTCCACGTGTTCAAGAAGGTGTGTCTCTTCTCGGGAAACGCGAACCCTCAGCTCGCCGAGTCGATCGCAGGTCACCTCGATACCGCGCTCTCGAAGTGCCGGATCACCCGCTTCAGCGACGGCGAGTCGTTCGTCGAAATCGCGGAGAACGTCCGCGGCGTCGACGCGTTCGTCATCCAGCCCACGGGCAGCCCGGTGAACGACAACGTGATGGAGCTCCTGATCATGTGCGACGCGTTGCGCCGCGCGTCCGCAGGCTCGATTACCGCGGTCATTCCCTACTACGGCTACGCTCGTCAAGACCGCAAAGTCGCCCCCCGTACGCCCATCACGTCGAAGCTCGTCGCCGACTTGATTCAGGCCGCCGGCGTCAGCCGCGTCGTCTCGGTCGACCTCCACGCAGGACAAATCCAAGGGTTTTTCAACATTCCCTTCGACCACCTCTACGCGCTGCCGGTCTTCCTCGAGGACTACCTGAAGAAGAACTTCGATTCGTCTGTCGTCTGCGTCTCGCCCGACGCGGGCGGCGTCGAGCGCACGCGCGCCTACTCGAAGCGCCTCAACGCCGGGCTCGCGATCATCGACAAGCGTCGTGAGCACGCCAACGTCAGCGAGGTCATGAACCTCATCGGCGACGTTCGCGGCAAAGACTGCATCATCATCGACGACATGATCGACACGGCCGGAACGCTTTGCGGCGCGGCCCGCGCCCTCGTCGATCACGGCGCCAAGCGCGTCGTCGCCTGTGCGACCCACGGCGTGCTCTCAGGGCCCGCCGTCCAGCGAATCATCGACTCGCCCCTCGACGAGGTCATCGTTTCGGACACGACGCCGCTGCCCGAATTGGCGCGTGGATGCTCGAAGATCAAACAAATCAGTATTGCGCGCCTCCTCGCCGAGGCTATCAAGCGCATTCACAGTTCTGACTCGGTGAGCTCCCTGTTCGCATGATTCATCAAAGTGCGACGGCGGTGCTCGCCGTTGTACGAAAGCCCTACCGCGGGCGTCGAAGCTTTGCTAAGCGTTCGCGCCCCAGAATTTGAAGCGCGCATCTGGTGGCGTGGCGACGATCGCCCCCGCCAGCTCGTCAGCGCTCTGCAAGACCGGATTCAGGAGAACGTCATGAACTCGACCATGCCCGCCCTCAACGCCAGCGCCCGCATCGCGAACGGAAAGGCAGCAGCCAAGCGCCTCCGCTCGGGGGGGCAGATTCCGGCGGTGGCGTACGGCAAGGGCTTCCCCTCGACGCCTATCGCTGTCTCGCCGAAAGAGGTCCTCGGGATCCTCAAGAGCGAGCAGGGTCAGAACAGCGTTATCAAGCTCGCCCTCTTGGGTGAGACCGCTGCGACGGCCAAGGACATCCTCGTGATGATCCGCGAATTTACGTACCACCCCGTCAAGCGCAGCCTCGAGCACGTCGACTTCGTCG
>JANXMC010000297.1 GCA_025354825.1 Myxococcales bacterium
CCCCGGCTTCGGCACCGCGGCGCACTTCACGCCCATTTCCTCGATGCGCCGAACGTTCTCGCTCTTGAAAAAACCGCGGTCGGTCGCAACCACCCTCGGCACTCGACCGAACACATCTCGATGTCGCTCGACCGACGGGACAAGCAAACCGTGGTCGGTGCCGTCGACGACGCTGATGTCGGTGATGACCCCGCCTTCCGCCTCTTGCACCTTCACCATCCTGCCGAACTCGGTTGGCTTTCCCGCCTTGCCTCGTCGAAGGATCCTCGTCTGCGGCTCGAAGACGCTGACGAGTTTGTCCGACGACTTCAAGGTACACGTATCTCCCAGCTTACGCCGGGAAGAGCACGTCGAGGATACGCAGCGATTCGTCCTTCGTCGGTAGCCCGGATGCGGCGAGCGTGGACGGCGCGACGTTCAATCGCCTGATTTCCGCGCGCAGCTCGCAGACGCTTTCTGCGGCGAGGCGCGTCAGATAGACCTGCGCGCGAGCCCCCACGCGTCGCCCGAGCCAGCGCGCGAGATCGTGCGACAGTTCAGCGTGAGCCGTCTCGTCGGCGGCGATCGCGCGGAGATGGGCGCGGACCTTCGGTGACGCTGCACGCTCGGCTTGGAACGCGGCCACGGCCGCGCCGAAGGTCTCGCGGACGCACCCTTCGACCAGGTTTTCGCGCGCGACGTCGAACAAGCTTCGTTCGGAGGCGCGACGCGCGATCCGAGGGAGACGCGGGCGTCCGCCGTGCAAACGCGCCAAAGAAGCCATCGAGCGCGCGTGGCGGACCTCGTCACGTCGTGCCCGCGCGGCGCGACGAACGAGCGAGGTCGGCGCACCGTGCGCACGAAGATCGCGCCTGAGAATCGCGAACGCATCGATTGACGCTGCTTCGAGCTCGGCCACGCGCGCGAAGAGGAGCCCTACCTCTGACGATGACTTCGGCGGCGCGCTCACTTCGAGACCGCTCGGCCTTCGACCACTCGCGCAGTGTGTGCAGACGAGGAGTGCGCCACCTTCGGGGAGAGCCACCGCATCTCCGACCTCGCCGGCATCAGCGCCGTCACTCAAATCACCGGTGTCCAAGGCCGCAGCGTCGAGATCGTCGATGAGCGCGGTCGCGCACGTGAAGACCACGCCGGCCCACGGCGGCGGACAAATGACGAGGCAACCGATCGGTTCGACGATGCCGACCGGGAAGTCTTTCGGAAGGCCGCAGGGCAGGACGTAGCTGTCGTTGCACTCGTCGCCCAGCGCCGGACGTCGCACGGGTTCGCAGCCCGCGTCCCAGAGCGGCGGCGCATCGGCGCGCGCATGCGAGTCGGCGGCATCTGTGACGTCGCCATCGTTGGTCGCGTCGCCGGCGCTGCTGCCATCGCTGACGTCACCGAGCGTCGCGTCGGTGCCGATTTCGACGGGGTTGGGGACGGCGTTGCTCCCGCAGGCCATTGCGGGAATTCCCATCGCCAGCATCACTGCGTGCTGGAGGCGCGTGGCGAGTGGGCTCGAAGACCGACGTCTCATGCGCGCTTACCTTGGCTGTCGTTGGCGGTCTCGGCGAAGAGCGCATCGAAGAGACGGAGCGCAGCGGCACGCGAAGGTAGGCCGGAGAGGTCGCGGAGCCCGGCCGGCGTCTCTCCCGCGACGATCTCCGAGCGCAACGAGGCGATCGCGGCGCGTTCGCTCTCGTCGATGCGTCGATGCGCTTCGGCCCCCAGTCGCCGACGCGTCCATCCAGCGATCCGCGCTGACACCTCCGCGTGACGCGTCTCGTCGGCAGCTATCCGCCGGAGCACGGCGCGCATGCGCGGCTCACGCGCACGCTCGGCTTGGAAAAGCGCTACCGCCGCGCCGAACGTTTCGCGGACGCAACCTTCGACGGCGTTGTCGACGGCGAGCGTCGCGAGATCGCGCGGGGCGATGGAACGGACGTGCGGAATTCGCGGGCAGCCGCCGAGACGCCTCGCGAGTCGTCCCATCGCCATCGCGTGACGAACTTCGTCGCGCTTCGCACGAGCGACCTCGTCGAGGAGCCGGCGTGGTGCCCCATGGGTGCGAAGCTCTCGGCCGAGCGTGGCGAACGCGGCGATCGATGCCGCTTCGAGCTCGGCCACCTGCGCGAAGAGGACCCCCGCGGCAGGCGCGTGAGGCATCTGTTTTTCGCGCTCGCGGACGAGCCCCGGAGGCCGGCGACCGGTCGCGCAGTGGGTGCATGCGAGCCTCGCAACCAGGCCAGCATCGCTCGGCGAGACGTCGGACGAGATTGCATCGGTGCCAGAATCGGCGCTCGATTCGCTGCCCGTGTCTGCGGCGGTTGCGTCGGGCGCGTCGCCGGAGGGCACGCCGACCTCGGCTTCGGGCTCCACCAATCCGGTGTTGCAGAGGAAGGGGACCCCACCCTCGGCCGGCGGACAGACGTTGACGCAATCGAGCGAGTCGAGGAACCCGAGCGGCACGCCGTCGGGAAACCCGCACGGATACGTATAGACGTAGGTGCAGTCGTCGGAAATGTCGTAGTTGAAAACCGGCAGGCAGGCCGGATCGGCCGGACTCGTGTCGACGAGGTGCACGTCGCTCGCGTCGCTCGCATCGATCGAGACGTCGGCGTCGTGCGGTCCGAGCGTGCCATCGCCCAGCGCGCTATCGGTCGAAGAACCCGTGGCGAGCGGGTTCGCCTCTGAATTGCTGGAGCACGCAGCGAGCGGCGTAGCGAGGGCGACGAGCACGGCGCGTCGCAACCTCGAGGAGAGCAGGCTCATGATTCGAACCTCGAGATCCACCCGAACGACAATCGCATTGTGACGTCGTGCATCACTTCTTCGCCGCCCCAACCTTCTTCGCCTGCGTCCCCTCGGGAACCTTGTACCACCCGGGATCATCGTAATTGCCAATCCCACTACGCACTTTCAGCACCGTGAACATCCCGCCCATCTCGATGTCCCCGAATGGCCCTTTGCCGGTCATCATCGGTAGCGTGTTCTTCGGCGTTCCCATCGCCATCATGCCGCCCATGCCGTTCTTGCCCATCGCCATGTAACTCGGCAAGACCTTCTGCACTTTGCCGGCGACGCCTTTCTGATCGACGCCGAGCATGTTGGGCACGTCGTGGCCCATCGCGTTCATGGTGTGGTGAGACTTGTGGCAATGAAAAGCCCAGTCGCCCGGTGCGTCGGCGACGAATTCGACGGTGCGCGTGCTGCCGACGACGACGTCGACGGTCGTCTCGGGCCAGC
This sequence comes from Myxococcales bacterium, assembly GCA_025354825.1. Taxonomy (GTDB): domain Bacteria; phylum Myxococcota_A; class Polyangia; order Polyangiales; family Polyangiaceae; genus JANXMC01. The sequence continues at coordinate 3,226 of JANXMC010000297.1, forward strand.
GAGCGCTCTTCGGGACCTCGCCACCGTCGGTGCCGACCAGCTCGAAGGCATACCCGTGCAGATGGATCGGGTGGTTGTCCATGCTGAGGTTGCCGAGCGAGATGCGCACGCGGTCGCCTTCTTTCACGACGAGCGGCTCGGTACCGGGCCAGACGCGACCGTTGAAGCTGAAGATGTTGAAGTCGGTCATCACCGCCGGGTTGGGCTTCGAGGTGCCCGGCGCGATGGCCCACTCGTGGAGCAAGATGCAGAAGTGACGATCGACCTTGGGCGCCGTCTTCGGATGGATGAAGAAGAAGCCCATCATGCCCATCGCCATCTGCACCATCTCGTCGGAGTGTGGGTGATACATCTTCACGCCGTGGCCGCGGATCGTGAAGTCGTAGACGAACGTCTCGCCGACCTCGATGTGCGGTTGATTGAGCCCCGCGACGCCGTCCATTCCATTCGGAAGCAGCACTGCGTGCCAATGGACGCTGGTCCGCTCGGGGAGCTTGTTGGTGACGAAGAGCCGCACGTGATCGCCTTCGACGACTTCGATCGTCGGTCCGGGGCTCGAGCCGTTGTAGCCCCAGGTGTCGACGATCATGCCTTTGGCGAACTCGCGTTTCACCGGCTCGGCGACGAGGTGAAACTCCTTGGCGCCGTCCTTCGCACGCGTCCAAGGCAACGTCGGAACGTTGGGCGTGACGACCGGCACGTAGCCGACAGCCTTCGGCGGGAGGGTGCCCGGCGGAGGAACCGGCGGAATTTCCTGTGCATTCGCCCGTCGCAGAAGCGCCGTCCCACCGAGGAGTGCCGCGCCGGTGAGTAGATTGCGTCGAGACAGCGACATCGAGCTCTCCTTCATTTGATCCACACTCCGCCGACGGCGCGCTCCAAATCGGCGCGCGCGACCCAGTATTCGGACGCCGCCGAGATCAATGCGCGATAGGCATTCACCTCGCTCTGCTTGGCGACCAGCACTTGATACACGCCGATCAGCATCGCGTCGTATTGCTCCTGTGAGAGCGCCACGACCTTCTGCCGAATCGGCACCAGCACGGTGGCGTAGCGTTCGACCAAACCACGCGCGAGGACGAGCCGCATGCGCGCGACGCGGACGTCGGATCGGATGTCGATCGCGAGTGATGTCTCACGAGCCTCGGCCTGCCGGAGGAGCGCCTCGAGCCGGGCGATGAGCGCCTGTTTCTGATCGAAGAGCGGCAGCGTGAGCGACGCGCTCGGACCGATCAGCGTCGGTCCTTCGAAGGCCCGGAGCGCAGTCACGCCAACGGCCACTCCACCGATCCAACGCCAGTTCTTCACCAGCGCGATGCTCTCGGAGAGCGAGGCGATGTCGTAACGCGCCGCCGCGAGATCGAAGCGTCGCGCGATCGCCGTCGATTCGAGGTGCTCGAGCGGAGGATCGGTGGACGGGAGATCGGGAAGCTTTCCCGGCAGCTTGATGTCGGCCTTCTTCCCCCAGAGCCCCATCGCCCGCACGAGCCGCTCGCGGAGCAAACCCACTTCGCCTTCGGACTGTGCGACATCGATTCGGATCTGTTCGTAGAGCGCCTCCTCGTTGGCGAGGTCGAGGTCGCTGATGTTGCCGGCCTCGCTCTGCCGGCGCGCGAGCTCGACCGAGGCTTCGCTCGCTTCGAGCATGACCTTGCGCATCGCCAGCTCCTGCATGCCGCCGACGACCTTGTAGTAGTCGGAGCGCACCTCGCACGCGACGCGGACGATCGCGTCGGCGACCCGCAGCTTGGCCGCTTCGAGATCGGCCGCGGCGATGCGCTTCTTCGCCGGGATCATGAAGATCGCGAGGAAATCTTCGGTGATGCTGACCTCGCGTTCGGTGAGCGCTTCGGCGCTGTTTCGCGGGATGAGAAAGCCGAGACCGACAGTCGGATTGGGCAAGAGCCCGGCTTGGACCAGATCAGCCTGCGCGATGCCGAGCTGCTCGTACGTACCTTGAAGATCGGGGTTCGAGACGAGCGCGACCTGCACAGCGCCTTCGACCGAGAGCTGCTTCTGGAGAATCGCCTGAACCTGCTTTTCGACCTCGAGATCCTCTTTGGTGCCTTGGTTCCAATAGACCTTTCGACCGGTGCGCGCTTCGCCGCTGGCAGCTGCCTCGTCGAACGCCGGCCGCGGCGACGTGGACGCGCAGCCAGTGAGCGCGAGGACGACGAGCGCGATGGCTAATTGCGACGCCCTCCTCATGGCATATCCATGCCTTCGTGATGCATCGGCATCGCCGAGCTACTGCTCGCCGCGGCCGGCACTGGCGCTGCGGACGCGAAGGGCGAGATCGCCGCCGGCCCTTCGTCGGCAGAAGGGTCAGCCGGCCCACCGGCATGACGAGGAGGCGGTTCACCGCTCGCACAGGCAGCTAGCAATGGGCCGAGTAAGCAGACGATGGAGGGGAAGAGCCGTTGGGATCGCATGGTTCTCCGAGTGAGCCGAACTGTCGCGCCGTCGAATGGTCGGGATCTTGCTCCATCCTCTCCCATGTCCACGAAGGAAACGTCAATGCAATCCAAGAACCTCCGCTCCACCTTACTCGTCGCGGCCGCTGCTGCATTCGGTATTCCGCTCGCTGCATGCACCGGCGAGAAGCCTGCGAAAGCGCCCAGCCTCGGAACCTTCGAGGTGCCCGTCAGCAGTGCCAGCACCAGCGCGCGGCCATCTGGCTCTGCCGTCGAAGCCGGCTGCGGTGGCGGTCCCGGTCACAGCTGCGGCGCGATGAAGGATGACAAGAAGCCGAAGTGAGCCGAACACCTGCTGATTTCGTCGCGCATTCGTGCTGTGACCGAATGGGTCTCGAAGGCGACCGCGGACATTTTGTCACTAGCTCGATCGGGTCACAGCGATATGCGAGTAGTCATAGAGCACACCGCAAGTATCCGATTGGGTCACAGCGATGATGGTTGTCCGTAGGCGACTGTCCATTTCACTTCGGTCAGACGCTCAGGCATTTTCGGTGACGAAGACGAAGTAGCGCGCTAACGCTCTTCGCGGATTCGACGAAACGAAGACCGGAGGAACGATGCGCCGCACGATGGGTAGCTCTTGGTTGGTGTCGGCAATCACGACGATCACGGCATTGGTTGGCTGCGGTGGCAGTGCGAGCCAAGCTCTGGTCGAGGCTGGCCCTGCTGCCGACTCTGGCGGCGATGCGCCTGGCGACGTCTCGCCCCTCCCGGCGCCGAACTTGAGCGACCTGCAGGCGGTGTCGGGCATCGCGGTCTTCCAAGGCACCAAGGCAGATGTCGTCAAGGATGGCGCCAGGCCCGCCACTCCGAATGCGCCCGTCGTCGCTGGCCGACCTGGACTCCTTCGCGTCTACCTGACCCCGCAGCCCGCTTGGCGCAGTCACCAACTCGTCGCCGAGTTGCATCTTCTCGTCGGTGGCGTCGAGGTGGCCTCTCACTCGGACAAGAAGTTCATGGGAAAGCCATCGAACGACGCCGAGCTGACGACGACGTTCGTCTACGATCTCAGCGCTGTGGAGTTCGCGGTGGGCACGTCGTACTTCGTTACGATTCATGCTGCCGACGGAGACGCTGCGCCATTCACCGGAACGCTTCGCTATCCAGCTGATGGCGCAGACGACCTTGGCGTGGTGGGCGGTGCCGAGACCGTGCGCGTGCAGATCGTGCCGATCAAGTACGACACCGACGCGTCAGGTCGGCTCGGGAACGTCACCGCCGATCAACTCGAGCGATATCGAAGCGCGCTCTATCGCATGTACCCCACCGCCAAAGTCGAAGTCACGGCCCACGCGCCGATGCCGTGGACGACGGCGATTCTCGCGGACGGCACGGGATGGGACGATCTGCTGCAAGGACTCATCGATCTCCGGCAGGGCGATGGCGCTCCCGACGACCTCTACTACGTCGCCGCGATGAGGCCGGCGGCGAGCTTCGGGAAGTTCTGTAGTGGCGGTTGCGTGCTCGGCGTGGCGCCCCAGACTGGGCCGACGGACGTGGCCGAACGCGTCGCCGCGGTGGTCGACTACGATGGTGACGAGGCGGCGAGTACGTTGCTGCAAGAGCTTGCCCACGCGATGGGTCGTGGGCATGCGCCGTGCGGACCCGTCGACGCGCCCGACAAGCGTTTCCCATATTCCGATGGAGGTATCGGTGTCTGGGGTTGGGACATCGAAGCCAAGACGCTGGTGAAACCGTCGGACTACTCTGACATCATGAGCTATTGCCAGCCGACGTGGATTTCCGACTATACCTTCAATGGGCTGTTCAAGCGCATCGTCGGAGTGAACAAGGCAGCTGCGGGCAAGGGGACGATGTCGAAGAAGTCGTACCGTCCTCTTCACGTCGCGGGCGACGGGAGCCTGCGTGCACGTCCGTTGATCTCGATTGAGGCGCCGGTGCCTGGAGCGGAAGAACGCCGCCGCGTGAGTTTTCGTGATGCGAGTGGTCGAACCGTCCTGGAAACTACCGGGACGTGGCATCCATACGACCACATTCCGGGCGGCATCGTGCTCGTGGAGGAGCCGTCGCAGCACTGGGCATCCGTGACGATTGGGACGCCTTGAATAGTCGCCATGGGGACTACGGCGGCCTGACGAGGTGAGGGCCCGATCGCGCAGCTGTGGATCGACGCGTTCTCACGTTCCTTCTTCTTCGGTGGCACCGACCAACGCCTTGGACTTCTTCACTCGGACTCGTGCGCGTCGCGCGTATCGACTTCTGACCTCGTCGAGGATCTCCGGCCGGTCCTGAAACACGAACCGTGCGGCGGCGCGCACGCGGCGCACGCGCGTCTCCAGTATCGTGAGGAGCCGGTCGCGCAGATCGCGCGCCTCCTTGCGCGCTTCGCTCGGCGCGCGCGACCTTGCCGGAATGCGCCGAAGCGCCTCGACGGCAATCGGCGCCTCGTCGAGCATCGACTCCTCGAAGCTCGCCAGCATCCGCAGCGCCTCGCGATGCGGTGCGGCCAGGTCGGCCACAGTGGCTAGTCGCATCGCCAGGTGGTCGTGCGAGGCGCCCTTGGAGTCGCTCGCTGGCGACAGCGCCGCGCGTTCTGCGGCGGTGACCACGCCGTCGCGATCGGAGAGCCAGAGCATGGCCCGCCGAATCCCCGTGACGAGGGCGCGGGCGCGGGCGCGGAGCTGAGAATTGTGCGCAGATGCGCGCGTCTGCTGAAACTCGCGGTGCGTGGCCTGCACGGCGTCGACGAGAGATCGGATCTCCTCGCCGAGGGTCTCGCGCATCGCCGCGTCGGCCAGCTCGAGGCCGGCCCGCTGCTTCCCATGGCTGTCGGTCTCCGTGCGGCCGTACCGAGTGACGAAGGCCACCACCTCGATGGCTTCATCGAGAATGACGTGGAGCGGCGCACGGCCCTGAAAGGTCGGTTGTGGAATCGCGGCGGCCTCCGCGGTCCACCAGGGTCGGTTCGTCATGGGTTCCTCGGACGTACGCATCCGGCCGCAAACTTCAGGCCGTCACGAGCTTGACCGCGCACGATATGACTCTGACATCGCTCGATATGAGCTTGACCGCGCAAAACATGACTTTGACATCGCTCGATACGAGCTCGACCGATCGAAATATGACTCTGACGTCGCTCAATACGAGTTTGACATCGCGTGGTCGGCTTCATCTTGTGCGATGTCACGACCGTGGCCCGCCCGGGGAGATACGAACCACGGCCGGTCAACGCCAGACATCACGCCGTATGCGCGACCTCCTTCACCGTCAGGACCGGAGCCGGCGGCGGGGGCGGCGCAACGGCCGCCGGCGGGGCCTTCGCCGCCGCTCGCTTCGCCTGCGCGCGGCGCTTGTGCTCGTAGAAGCTGAGCGCCTCTTTCGCCGCCGCCGGCGTCTGCCGGTACACGAACCTCGCCGCCGCCCGCACGAGATCGATGCGCGCCTGCAGAAGCTGCAGGAGCCGATTCCGCGTCGCGAGCGCCACCTTGGACGCCGTCGACGTTGCCAACGGCGAAGCCGGAAGCGCGCGGAGCTCGGCAGCGAGATTGCGCGCTTCGTCGAGGAGCGCGACGTCGAAGCCACCGACGTCGGTGATCTCCTTGCGATGGACCTTTCCCAAGTCGGAGAAGTCCTCGAGGGCGAGGGCCATCGCATCGGCGGTGAAGGGATCGTTGGCGTGCGCGCTCTCGACGCTGGAGAGCTGCGCGTCCTTCGCGTCCTCGACGCCGTCGTTGAAGATCCACTCCAGGGTGGCGGTGATCTCGTCGACGATGAACCGGCCCCGCGCCATCTTGTCGGCGTTCGGCGAATGCGGATCGACGGTGCGGAGATACTCCGACTGCGCGTGCTGGACCTCGCCCATCAGCTCGACGAGCTCGGTGCCGGTGCCCTTCGGAAGGCGGGATGCGCCAGCGGTTTCGAGGCCGCGCATCTTCTCCTTCTTGGTCACCGGATCGATGGTGGTCGACCAGTGCGTCTCGAAGTAGCCCGCCACGTCGATGGCCTCGCCGAGGACGACCGCGATCGGCACCGTGAGCTTGAACTCGTCGGTCGGAAGTGCCGCGGCGAGCACCGCCCAATCGGTCTTCGCGTGCTTGGCGGGGGCGTGCTTGGTTGCGTGACTGCTGTGTTTCTTGTCGGTCATCTTGATATCCATTCCTTCTTTTCGTGTCTCTGATGGTCTTGAGTCTCGTCGTCACGCGCGCGCTTGCGCGTCGCAGGCATCGCAGCGCCCGCAGACCTCCTTCGTCGGCTCGTCGAAGTACGCGCGCAGAGTGGCGTCGCGACAGCCGGTGCTCGTCCCGTAATGCATCATCGCCTCGAGCCGCGTGTGGTCGATGACCGTGCGCGGGTCGTATGACTCACTCAGACGCTGTGCTTCCGCACGGTCGAATTTCGGTGATCGCAGTTGCACGCGCCCGCCGTCGTGTCGCTGGACGACGCCGTCGCGCTGCAGGTCGGCAATGGCGACCACGGTGCGACGCTCGGGAGTCTTCGTCTCACGTGCGAGATCGACGAGATCGACTCCCTGCGGGACGAGCGCGAGCGTGCTGAGGAGACGCGATACCTCGGCGCGCTTGGGATAGCGGCCTCCGAGGAAGAAGCTCTGGGTGCGCTTGTCTTCCAGCCGAAAGAGCAGCGTCGCTCTTGCGGGTGCACCGTCGCGTCCAGCGCGACCGGCCTCTTGGTAATAGCTCTCAATCGAATCTGGCACCTCGTGGTGCACGACGAAACGCACGTTGGGATTGTCGACGCCGAGCCCGAAGGCCTTGGTGGCGACGATCACCGGAGTCTCGCCCGACATGAATCGGCGCTGTTGGTCGACGCGTTCGCGCTGCTTGAGTTGACCGTGGTAGCGGCCGACGGCGTAACCCTCGGCGAGGAGGCTGGCGTGGAGCTCCTCCGTCTTCGCGATCGTCGCGCTGTAGATGATGCCGGGCTCGCGCCGCGCGAGGATCGATCGAAGGACCTCGCGCTTGGCGTCCTCGTTGACGGTGCGGACGACGTCGAAGCTGAGATTGGGCCGGGCGATCGATCGACGGACGATCGTCGGATTGCGCAGACCGAGCTGTTCGACGATCTCGCGCGCCGTGTCGCTTCGCGCGGTCGCGGTGAGAGCGAGGATCGGCGGACGGCCGAGCGCTTCCGCTGCTTCCGCGATACGGAGAAATGCCGGCCGAAAGTGATGGCCCCACTGCGCGATGCAGTGCGCCTCGTCGACGACGAGGAGCGAGACGCCGCGCGCCCGGAGCATCGCGCGACACTCAGGCGTGCTGAGGCGCTCTGGCGTCACGTAGATGAGCGGATGCTCGCCGTGGCGGATCTCCGCCTCGAGCACGTGCTCTTCGCGACAGGTGCGCGTGGAGTCGAGTCGCGCGGCATCGACGCGTGCGCGGGTGAGGTGGGCGCACTGGTCCTCCATCAAGGCGATCAGTGGCGAGACGACGACGGTGGCGCCGGGCAGGAGGAGCGCGGGGAGCTCGTAGCAGAGGGATTTTCCTCCGCCGGTGGGCAACACGCCGAGCGCGTCGTGACCGGCAAGCACGGCTTCGATGAGCTCGCGCTGGCCCGGGCGGAACGTGGTCACACCGAAACGAGAGGCAGCGATCTTGGCGTAGTCGGCGGTGGGAGGAACGACAGCAGACAAAGCTCTGCCGGCCACGCGTTTTCGCGGCATCGATTGAACGTGGGTCATGTCACTTCTCCTGGAAAACCAAATCGAGCGGGTCGACGGTGAGCGAGATGCGGCGGCCGTGCTCGCGCACGAGGTCGCTGAGGCGCACGGACGTCGTCGGCATCGTCTGCGTTGCGGGCGTTGCCGACATGACGATCAGCGGCGCGGCACCGGGAGCGGCGTGCACGTCGTCGTCGAGGTTGTCGATGCCTTCCGACGAATGCCCGCGCAGCCACGTGCGAAAGCTCGCTTCGTGCTTGGTGTGACCGGCTTCGAGGTAATCGACGCAGCGACGGAACAGTTTCGGGAAGATCTGCTCACCGCGGGGACCGATCGAGGAGAGGTCGTGCAGCGTGAAGCCGCTGTTGGTCGCGTCGACCGACCAGACGCCTCGACGACGTGCGCGCGCGGCGGCGGCGCGTTCGCGGAGGAGGAGCGCGTGCGCCTTTGGGATGGAGGTGTAGGCGAGGAAGTAGGCGAGGCCGGTTTCGAGGAGGTGATGCGTCGCGCTGCCCACGAGGTGGCGTTCGGCGATGGTGATGTCGTCGAGGACGGCTTGGGATGCGCCGCTGGTGGCGGTGTGGCCGCGCAGGAGATAGGCGATGACGCGACCGTGGACGTCGATCTGCGAGGCGAGGATCGTCGCGTCGATCGTCGCCGGCTCGCACGTGGTGCAGAGCTGGTCGTGCGGGCGCCAATCGGTGCGCGTGAAGCCG
>JANXMC010000304.1 GCA_025354825.1 Myxococcales bacterium
GCGGCGATCGAGGAAGGCCGACCATTGGCGAAGGCAGCCGGCGATCGGAGCAACTTCGCGTACCTAACGATGCACCTCGGATACGCCGAGAACGAGCGTGGTAACGTCGCGCGCGCCGAAGCGCTCGAACACGAATCGCGAGCGCTCTACACCGAGTTGGCAAATAGCAGCGCGGACGGCAATCTCGGCATCGTGCGAGCCACGTCGCAGACGCTACGCCGCGATTTCGCGGGCGCCCACGCGACGCTCGACGGGGTTTTGAAGGGGTATGAGGCGGAGAAGGCCGACGAGTTCATCGCCAGCGCGCAGCTCGAGATCGCCGCGCTCGACATCGAAGAAGGGGCTCCGAACGCAGGACTCGCCGAAAGGGGTATTGCGCTCGGGCGCGCCCGCGCGGCGCCGAACTTTGTGTGCGAAGGCTTGGGCGTTCTCGCGCTGTCGCTTGCGCTTGAAGGCAAGTCGGGCGACGCGCTCGAAGCGGTGCGAGCGTCCGACGTTGCGTGCGATCACCTGGAGACGGAGACGTCGCGTCTTCGCACTGCCGTCTACTCTGGAGCCGCGTTGGATGCATTGGGCCACCGGCCCGATGCCCGGGTGCGCCTGAAGTGGGCGGTCGAACGGTCGGGAGCAACTGGCTTTCTATCTCTCAATCTGAACGCTCGAATGCGCCTTCTCGGTACAGTTGGCCGCGCCGAATGGACGGCTGCCGATGACGAGGCACGCGCGAAGATCGAATCGGAAGCGCGCGCGCACGGCCTCGCGCTTTATGCGGAACGTGCGGCTGCGTTTAAGCCGTCGCCGTAGTGGAAGGCTTCGCCTCGCGGACCACAACCAAGAGAGCGCGCGCACCCCAAAGTGGGACACGCGCGCTCTCATCTCGCGGGACTCGTGAAGCTACGAGCTCACTGACCGCAGGTCTTCGCGTTGTACTTGGTAATCGCGTTGTTCGCGAACGTGGTGAGCGCCGTCGTGACGGTCGCCGGAAGGGTGAACATCGGGTGCGAGTACGCTTTGCCCGTGGCGACGGCCGCGGCCTTCGCCGGGAGCTTCGGCGACGGAACGAGCGTCGTGCCGTTGGTGCCGATAAAGGTCTTCGCGAAGTCTTCGTTCATAGCCCACTGGGAGAAGTACGTCGCAGAAGGCTGCAGTACTTGGTTATTGGCGAGGAATCCGTATTCGCTCTGCGCGTGGCAGTCGCGGCACGGCGTGTTGTTGCAGCCGGTGCACGTGTTCGGGTTCTCACCGGTCCGTCGCGTGGTGCGAACCGCGTCGATCGCCGTGCGAACGGCCTCGTAGTCGGTCTGCGTGAAGCAGCCGCCGATCTTCGAGAAGACGCTCGCCGCGGCGGGCGTGCCCGCGCGATCCTTCACTTCCATCGCGAGCCACGCCGTCGCCGCGGTCAGCGCCTCCGAGGAGAGCGCCGGCGCCGCGCCGTTGAAGTGAACACCCTTCGTGAGGAAGAGGCTGTTGGGGACGATGAGCCCGCGCGTGTCGAGCCCTACGTAGGACTCGTCCGCCGTTGCGCCGAGCATCTTTGGCGCGCCGTTGGCACCCGAGTTGTGGCATGCGCCACACGCGGTGATCTTGGGGTAAACGTTCGCGACGAAGTAGGCGTGAGCCGTGGCCGTCGTCGAACCCGGGCCCGCGGCCGGAGGAGCGGGGAGCGTCGGATCCGGCACCGCCGTGCCGGCATCGCTGCCGGGCGTCGTCGTCGTCGTGGTGCCCGGGTCCGTGGAGGTGCCGGGGTCGGCCGACGTCCCCGGGTCGTTGCCCGCGGTGCTGCCCGAGCCGCCGTTGTTGCCGGGCCCGGAGAGCGTGCCGGTTCCGTCCGAGCAGGCCGCCGCGACGCCAGCGAACGCAACCGCCGCGACTGCAAGCCAGTTGAACCGAGCCATGATCAGGCCTCCTTCTTCGAGCCGTTGCGACGGGCGGCGACGAGCGCGAGGCCGAGGCCGAGAAGCGCGATTCCGCCGACGTCGTTGTTCGAGTTGCCCGTTCCGTTCGCGCTCACGCTGCAGCCGCCGCTCTCGGCCGACGTGCGCGTCGTCCCCTTCGAGCCGCCCGAGGAGACAGGGTCGGACTCGCCGCCGCCGCTGCCGATCGTGGTGTCACCGTTGCTCGGGTCGACCGGCGTCGGCGTGGATGCCGGCGCCGTCGTGGTCGTCGGGGTCGGGCCCGAGGGGACCTGGTCCGGCGTCGTCGCGCCGCCCGGGTTGACCTTCACGCCCGCGGCCCACGTCTGCGGGACGAGCGAGAGGTACATGCTGTCACGCGTGCTCGTCAGGGGGTTGTCGGGACCGTTCACGAGGGTGACGGAGAACGTCTTCACCTCGGGGTACTTGCTGCTGGTGTTGAGGAGGCTCCCCTTCACCATCGTGAGGAAGCCGCAGGATTGGTCCTGGGCATTCGTGGAGCCCTGCGTCGGGAGGCCTGCGATGTCCGAGTTGTTCGCGATCGTGAACACCTTGTCGCGCGTTGCCGCCGCGATCTTCCCGGTGGTGCGGTCGAGCGTGAGCACGTTCAAGCCTGCGGCGCCCGTGCCGTACGATGAGCCGGCCATGATACCGATGGCCGGGTTGCCCGTCGTCACGGTGTCCGAGACCTCGCCGAAGGAGAGCGCCATGGCGCGTGCGTGGCGTGCGCCGCCGAGGATGACCGTGCCCGAGTCTTTGTGATCGAGCTCGGCGAGCTTCGCGTCGAGGGTCACGACGTTGGTGATGTTCGAGGCGCCCGCGTGGCCGTTGGTCTTGTTTGCCTTGGCGGGGTTCGCCATCGCGTAGGTGACCGCGATGATCGGGCCCGTCGCTCCCATGTACACGGCGGCCGACGGCTGCGCGGCGTACTGGTTCTTACGCATGTCGTTCTTGTCGACGATGACGCTCTTCGCGATGAGGCGGCTCGCCGCCTTCTTCAGAGCCTGCGGGCCCTTCGTGCCGTCGTACGCGATGAGGTCGGTGCGAATGCCGATCTCCGTGGGCTGCTGGTCGCCTTCCACGTGCGTGGTCTCCCAGGTCCCGGCGCTTCCGACGGCCGTTCCCGGAATGAAGTTCGCCGTCGGCTTACCGTGCTGGCACTGGTTCTCGTTCTTGATGAGCGACTTCGCGTCGATCGTCCCGTCGGCGTTCACCTGCATCACGCCGAACCAGCACGTCTGGTTGTTGCGCTGAAACGAGACACCGACGAGGCCGTCCGGACCCTCTGCGATCTCCGGCGTGCCCCACTGCTGCTGATCGTTGTTCTGGCCGATCGACTTCAGCAGAAGGGTGATGATGTTGTATTCCTTCTTGAGCTTGCCCGTGGCCGGGTCCTGCACAAGCGCGATGACCTGCGGGTTGCCGTTGCTCTGGTTGATAACGTCCTGCGCGGAGAGGCCCGTGAGGTCGCCGAGGTTCGCGTTGTCGCCGTTCTGCTCCGTCGAGATCAGCGTGACGACGTTGGCCGTGTCGCCATTGGCAAGCTTGCCCACCGCGTTGATCTGCGGCTTCATGAAGTTACGTTCTTGGTTGTTGCCAATGCGGCGCGCGAACGGCGTCACGGGGACGACCGTTGCGAGAGAACCGTCGGCTGCGAGGGCGGACACGAGAAACGCGCCCTGACGGTCTTGGCGATTCGTGTTCGGCTTGGCGCGCGACTCGGTGAAGACCGAGAAGATCTGCTGCTTGCCGCCGATGCTGGTGACGACGCCCGAGCCGTTCTGGGCGCCCGCGCCTTCACGGCGTTGCGGCAACTTGGGCTGATCGACCGCCTTGTAGACTTGGGTCGTCATGCTCTTGACGGTGATGTTCGCCGCCGCTTCGGGGCTGGTGGTCGCCGCTTGCTGCGCGCTCGCCTCGCCACCGATGATGCAGAGGCCGAGGCTCGCCAGAATGCCAGCCGAAAACCGAGCGTACTTGTTGCGTCCGATCATGAAATCCTCCAAAAAATGCCTACTTGGCATTTGTGTACAATTTGAAATACCCGAATGGGTAATCGCTAATCTTCGGCGGTTTCGCCGTAGCCGGTTCCAGAACCAATCGTGACGTTTCCGTTTTCGTCCTTTACGGACGATTCGTCGAACGTGACCAGATAACGGGCTTTCGGCGGGGCGATATTGCGATAAACGAGAATCGCTTCAACCGTCCCAACCTGGGTCTCCGGAGTCGAGTCTTTTGCAAGAAGCGACGCCGGCAGATTGGCCATTACCTTCCCGTGCGCGTGCGGCGGGAGAGTGAAAAAGACCGCCGGCTCATTCGATTTCCACTGCGATTGACTGGCCCTGCCGACGAACCTGTCGTCGTCGGCGATGAACTCGACGGCCTTCGCCGTTTTCGTATCAACACCGACCGAGTCGAGATACCGGGCGAGCGAATAGTGAGGAGAAGGAGTGCCCTTGCCCTCTAAGATTGAATCGTCTTTGACGAGGCGACGCTTGACGATGTTCGAGAGTCGTCCGTCGACGTAAATGCGCGTGCCCTTGGCCATGTCGGCCTCTACGTACGGAACCTTGTCCGAGCACTCGCCGTCCTGCTGGAGGTAGCAACTTCGAACGAGGTCGAGTGCGGGCTCGTCCTTCGATGTGAAGATTGCGAGGCTCGTAAAGTAGTCGACGCGAACGGAGTGGGAGAGCTTGCTCGTATCCCAGTCCGACGACGGCTTGCCGCCGTTGCCCTTCGTGAAATGGAAGAGAAGCTCGCTCGTGTTTGCGCGCAGCTCGTCGCCGGTCACGCGGGTCCACATGCGCTGTTTGCCGCCGACGTGAATGGCCTTGACCTTGTCGAGGGAGACGCCGAGCGCCGCGACGTAGTCCGCGAGGCGGAAGAAGATTTTTTCGCTGCCCGCCGTCTTCGCGTATTGGGTCATCCCCGGCGGAAGCTCGGCGAACCGCATGATGGCGACCGGCGTTCCGTCGACGTAGACGGGCGGGTCGATGGCGCGCTGCTTACGCTTGCCGTGCTCGACGGCGACGGCCGGCGTCGCGCCGTTCGGGGCGGCGCTGGGCGCGGCCGCGGCGACCGGGGCGGCGACCTGGGGCGCCTTCTTGCTGCACCCCGGCGTACCTGCCGTCGCGAGCGCGACGAGACACGCGCTCATCACCAGGTGCTTCGTGCTGTTGGCCGCTTCGTTCATCGCAGAAGGGGCAACTGCACGGCATGTGCCGGCCCCTAAATGCGTCCAACGTGGAAAGTTCGTCGCCCTACGCCTTCCGCTGCGGCGCGGAAACATTTGTCCCCGCCGCCGCAGTCAGTGTCAAATCGCTGTCACAAGTGTGGCTTCCCCCGCGAACTCGACCTCGGACGACATCGGCAGTGTCGCTTCGCTTACCAGGGTAAGGGCGATCCGACCCGGTCACCGCGCGCACCAGCGCCCATGTGAGATAGCCACGGAGCGTCGCCTCAGAATGCCGCGCTGCGGTCCGTGATTTCCTTCTTCAGCTTGGCGAGCTTGTCGGCGCTGGGAGCGGTCTCGGGCTTCACCGTAAGGAGAGAGCCGCCGGGGACGTCCTTGGCCGTAACCACCGTATCGAGGAGAACGACGGGGCAGCGACCGAGCTCGCCGCCGCCGGAGCCGGTGCCGGTGTGGGCGACCGTCACGACGTGCTTCGCTTCGACCTTCGACGAGGCGACGAGCCGCTTCGCGCGCTCGCGGATGTCGGACGTGCCGCTGGCATCGGGCGCCGTCACCGTCACTTCCACGGTGTCCTTTACGTCTTTAAGAGCTGTTTTTGCGCCCTTTACGGCGCTCGGGCAGTTGGCCATGTGCTTCTGACCCGCATCGCTCGCGCCCGGCTTCGAGAGCTCGGCGTAGCGTGCGCGCGTCTCGCGGCGAAGCCAGTCGGCCTCGTTCGCATCCTTCGGGCTCACGACGATCTTCGCGCCGCCTTCGACCTCGGACTCTTCGACGGTGGTGCGCCGCAACACCACGGGGCAACGCCCGAACGCGCCGCCGCCTTCGCCGCTTCCGTTGTGCTGAACGTCGGCGGTCGCGTTGCGAACGCTCTGCGAGAGGAACTTCGCGCGCGCGCGAATCTCGGCGGCGTCCTTCCCCGTGACCGTAATTTCGACGCCGGTCTTGGTGTCTTTGATGTCAGTCTTCGCGCCGTCGACCGTGCTCGGGCAGTGGGCCATCTTCCCGCTGGCGCTCGCCGCGGGCGCGGCGGGCGGAGCAGCCGACGGGGCTTCGGCCGCAGTCGCCGATGCGACCGGTGCGGCCGGTGCGCTCGGAGCAGGCGGCGCGCTCTCCGTCTTCGACTTGCACGCGGGGACCGCGGTCAGTGCGCAGAAGCCCACGAAAACGAGCCCAAACTGAAATCGATGAACCACGGCGGCATCCTCCTCGGGGGCGCAGCTCCGCGCACCCAAGGAGAACGCTAGAACTAAATTGTTACATTTTGAAGACTGCGCGCGCCGTCGAGACCACGATTACGCCGCTCGCGTCGGCAGGCTCACCGTGAAGGTGGTCCCCGTGCCGACGATGCTCGCGACCTCGACGGAGCCGGCCATCCCTTCAACGATCTGCTTCACGATGGCGAGGCCAAGACCGGCGCCGCCGCGCTCGCGGGATCGGCTGGGATCGACGCGGTAAAAGCGCTCGAACAGGTGGGGCAGGTGCTTCGGGTCGATCCCCGCGCCGTCATCCGCGATAGCGAGCACCACGCGTGCCCCATGCCGCCCGCCCGTCACGCGCACGGTGCCGCGCGCTTTTCCGTACTTCATCGCGTTGTCGACGAGGTTCTCGATAACCTCCTCGAGGCCGGACGGATCACCCACCGCTATCGCGTCATCGGCGACGTCGAGCTCCAACGTGACCCCTTCGGCGAGGGCCCGTTTGGTAAGCGTCTCCGCGACGTTCTTGGCAATGAGCTGCACATCGACCGTTTCGCGAATGGCCTCTTCGGGCGGGCGCACCTCGAGCTCCGACAGCTCGAGAAGGCTCTCGACGAGGCCGCCGAGACGGAGCGCGTGGCGGTGGATGATCTCGAGAAACTGCCGCGCCGTCGTCGTGTCCGTCGCGCCACGCAGAAGCGTTTCGGCGTACCCCTGAATGGCCGTTACGGGCGTTCGGAATTCGTGCGAAACGTCGGCCACGAAATCGCGCCGCTGCGCCAAGAGGCGCCGAATGCGCGTCATGTCGCGAAGGACCGTGACGACGCCGCCCACGTCGACGGCGAGAGGTCGTACGTAGACGGCAATCGTCTGCCCACCGTCGCCGGGAGTCTCGATTTCGCCTTCGTGGATCTCACGGGAGGCCAACGTCTTTTCGAGCACCGCCCGGAGCTTCGCGTCGTGCACCGTGCTCGCGACGTCGCGCCCCTCGAGCGCGCCCTCGGCGCCGAGAATCGTCGCCGCCGCCGGATTGGCAAGAAGAACGTTGCCACTCCCGTCGAGAACCAAAACCCCTTCGACCATTCCCGACAAAATCGCCGAGAGCCTATCGCGCTCCGTCGTGAGGTCCGAGATCTTCGCTTTGAGCTGCGTCGCGAGGGTTCCGAGGGACCGCGAGAGCATTCCGAACTCGTCGGGCGACGTCGACGCTACTTGGATATCGTACTGACCGGCCGCGAGCCGCGTCGCCGAGTCGGTCATCGCGCGAAGAGGCCGCGCGGCGACGCGGGCGGCGAAGAAACCGAAGGCGACGGCCGCGAGAACGGCAACGGCGAAGGCGCCCGCGAGGCGCTCGTGGAGATCCCGCAGCGTCGCGTTGATGTCCGAGAGAGGCACCGCGAGGCGAACGATGAGGCCGTCTTGTGCGGGGACGGCGACGTAGTGCATCTCCTCGCCGCCGGGCGCGCGCTGCCGCGACGCGTGCCCCGCGATGCCTGTTCGTGCGGCCACGAGCTCGGGCTCGTCGCCGGCGTGACCTGCCGCGGGCGCCGTGCTCGAGCTCGGGGGCGCGCCCTGATCCGACGAGCCTACGAGAGCGCCTTCGCGATCGAAGATGCTCACGTCCGCGTGCACGACGACGGCGAGGCGCGTGGCGAGCCGCCCTGGATGGCGACCCTCGCCGACCCACTGCGCAGCCCCGCGGGCCTGCTCCTCGAGCCTGTGATCGAGCTCGCGCCGCATGTCCGCGCCAACGGACTGGCTAATCTGCAATAGGACGACGAGGACGACGCCCGCGACCAGTGCGATGTTGCTGGCGAGAAGCTTGGTGCGAAAAGTGAGCGTCATCGCGCGCTCGCTCTCACGCGCGGGGGTCGCGCAGCCGGTAGCCGTAGCCGTGGACGGTCTCCACGGCCTCGCCGTAGGGGCCCAGCGCTTCACGAAGGCGCTTGATGTGCGTGTCGACGGTGCGCGTGTTGATGTCGGTCGTGACGCCCCACACGTCCTCGAGAAGCTGCGCCCGTGAATACACCTGCGAAGGGTGGCCGAGGAACGTCTCGATCAGCTTGAATTCAAGGGGTCTCAGCGTCAGCTCGGCGCCGTCGGCATAGGCGCGGTGGCGCACGCTGTCGACCTCGAGACCCTTCCAGGAGAGGCGCTGCCCGGCGTCGCGCGAGCTGCGCGCGAGGCGCCGTTCGTAGGAGCGTTTGGCGAGACCCTTCACGCGAAGAATGAGCTCGCGCACGCTGAACGGCTTCACGACGTAGTCGTCGGCGCCGACCTCGAACCCCAAGACGCGATCGTATTCGTCACTCCGCGCCGTGAGCATGAGAATCGCAACGTCGCTCAAATCAGGGTGGGCCCGCAGACGGCGGCAGATCTCGGTGCCCGGAAGATCGGGGAGCATCAAGTCGAGAATCACGACGGACGGGCGAAGCCGTTCGGCGGTGACGATCGCCTCCGCCGCAGTGCCGACGGCCTCGATCTCGAAGCCCGCCTCGCGCAGGTTGAAGACGACCAGACCCTGAAGGTCGGGCTCGTCGTCGACGAGAAGGATTCGCTCGGCCGCGTCGTCGCTCATGGGGTGAAGCCTACCAACAGTCGCGTACGTCCCGCGCACTGCCGCGCCACGTCTTTCTGAGGATTGTTTTACGAACACGCGTCTTTCAATAAAGCTCTCGTTTCGCCCATAAAAATGTCTTCTAAAGAGGATGTATGATGTTAAAACAGACGCAAGTCTGTTGACGCAGACGTACACGGGCGGTAACACAACCCGACGATGCCCTTGCAACGCAGACTTCTCGTGGGGCGAATCGCGCCCACCCTGGCCGTCACGATCTCCCTCCTTTGCAGCGCGAAGGCGGCCGGCGCCGCCGACTGCAAAGACCTGCCCTCGGCGATTTACGGCCTGGGTGGGAGCGCCACGAAGCCTCTCCTCGGCAAGTTCGCCGGCGCCCTCGCCGCCGCGACGCCGCCGCAGACGATCGTCTACCAAGCGCCCGGCGCCTGTCTCGGAATCAACGGGCTCCTTGCGGGGACGAAGATCACCGGCACGGCGAGCTATTGGGACACGACGGGCAAAGAGCAGTCGTGCACCCTGCCGCTCACGGGGCAGGACATCGATTTCGCCAATATGGGCAATTCGGCAATCTCGTGCCCAGGCGTCTCGGCGCTCCCGGCCGACGTGGGCGACTTTCTCGGCCCCGTGAACGCGTACACGCTCATCGTCCCCAAGGCGTCGAGCCAGGTCTCGATTAGCAGCGAGGCGGCCTACTTCGTATTCGGCTTCGGGCAGCAGGGGCAGGCGGCTCCCTGGGTCGACGAAGCGCAGATCTTCCGGCGCGATCCGAACTCCGCGGCGCAGCTTTTCATCGCGCTCGCGACGGGCGTCCCCCCCGAGAAGTTCACAAAGGGGACCGACACGAAGTCGAACGGCGGGACGATTACCGCGGTCGCGCAGTCCACGAAGCCCGAGGCTGCCATCGGGCTCGTGTCGGGCGAGGTCGCCGACGCGAACCGCGCGACGGTTCGCATTCTCGCGTACCAGCACAAGGCGCAGCGCTGCGGGTACTGGCCCGATTCGACGCAAGCCACGTTCGACAAACGAAACGTGCGCTCGGGGCAGTACTACCTTTGGGCGCCCGTCCACTTCTTTGCGAAGATCGACAGCGCGGGCAAAATCGCGAATCCGGGCGTGGCCAATTTCATTGGCTACTTCACCGGCGACGTCGCGCCCCCCGCGACGCTCAATCCCATCGAGCAAGAGATCAAATCGGGGAACGTCCCTAAGTGCGCGATGAACGTCTGGCGCACGAGCGACCTCGGCGAAATCACGCCTTACAAGGCCGAAAAGCCCTGTGGATGCTACTTCGAGTCCGTGGCGACCGGCGCCGCGCCGTCCATCTGCAGCGCTTGCACGGACGACGCGGGTTGCGCCGGTAATGCCAAATCGCCTGTCTGCCGTTACGGCTTTTGCGAGGCCCGATAGTCATGCGCCGTACCGTCCTTGCTCCCGTCGGCCTTCTCGTCTCGGCGACGGCGCTCCTCGCCGTCGTCGCCTGCTCGTCGAGCACCGACGAGCAGCCCACGCCCAACCCCGTCCCCACCGCGCAACCCACGGCGGATACGGGCGTCACGCCGCCCGCGACCGACGGCGGCGCCGAAGCGAGCGCCAAATGCGTCGGCTCCGAAGGGTGTTACGCCTGCGAGGTCACGAAGCTCGATCAAGCGCTCAACGCCTGCAGCGACTCGCAGTGCGCCCCCTTCGACAACACGCGTCTCCCGCTCTACGTCGGCGGCGTTTTGCCGCCTGTCCCCTGAGTCGCTCGTTCGCTTCGGAGTCGCGAGTGAAGTGCATCATCCTTATTGCGGCCACGGTCTTCGCGGTCGCCGTGCCGACCCTCGCGCGCGCTCAGCCGCCGCCCCCGCCGGCGGACGACGACGATCTCGAAGTCCCCGCCGCGCCCAGCGCCGCACCGAGCGTGGCGCCCCCGCCCCCATCGCTCGTCGCCCCGCCGACGTCGACGCCGGCGGCTGTTCCCGTCCCCGCACCTGTTGCGGGTCCAGTGCCGGAGCCCGCTTCGAAGCCCGCGGGGACTGCCAACGATCTCACTCCGACCGCGGAGCCCGCGCGCCCCGACGTGACGGGGTATCTCGATACTCTCGGCCTCGTCGTCTCGGGCTATGTGCAGGCCCAATACGAGTCGAGCCAGCTGTCGGAAGACCAGCTGCAGCAAGGGGGAAATCCCCTCAATCAGAACCGATTTCTCGTTCGGCGTGGGCGCGTTCGCGTCGACCGCGCGTGGGAATACGCCGCCGTCGCCGTCGAAGTCGACGGAAGCACGACGCGGGGGCCCTACTTCGGCGCGCGGCGCGCCGAGGCGTCGCTCGTTTATCGAAATAAGACGAAGGGGCTTCCGCCGCTCATCATGCTCACGGCGGGGCTTACCGAAATACCGTTCGGCTTCGAGCTCACCGACTCGTCGCGGCGCCGCGTCTTCATGGAGCGCTCGACGGCCTCTCTTGCCTACTTCCCCGGCGAGCCCGACGTGGGGGCGCGCCTATCCGGCGGCATCGGCTTCTTTCGGTACGCGGTCGGCATCATGAACGGCGAGCCCATCGACGACCGTCCTGGCCGCCTCGCGAGCGACCCCAACTCGGCGAAGGACGTGATGGGGCGCGTGGGCGTCGACATCAAAGCGTCCCCGAA
Source organism: Myxococcales bacterium (assembly GCA_025354825.1). Taxonomy (GTDB): domain Bacteria; phylum Myxococcota_A; class Polyangia; order Polyangiales; family Polyangiaceae; genus JANXMC01. The sequence continues at coordinate 11,509 of JANXMC010000304.1, forward strand.
GCTGGATGTCTCGGGCGGCGTCTCGTTTCTCACCGGAAAAGGGTTTCACAAAGGGCAAGACGCGGGGAAAAACGGGGTTGTTTGGCGTGATCTCAACGAGAACGGCGCCGTCGACTCGGGCGAGGTATCGGCCATTCCCGGCATCGCCGCGACGCCTTCGCAAAACTTCAATCGTTGGGGCGTCGGCGCCGACGTGCAGCTCGGCTACAAGACGCCCATCGGCTGGTCGCGCTTTTACGGTGAGGTCACCGTCGCGAGCAATATGGACCGCAGCCTCTTCGTCGCCGATCCGGTGACGACGGGGATCGACGTGCGGGAGCTGGGGTACTCGCTCGGCGTCGTTCAAGAGATTACGCCGTGGGGGCTCGCCGGCTTCCGTTTCGACGCCTACGACCCCAATTCGGACTTCCTCGACAAGCGCGGCGGAAAGCTGATTCCGACGAACCAGTCGATTAAGACGCTCTCGCCCGTCGTCGGTTTCGTTCTGCCGGGGCGCGGCCGCCTTCTCTTTCAATACGACTTCATTCGCGACGCCCTCGCGCGCGACACGCGCGGCGTTCCGACCGATCTGAAGAACGACCAGCTCACCCTCCGTCTGCAGGTCGAGCTATGATGCTCTCGCGCCGCATTTTGGCCATTGGGGTCCCTGCTTTCGCAGCCCTCGTCGCGGCGAGCTGCGGCGGCGTCTCGTCGCCAACTGCGCTCACCGAGCCGCTCCGCATTCAGAACGGCGCGTTCAAACGTGGCGCGCTCCCTGGGTCGCCGCCTGTGGCCGAAGGGGCGCCCGAAGCGCCGCCCAGTGTGACGCTCGTCGAGTCGCTCAACGGGATTGCCTATCCTGGCCAATCGGGAAAGAGCATTGGCGGGCGCACGAGCACCGATGCCGTGTCGGTCGCCGTTCGCTTCTTCGATTTGGGGACCGGCTATTGGGTATTCCCTGTCGACGCGCCCGACCCGCAAGCCAACGGTGAGCTCACCTGGCAAGGGCTCGCCGACATCGGCCGAGACATCGCGCCCGGGCTTCACCCGATCGGAGTCGTCGCCATCGACGCGCAGGGGCACGCGGGGTCGCAGAAGAACGTCCCGCTGTGTGTCTCGTCGGCCATCCCCGATGGGCTCAACGCCTGTGACCCGACACTTCCACCGCCCGCGGACGTCGTTTCTCTCGGCTGGGATACGGACGTCGATCTCGATCTCGTCGTGGTCACGCCCGACGGCAAAACGGTCGACCCGAAACACATCACTACGGCGGGCACCGGCGACGGCGGCACCATCGACCGAGCGCAGCTCGCGAGCCCCAGCACCGGCGTGCTCGATCGCGACTCGAACGTCGGCTGCGCCATCGACGGCTATCGCCGCGAGAGCCTCGTCTTCAAAGAAGCGCCGAAAGCCGGGCGCTACCAAGTCTATGCGCGTCTCTTCGACGCCTGCGGCAACGCCCCCGTGCACTTCACGGTCACGTTGAGCCGCGCGCAGCTCCGCCCCGACGGGGTGAATCTCGAGCAGGTCGAGGCTGCGCGCAGAAACGGAATTATGACGAGCCTCGACGCGGACGGCGGGCGCACGCGCGGCCTCTTCGTCACCGAATTTACCTTTCCGTAAACCTCTCGATGCCTCGCGGAGAAAGGGCGATTTAGCCATGATTGTCGATCGTTTGCTGAAGGTCGCGCTCCTCGGGAGCTCGTGGGTCCTCTACTTTTTGCTCGCGCTGTCGGTCGTCTCGTTCACGGCGATGATCGAGCGCGTGCTCTTTTTCAGGCGCGTCCGCGTCGACAGCGACGCCCTTCGCCGCGAGCTGCAGGCGTCGTTTCGCAGCGACGATTTACCCCGCGCGCAACGCGCGCTCGACGCGAGCCCGTCGATTGAAGGGCGTGTGCTTTCAGCCGCCCTTACGTACCGCCAGGGCGGCGCGCAGGCCGTGAGCGACGCCGTCGAGAGCGAGCTCGGTCACGCGCGCCACGACCTCGAACGAGGGATGACGCTTCTCGGTACACTCGGCAACAACGCGCCGTTCATTGGCCTCTTCGGCACCGTCCTCGGCGTCATCGAAGCCTTTCACCAGTTGAGCGGCGGTCCGGGCAAAGCCGCGATGGGGAACGTCATGAGCGGGATCGCCGAGGCGCTCGTCGCGACGGGCGTCGGCCTCTTCGTCGCGCTCCCCGCGGTCACCGCGTACAACATCGCCCAAAAGCGAATTGGCGAGATCGAGGGGAACACGATCGCGCTGAGCAAGCTGCTCACGGCCTTCATCACGACCAAAGAGAAGGGCGGCCTCCCGCTCGATCCGCACCTTGAAAATGCGGCGATCGTGCACGACGACCCCCGCGACGACGTCGCTTCGGACGAAGTGACGGCGACCCACGACGAAGGCTCCCTCGGCGCGGCCGACGTGGCGGGGGAATAGTCATGGCGTCGATCCAAGCACGCGGCGGCGGCCGCGCAGGCATCGTCGGAATCAACGTCACGCCAATGGTCGACGTCGTTCTCGTACTCCTCGTCATCATGATGGTCTCGGCGACGTACATCGTCTCGCAGAGCATTAAAGTCGAATTGCCGAAGACGGCGACGTCCGACGACGCGGCTCCGTCTGTCGCGGCCGTCACGCTCACGAAAGACCACCAGACGCTCTTCAACGACGCCCCGGTCGACGAAGGGCAGCTCGTCGCGAAGATCAAAGAGGCCGTTGGCGCGAACGCCGATGTGAGCCTCGTCGTGAGCGCCGATCAGGACGTCTCCCACGGCGTCGTGATGCACGTGATCGATCTCGCGAAAATTGAAGGCGTCGTGAAGTTCGCCATCAACGTAGAGCGCTCGAAGTAGGCAGTCCGTGGCGAAGGCAACTCTCCTCTACACCGCGAGCATCGCGCTCCACGTCGGCCTCGCCGTCGGGGTCGGCTCGCTGCATCGCGCGGAGGACCATCGCCCCGTCGCAATCTCAATCACCGAGGCTAAGAAGCCAAAGCCCGCCGAGAAGGCCGTTGTCGATGCTCCGACTCCGCGGCCTCCCGAAAAAAGTGTGGTGCAAAAGCCGCGGACCGTCGCCAAAGCGCCTCCCGCCGAAGCGCCCGCGGCCAATCCGGCCCCCGCGCCCGCTGCGGCGGGGCTCGGCGCGCTGCCCGATTTCGGTCTGTCGATGAGCGGCGGTTCGTCGGGGCTGGCCGTCGCGGCGGCGCACCCCGAGGCTGCGCACGACGCGAAGCCCGCAAAGACGATCGCCGCGCCAAAAGCGCTTGGCCCCGCGCCGTCCCCCGACGACGCATGCGACGAAAAGGCGAAGAAGCCAAAGGCGGTCTCCGTCCCCCAGCCGGCCTACCCCGACAGCGCCCGCGAAGCCGGGATCGCCGGCAAGGTCCGCGTCGAAATAACGGTCGATGCGGAGGGGAACATCTCGAACGTTCGCGTTCTCCAAGGTCTCGGCCACGGCCTCGACGAGGCGGCCCTCGAAGCTGCGAAAGGCGCACGCTTCGAAGCTGCAACCCGCTGCGGCAAGCCCGTCTCTGCCACCTTCGTCATCGGTATTCTCTTTTCCCCCTCGTAATGCGCCGAATCGCCTTTAGGTATCTCGCGCCCCTGCTTGCAGCGACGTCCGTGCTGGCTCCTCAGGCGGCGAGCGCGCAGCCTTCTGCACCGCCCGGCGGCGCGAAAGCAGCCGGCACGCCCGCGCCCAAGCTGACGCGCGCGCCGAAGCTCGCCCAATTCGTCGAAGCGCCCTATCCCGACTCCGAACGTGCCGCCGGGCGCGCGGCGTCGGTGGTTCTCCAAATCGCCATTTCGGCGGCAGGGCACGTCGACGAGGTCGCCGTCGCCGAATCGGCCGGGCCGGCGTTCGATCAGGCCGCCGTCGAGGCGGCGCGGAAGTTCGTATTCGAACCCGCCGAAATCGACGGAAAGCCCGCGCCCGTCAAAATCGCCTATCGGTACGAGTTCGTCCTTCGCGTCGAGCAGAAGACGACGGCGATCTTCTCGGGCGTCGTTCGGGAGCGCGCGACCAAGAGGCCCATCGCGGGGGTGCACATCGACGTCGCCGATGGGGGCTCTGCGATTACGGGCGACGACGGCCGGTTCACGCTCGACGACGTTCCGCCGGGCAAGCACGCCGTGACGATCTCCGGCGACACCCTGACGGCGCAGCAGACGTCGGAGACCTTCGAGGCGGCGAAGGAGCTCGATGCAACCTACGACGTGACGCCCAAGGGGCCTGTCGTCGAAGCCGGAGACGACGACGATCTCGAGATCGTCGTGACGCCACCGCCCCTGGAAAAAAAGGTCGTTTCAACCGAGGTTTCGGCCGACGAAGCGAAGCGCATCCCCGGCACCCAGGGCGACGTTCTCAAGGTCGTCGAGAACCTCCCGGGCGTCGCCCGTGGCGCCGTCGGCTCGGGCGCGCTGGTCGTTTGGGGCGCCGCCCCGGAAGACACGCGCGTCTACATCGACGGCGTTCGCGTTCCGCGCCTTTACCACGACGGCGGCCTCCGCTCGGTGGTGCACTCCGACCTCGTGAAGTCCGTCGAGCTCGCCCCGGGCGGCTACGGCGCGGCGTACGGGCGCGGCCTCGGCGGCCTCGTCACGGTGCAGACGCGCGCCCTCGAGACCGACACGTACCACGGCAGCGTCGCGGTCGATCTGCTCGACGCCGCCGTCTCGGCCCGCGCGCCCATTACCGACAAGCTCCGTGTTGGCATATCGGGCCGCCGCAGCCATTTGGACGGGATCCTCAAAGCCGCCGCGTCGAAAGACGTCGAAGACTACTTTCCGATACCGCACTACTACGACGGGCAAGCCCGCGCGGCGTACCAAATCGGCCCCCGCGAGAGCGTCGAATTCGGCGGGCTCCTCTCGGGCGACCGCACCTCGCGGTCCGTCGCTGCCGCGAACCTCGCCGAACGGAAGACCGAGACGCGCGCCCTTCATTTTCAGCGTGTTTACGCTCGCTACGAGAAGCAGCTCGACGACGGCGCGACGGTCTCCGTCGTCCCTTACGTGGGCGCCGATGCGTCGACCCTCGAGAGCCGCTTCGGCGTCGTCCCGACGAACCAGAGCATCACCACGACGCTCTACGGGCTACGCGCGATCTACCGCGGCCGCCTCGCCGACCAATTAGGCATTACGGTGGGGCTCGATGCCGAGGTCTCGCAGGCGACGCTGCGGCGAAGCGGCTCCGTGAGCGCGCCGGCGCGTGAAGGCGATATTCGGGTATTCGGCCAGCCGCCTACGGACCAAATCAACGTCGATGACTGGAAGGTGACGCAAATCGGCCTCGCCCCCTACGCCGAGGCCGACATCGCGCTCTTCAAGGAGCGCCTCCACATTCTCCCCGGCCTCCGCTTCGACCCACAGGTCTCGAGCGTGAGCCGCCGCACGCCTCTCGACGGGGACACCCCGAGCATCGGGCGCTTCGCCCAAGACGCGGCCGTCGATCCGCGCCTTGCGATTCGCTTCGCGGCGACGGCGCAGATCTCGCTCCGCGCCGCCTACGGCTTCTACCACCGGTCGCCCCTGCCCGAAGACCTCTCCGCGGTATTTGGCAATCCATCGCTGACCGCCGCGCGGGCGTCGCAGGCGCTGGTCGGCGCTGCGTTTCGACTCACACCAAGCTTCTCCATCGAGACGACGGCGTTTCGCACCGAGTCGTCGGGGCTCGCCGTGCGGAGCACATTGAGCTCGCCGCTTCTCGCCGAGGCGCTCGTTGGAATGGGCCAGGGGCGCGCGTTTGGAGCGCAATTTCTACTTCGTAAAGAGCTTGGCGCAGGCTTCTTCGGGTGGGTGAGCTACAGCATCGTCCGCAGCGAGCGCCAAGACGTCCCCGAAGGCCGGTACCGCGCCTTCGACTACGATCAGACCCACGTTCTCACCGCCCTCGCGTCCTATGATCTGGGCCGGGGCTTCGAGGTTGGCGCGCGCATTCGCTTCGCCACGGGCTTCCCGCGCACGCCTGTTCTCGGTGCGTACTACGACGGTCGCCGTGACGCCTACCAGCCGATTTTCGGCGAGGAGAACACGTCGCGGATTCCCGCCTTCGTGCAGGGCGACGTCCGCTTCACGAAGCGTTGGAAAATTGGCCGCAGCGAGCTCGAGGCGTATCTCGAAGTGCAGAACGTGACCAATCGCAAGAATCCCGAAGAAGTGGTCTATAGCTCCGACTATCGCCAAAAAGGGTTCATTACCGGATTGCCGATTTTGCCCGTCGCGGGGTTGAAATGGTCGCTGTGAGCCGCCTCGTCGCTCTCTCGTTATGCATCCTCGCGGCGTGCAAACCGGATCTCGTCGAGAGTGCGCCGCAGGTCACCGAGCCGCGCCTTTTGGCCCTCCGTTCCGAGCCGGCGGAGGCCGCACCGGGGCAGGCGGTTTCGCTCACCGCCCTTTACGCCGACGGATCCGGCGCGCTCACCGACGCACCGCTCGATTGGGCGCTTTGCGTCGATCGAAAGCCCCTCGCCGAGCTTGGCCCGGTGAGCCCGCGCTGCCTCGCGCCGTCGTCGGATATTTTGATAGCGCTCGGCGTGGGCGTCGCCGCATCGGGGACGATGCCGAAGGACGCATGCCGCAACTTCGGCCCCGAGCGCCCCGATCCCAAGCCGGGCGAGCCTGCGGGGCGCCCCGTCGACCCCGATCAAAGCGGCGGCTTCTACCAACCCCTCCGCGTGCGCGCGCATCTCGCCACGGGCGATACCTATACGGTCTTCGGAGTGCGCATCGCGTGCAGCCTCTCGGGCGCGACGCAGGAGCAGCGGGCGCAGTTCGAAACGTCGTATGTTCGTAATACGAACCCGTCGGTTGCGTCGTTCGTGCGTGTCGCGGCGGGGCACGACGACGCTCTCCCGCCGCTCTCCGCGGCAGGTGCCGAAGGGCTCACGGTGCAGGCCGGGGCCACGATGACTCTTCGCGCGGCATGGGCGCCGTGCGCCGGCATTGGCGTCTGCACGGGCTCTGAGCAGTACGTCGCCTTCGACACCGCGAGCCGTGCCCTCGTGAGCCGTCGCGAGTCCATCGCCGTCGCGTGGCTTGCCACCGCCGGCGCCTTCGCCGAGCCGAGCACCGGGCGCAGCGAGGCGGAGGGGGCCGTCGCGTCGAGCGACAACGTCTTCACTGCGCCCAGCGTGCCGGGCGACATCACATTATGGGCAGTCCTCCGCGACGACCGCGGAGGCGTTGGCTGGGAGACCTACCGCGTTCACGTGATTCCGTGATTGCCAAATAGCGCAAATAGCCACTCGGCGTTCGCCAGGCGACTAGCTTTTACAGACCCACGGCGTCGGCGCGGCGTCGGCCCCCGCGTCGACGAGCCCGTCGGTGCACTCGCAGGCGACGTCGACGAGGCACTCGCCGAATTCGTTCGGTACCGGGTCGGGAACGTTGAGCGTGCAGCCGACGGGGACGCTCGCATCGGCCGGAATCTTCCGAACGCTCGCGTTGGGTGAGCTGGGGTCGCCAACGCAGCGTCCGGCGCCGGGGTTGGCCCCGCAGACGAGCCTTGGTGCGGTGGAGCACGCATCGGCGGGCTCGGACGCGTCGGCGCCGCCCGTGGGCCCAACCAGCTGAGCGTTGCTGCACGCCGCGAGCGAAAGGGCACCGCGCGCCAAGGCCAGCGTCGCTACCACCGACAGAACGCGAGAAGCGGATCGCGACATCATAGGGAAAACGATAGTCCAGTCTCCGCCCGCCGCGCGAGCCCGCGAACACTTCTTCAACTCAACCGCGTGCGAGCGCCACGCCGCCCCCCGTTAATTCTCCCTCACGTTGCCGAGAGCCCGGCGCGCTCGACTAGGATGGCCGTTGCCATGGCGAATACCGAATCTGATGCGTTGGTCTTCTTCGGTGCAACGGGCGATCTTGCCTATAAGCAGATCTTCCCGGCGCTCTACGCGCTCTCGAAGCGCGGCCGGCTCAACCTGCCCATCGTTGGCGTCGCCAAGGCCGGCTGGGGTCTCGAGCAGCTCCGTGCTCGTGCGAAAGAGAGTATCGAGAAACACGGTGACTTCGACGCCGGGGAGTTCGAAAAGCTCGCGCAACGCCTCCGTTACGTCGACGGCGATTACCGCGACGCAAAGACGTTCGAAGCGCTTCGTGCGGCCCTTGGCGATGCCAAGCGGCCGCTCCACTATCTCGCCATTCCACCCGCGCTTTTCGCGTCGGTCTCTCAAGGGCTCGCCGCCTCGGGCTGCGCGAAAGACGCGCGCGTCGTGGTCGAGAAACCGTTCGGCCGCGACTATGCGTCGGCGCGCGACCTCAATCGCGTGTTGCACGAGACGTTTCCTGAAGATGCCATTTATCGGATTGACCACTATCTCGGGAAAGAGCCCGTGCAGAATCTCGTCTACTTCCGCGCCGCCAACGCGCTTCTCGAGGCGGCGTGGAACGGCTCGCACATCGCCAGCGTCGAAGTGACGATGGCCGAGAGCTTCGGCGTCGCCGGCCGGGGGACGCTTTACGACGAGATCGGCGCGGTGCGCGACGTCGTTCAAAATCACATGCTCCAAGTCATCGCGGCGGTCGCGATGGAGCTGCCAACGTCGCACGATGACGAGGCGATTCGCGACGCGCGCGGCGCTCTTCTGCAATCGATTCGGCCGCTCACGCCGGGCGATATCGTTCGCGGGCAGTTCGACGGGTATCGAAACGAGCCGGGCGTGGCCCCCACGTCGCACACCGAGACGTTCGCGGCGATGCGCCTCACGATCGACAGCGCGCGCTGGAAGGGGGTTCCGTTTTTCATTCGCGCGGGGA
>JANXMC010000312.1 GCA_025354825.1 Myxococcales bacterium
CGACGAAGGGACGCGCTTCTCCGAGGTGCAAGACGGCGTGCGCGAGCGCCTCGCGCGCACGCTCATCGTCGACAAAACCACGACCCTCGTCGACGTCGCGTACCGATTGGGCTTTGCCGATCTCGCGACGTTCAGCCGAGCCTTCAAGCGCTGGACGGGCAAGCCGCCGGGCGCGTTTCGAACGGGGTGAAGCTTCGGTAGACTCGCGCGCTACGCCCATGAGCCCCGCGCGCAAATCGCAAACGCCACCCACGCTTTCGTCGGCCGTAAAGATCGTCGAGCGCCTCGGAGTCGCCCTCGTTTTCTCGCTCCCCCAGCCTTCGGCGCCGCCGTCGCTGTGGGGTGAGATGTATCCCCACGATACGATGCGCTGGGAGTGGACGGACGACGCCGACGACCGCGTCGTGCAGCTTTGGCGTATCCGCGAGCGCCTCGCCGAGTCGCGACGCGTCGTCTATTCGAAGTGGTACGGAGGCCGGGCGACGCTCTTCTCGCGAGACGTATTTCATGCGCTTTTGCACCGATTTCATGGGGACAGCGACGAGCTCGCCGGCGCGCCGCGCGCGTCGATGGAGCTGCTCGAGATCCTCGACGACAACTCGCCGCAATCGACGAAAGAGCTCAAACGTAATTCGGGGCTGATTGGCAAAGAGCGCGAATCGGAATACACGAAAGCACTTCGTGAGCTGTGGCAACGGCTCTTGATCGTGGGCGCAGGATCGGCCGACGACGGCGCGTTCCCGTCGCTCGCGATCGGCGCGACGCGGCTTCTTTTCGAGGACGTATGGTTGGCGCGTCGCGACGTGAACCGCGCCGGCGACGCCACGCTCGAAGCGGCCCTCGCACGCTCGAAGGGGCTTGCGCGCCAAGTGGCGAAGATCGAGGCGGCGCTCGCAAAGGCGCGCCGAAACGCGTGAGCGTCGCGTGCTAGCGTGAGGCGAAGGGAGTCGCTCCCTCCTGCGTCCGTTCCGCGCCGGTCGTTGCGCACACGGTGGACGCTTTTGCTCGTCGCGTTCGGCCTCGCGCCATCGTCGACCAGGTCAGCGAGATCGTCGAAGGTGAGACTTTCCCCCTCGTCGGCAACGTGAGATCTCCTCAACGGGCCGCTCCTGACGCGGAAGCGCTGAGTCTGCTAGGAACCCTGTCGCCATGAAGTACGCGCGCAGTACGGGTCGTCCGTTCACCGCCTTCGCAATCGCAAAGCTTGCCTCCAACGTCGTGGCGCTCGCGCTCACGCTGGGTGCTCTCGCAGTCGCGTTCGCCGGCTGCTCGGAGCGAAAGCTCCCGGGCGTGACCATCGGCACGTACCGCATGGTGGGCCCCCACACGACCAACACCTGCGGTTTGGCGGGTGGGCCCGAGCCCTGGTATTTCACCATCAATATCTCGCGTGACGGCGAGACGCTCTATTGGGACTGGCTCGACGGCTCCGCGCCCATTGCGCTCCCCATCGACGCGAACAACGTCGCGACCTACGCGGCAGACAGCACGGGCAATATCGCCCCGCTGGCCGACGGCGGCGCGGGCGCGTGCACCCTGTCGCGCCACGACGCGCTCACGGTCAACTTCGGCGCAGAGCAAGTACCGACGACCTTCACCGCGACGATTGCCTACTCGTTCACGCCCGCCGCGGGGAGCGACTGCAGCTCACAAATCGCAGGCGCGACGAACGCCGCGGGCCTCTACACGGTGCTCCCCTGCGCGCTTTCGTACGACCTTACGGCGACTCTTCATTAAGATTCGTAACGTGTCGAACTGATGAATAGATATTAACGTCCATTCGTCCAAAGCCTCTTCGCTATTTCGGAATGCGCGCTCCCGCCCCGTTGCTGTCCTGGGCAGGGGAGCCGTTTCACGAATCTCGAAGGAGGCAGCGATGTCGCGGGAGCTCATTACTCAGGATTACGCGCGCGTGGCCCTCGCGCAGCATTTGAACGTCGACCCCGCAGCGCTCGAGGCGTCGCACAATCTCGAGCACGACTGGGGCGTCTGCCGCCTGGACCTCGTGCTCCTCGCGCTCCGCCTCGAGGACATCGAGCATATCGACGTCCCCTTCGACGAGCTGGCCGACATCACAACCGTAGGCGAGCTCTCGCGCCTCTTCGGCCGCTGGCTGCGCACAACCAAAAAAGGCCAGCCCGATATCCGAGCTGGCCAGCACAAACGGTGCGCCTAGCGCAATCCAGCGCAGAGCGAGGTCACCAGGCGTCGCGGCCTGATGGCCGTGCTCACTGTGCGAACGGGAGGCAGAGCCCGCTCATCGTGTTGCACGACGAGCCCTGGATGCAGTCGGCTGCCGACGCGCACGGGAACGCGCACTTCTGGAACTGCACGTTGCAGTGCGCGAGGCCGCACGACGAATCGTTCTGGCACGGGAGGGCGAGGGGGCCCGGCGTCGCCATCGCCCCCGGAGCCGGCGCCGTCGCGGGGGGCGCGGCCGTGGCATAGCCCTGGGGCGCAGCCGTGGCGTACCCCTGCGGTGCCGCCGTCGCGTACCCCTGCGGAGCCGTACCCGCCGGGTAGCCGGCGGGCGCGCCCGTGGCGTACCCGTTCGGCGCGTACGGCTGCTGACCCGTGACGGGCGCGGGGGTTTCGTCCTTCTTCGCGCACGCGGCAATCGCGCAGACGGTGACGAAGGCGATAGCGAGAATGCACGAGTTGGTGGTGACCTTCATGATCTGGGACCTCGGTGATTCGAAGATACGGGGGGATGCGACGAGCGACACGGGTGCCCACGAACGAGCCGTTTCCGTGAGAGTCTCGCGCCGATGTTGAGGGGTGTCGTCGTGGTTGTGTCGAAGTGTTGCGCGCTCTCGAGGCGCGGGTCAATCGATGCGCGAACCGCCAGTCGAGCACGACTCACGCGAGGCGGCGAGCCCCGCGAACGACGTCGTGACGCACGAGGCCGTCCTCAGCGGTGGCGCGAGCGACGTGCCTTGCTCCGCGCCGAGCGCGCACGGGTCGACGTGGTCCTCGCGCATATCCAAATATCCCATGTCACCGGCGCGTGAAGACGTTCGAGCGCCGCCTTTCGCGAGTATGAAGACACCTTAAGGCTGTTGGTAGGCCGGCGTGAGTTGCGCGGAGGTGCCTTAACATTCGCTAACGGCGAGGTTACGTGCGCTTCACCGATGAGTCCTAGTTTCTGATCACACACGATGATGATGAACCTCGAAGACGAGAAGCTGTCGGTCGTGCTCGTCGAAGACGACGAGCGCCTTGCGCGCTTGACCGCGCGGTACCTCGAATCCCACGGCGTCGTGGTCACCATCGCCCCCGACGGCAAGACAGGAATCGCCGCAGTGCTGCGCGAGAGGCCCGACGTGGTTCTGCTCGATCTCATGCTCCCCGATATCGGCGGTCTCGATATCTGTCGCGAGCTGCGCGCCAAGATCGAAACGCCCATCGTCATCGTCACGGCGCGCGGCGAAGAGGCCGATCGCGTTCTCGG
>JANXMC010000348.1 GCA_025354825.1 Myxococcales bacterium
GTGCGAATGGACCTCGAGGCGCGATGACCGCACGAGCAATTCGTTGGGGAATAGACGCGCTGTTCGTCGAAGGACCCGACGACGGCGCGACGGTGAATGCCATCGTCACGAAGGTTCTCGCGACGGCCATCGAGCCTCAAAGGCTCGTGAAGTGCGACGAGCGAGGCGGCGGGTTCGAAACCGCGTCGCGCCAGTTCGACGCGTTTGTACGAGACGCCCACGACGGCGCGCGCATTGGCCTCATCGTTGACCGGGACACCGCCGAAAACGACAAGTGGCCCGCCGTTCGCGCGCGGCTCGCGAAACTCGGGCTCCCGGTCGACGAACCGCGCCCAGACGGATTCATCGTGGACGGCCGCTTTGGCATCTGGTCTCCCCCTGAGGGCGCGGTTGCGCGCCCGATTTGGGGGAGACCGCGCGGCCGGAGCCGCTTTGCGGCGAGGACGCGCGCGTGGGGGCAGCTTCTGCGGGCTGCCTAAGAGGTCTGGTTGTAGTTCGTGTTCTCGAGGAGGATCACGTTCGTCTTCGAGCGCGTTTCGCCGACGCTCGTGATGTAGACCGCCGGCTGATCGTTCACCGGGCAGACCTTCTCGCACGCGCCGCAGCCGATGCAGAGCGACGGGTCGACGTGGGGGCGCTGAAGCTTCACGACCTTCATCGCGGGCGGCTCGCCGTTGGGGCCGGCCTTCGGCTCGCGCATCGGGGCTTCGACCTCTTCGACCCAGATGGCCTTCGGTGAGGTCGGGCAGAACTCTTCGCAGACGATGCACGGCGTCTGCATGCTCCACGGCAGGCAGCGGCCGTGGTCGTAGAACGCGGTGCCGATTTTCACGGGCGCGACGCCGATGCCGAGCTTCTCTTTCTCGGTGATCTTTTGAATGGCGCCCGTCGGGCAGACCTGGCCGCACAGGACGCACGAGTGCTCGCAGTAGCCGATGCGCGCGATGAGAATCGGCGTCCACAGCCCCTCGATGCCGGCTTCGAAGAACGCGGGGTGGAGCGCGTTGTTCGGGCAGACTTTCATGCACTCTGCACATCGAATGCAGCGCTCGATGAATGCGCGCTCTTCGACCGCACCCGGCGGACGAATCACCTTCGAGGCGTAGTTCACGTCCATCGCGTCGGCCGCGCGCGTAACCGGCAGATAGGCGAGGCCCACGCCGGCGGACGCGAGCGCCAAGCGCCGCGTCGTGTCGGGCTTCGAGATCGTCGATTTGCGGTTGGGCAGAAAGCGAAACTTGATGACGTCCTCCGGGCACGCCGTCTCGCAGTTCATGCACATGTGGCACTCGTCTTGGCGCCACTTCACGCCGCCCTGCGGGCTATCGGCGCCCTGGCAATTCACGAGGCACAGATTGCAGTCGGTGCACTTCGCGTGGTCCTTCTCCATGCCAAACAACGAGAAGCGCGCGAAGACACCGAGGAACGCGCCGAGGGGGCAGAGAACGCGGCACCAGAACCGGGGGATGAACCGGTTCATGAACAGCACGGCGATGAGCAGGAAGACGATGAACCACGTCTGGTGGAAGTAGAACTGCTTCGACTGCCAGACCGTCTGCGCCAGGAAGTCTTGCGTGTGGTCGGCGGCGCTCTGCACCGCGCGGACGTGCACGTCTTGCGCGGCACCGAGGCCGCGGTGGCTCACGTATTGAACGGCCGGGATGACGCCCAGGCCGATGGATCGTACGGCGATGCAGATCGGATCGAAGAGGCCGCCGACGGCGCTTCCGAAGACGCTCGCCACGAGGAAGCCGTAGAGCAAATAGTATTTAACGGACTGGTAGCCGTGGGTCTTGTTCGCCTCGACGCGCGACGATCCGCGACCGTTCTTCGACGGCCAGATCCACGCGAAGAAGTGGTGCAGCGTGCCGAAGGGGCATATCCACCCGCAGAAGACGCGGCCGAAAACGAGGGTGAGCCCGAGGAGGCCGACGCTCCAAAGGAGCCCGCGATACACCGTGTGCGTCGAGAGCAGCGTCATCGCGCCGACGAACGGATCGGCGAGCAAGAACGCTTCGACCGGAAGCGGCAAACGCACGACGGTGTCGGAGGAGGCGGCGAAGTTTCCGCGGAACCCCGTTTGGAACAGGAAGTAGAGAAACAGGCCTAAAAACCCGGCCTGCGAGAGGCGGCGTGCCCAAACGAGGCCGCGAATCACGCGGCGTGCGGGGATGCCCGAGCCGGGGCGTTTCGGGTCGACTTTCTTCGGCTTCGCAGGCGCTTTGAAGCCGGCGATCGGGATCGACGAGGTCGACGCTGCGGGTGCGATGCTGCCGATGGCCGCGCTGCTGGCGACCGAGCCGCGGCCTGCGTCAATACCGAGCACATCGGACATCGCCGCCATGCGAGCCGCTTCGGCGTCGCGCATCTTGGCCATGTCCTTGGGAGCGACCGGCACAGGCGGCGGCGCGACCGGCTTGGGCGCGGGCGCAGCCGCCTTCGCGGGCGCGAACGACGGCAGCGCGGCGAGACCATCGATGGCCGCGACGGCGCCGACTTTGCCGGTGACCCAAGGAATTGGCTCGGCGTGGAAGCCGTCGAGGTGCACGTGCTCGTGCGCGTCGGGCGGCGCAAGCACGCCCGGATCGAGGCTGACGCTCGCGTGAGCGAGCTTCTGCGCAGGCGACCGCCCGCGGGCTCCCGTCTCCGTACGCGGCGTATTTACAGCGGCCACGTCACACCTCTCGCACGCGGAGATTCTCCCAGTACATCGTCCCGAGGCCGCGCTCGTGCCCCATCTTGAGGTACGGAAGGTTGTCGCGGTGCTGCCCGATGAGCGTGCACGCGAAGGCGTCCGCGGCGACCTGATCGACCGATGCGATCACGGTGTTCATCACGCGCGTGTCGTCGATATTGCCGCCCTGCGGCCCGTTGCGAACGAGGACGCGCATCGCGTCGATGACGGTGAGCGTCGGCCGCATGAAGGTCGCGAGATCGGCAATGGACACGTCTATATTTTGATGAAGACGATTGCGCCGTCCGCCGAGGACGCCGTACCAATTCTTCATCGCGGCCGTGAATTTGGCCAAGTTGTGATGCTTCGCGACGGGCACGTTGATGACCTTGTCGGCATCGACGAGCGACGTGAAAATCGGCCACTCGTCGAGCACGTCGCCCTTCAAGCGCATCGTGCGAAAGCGGTGCTCGGCCGGGAGAATCACGTCTGCGCCGAGGGAATAGGCCTTTCGCCAAATGCCCGAGCGTTGAAAGCAGCGGTTCGGATCGTTGCACGAGCCGTCGGCGACCACGACCTTCTTCGCGCCGGCTTCGAACGCGAGCTGCACGACCGCGCCGACGACGTCGGGGTTCGTGTTGGCGGCGTGGATCGGCATGCGATCCCACCCAATGTTCGGCTTGACGACGACGACGTCGCCGCGGCTGATGAAGCGGGTCATGCCGCCGAGGGCGTTCATCGCACGGCGAACGAGATCGTCGGCGAGCACCGCAGAACCGGGCAGGTCTTTCGGCGAGCGCGCGATGGCGAGCTGCGCGTTCTCGCCGGGCGTGAGCTTCAATCGGTAGTCGCGCACCTGGCGGTCGCCGCCGCTGGTCTCTTGGCCGAAGCCGCCCTTGTCCCAAACGGCGCGCCCGAGGGCCGCGCTGCCGGCGAGAATGCCGGTCGCCGCGCCGACGCGGACGATCATCTCGCGACGGCTCACACCCACGAGGCGGCTTTCGCCGTTCGCGCGGCTCGCGTCGTCACGTTTCCCGACGCTGGCCGGCGGCGGCTCTGTTGTGGACTTCACGGCCATTTCTTACCCCCTTACCGGCAGGGGCGGCAACTCAGCCACGACGCGACGGCCGTAATCGCGCCTACGTGCGCTCACTTCATCGGGCGGCCGTGGCCGGGGCCGAGGATTTCGGCGAGCTTGGCGTTGGCATCGAACTCGTTCACGTGCGGCGGATGGTGGCATTCGAGGCACATGTCCGTCTTCGGATGGCCCACGATGGCGGCCTTTCCGCCGCCCCGAACGTGGTTCGACCCGGGGCCGTGGCAGACTTCGCACTGCACGTTGGTGAGGTCGTCGACGTGGGTGACGGTGGTGCCGCCCGGGCGGTCGTAGCCGGTGACGTGGCAGGCAACGCAGTCGAGGTTGAACTCTTTGAACTGCGTGGAGAGCGTCGCGTACGCGCCGGCGTGCTTCGTTTTCTTCCAGAAGGCGACCGCGTCGCTGTGGCACCCCTCGCAGGCAGCGACGCCCATGTAGAACGCCTGATTCCCTTCGACGGGGCGCGGCTTTCGCCCCGCGAGCTCGCGGCGGTTCTCTTCGTTGACGCGCTTGTAATAAGCCAAAAGCGTCTCCGTGACGGCCGGGTCTTTGCCCATGCCCTCGCGGATTTCTTTGATGGCGTAGCGAAAGAACGAGCCCTTGGCAGGAGGCGCTTTCGACCCGCTCGCGTCGGCGAAGGCGAAGCCGCCGTCGCGCACGAAGAGATCGAGAACCACCATCGTTTGAAGGTGGTTCCCCGTCTCGGCGATGATGACCTTGTCGACCGCGTCGAAGGGCGGCGTCTTCGTGTTCACGTCGCCCGCATGGCCAGGCGAGCCGACCACGATCGCCGTGAGCGACGGCACGGCATCGGCGATTCGCTTCGCCTCGCCACGCCCCACGGACGCGAGGACGACGGTCACCTTCGCCCCCTCTTTTTCGGCGGCATCGGCCGCCGCGCGCACGGCATCGACCGCCGGCGTCACGCCAAGCCCCGAAACGGGCGGCGCCTCTTTGTCGGCGTCCGGCCGGCTTACGCCGATGAACGCGACCTTCACGCCGTTCATTTCGCGCACGACGTACGGCGCATGGCTCGCCGTCGCGAAGGGCGCCGCCGCGGCTTCGGCCGTGGCATTTCCGAACACCACGGCGCCGCCGCTCGAGGACGCGAGATTGCCAAATACTGCCGGGCCCCCCGCCCAGTCGTTGCGGCCCGGCGCAAAGGCCGCAAAGCCTAATTGCTTCAGCGCTTTCGCGAGAGTCTCCGCTTTGGCGACTTCTTGAGAGCGCTTTTCGTCGGCAATCACGGGGTCTAAAAAGAAGAGCGGACCCGCCGTCACGAGGGCCGACGCGGCCGACTTTGCCTTTTCGGACGCCATCCACGCGGCGGCGTGATCGAGCCCGCCGAGTTGGTCCTTCACGCAGCCACACGGCTCGAGCGCGCCGGCCAAATCGGAGACGATGTAGAAGCGGAGCGTAGACGGGCCCACGTTTGCCGCCTCGGCGGCCGAGGCGGGTGGCTGCGCCTTCGTCGCGTGGCACCCCTCGCAGGCCGCGAGGCTCCCCGCGAGGCCTACGGCGGCGACGAGCGCCATGCCGAAGCGCGGGCGCACGGCGGCGCGCGTCCGCGCGACAGTGTCGGAACGCGTAAGGGTTTTCAGACGATCGCGTGCCATCTGCGTTGGGTTCATAACCCATCGCGTGCATCGATTCATTTGGGAATATTTCGTCTGTTCCTCGTAAACTGAGGAGTAGCGATGCCTACCGAAACTCCTCCGCGGCGGGGCGCCCTGCCGGGCGAAGTCCCCCCGCGCACGCTTTCGGGGGCGCAGGCGGGGCCTCTCCGCTTCGGGCCGTACTTCCTCGAGGCGCGCATCGCCGTCGGCGGCACGGCCGAAGTCTATCTCGCGCGCCCCATCGACCCCGCCGACGGCCGCACGCAGGTCGTCGTGAAGCGACTTTTGCCGCACTTCGTGAACGACCCCGAGGGGCGCACGATGTTCGACCGCGAGGCGAAGCTCCACGCGGCGGTGCAACACGAGAACGTCGTATCGGTCTACGGCGCGGGGCAGAGCGTCGAGGGCGAGCCGTACCTCGCGATGGAGTACATCGAAGGCGTCGACTGCTTCCGCCTGCTCCGTCGCATGACGCAGGCCGGGCGCCCGCTGGCGCCAGGCATCGGCGTTTATGTCGCACGCGAGGTGCTGCGCGCGTTGCAAAGCGTGCACAGTGCACGCGACGAAAAGGGGCAGCCGCTGGGGATCATCCATCGCGACGTGACCCCGTCGAACATCTACTTGGGCAAGGACGGCCGGGTGAAGCTCGGCGACTTCGGCATCGCCCGCTCGTCGAGCCGCGCCACGCTGAAGACAACCGAAGCGACGATGCTGAAAGGCAAATTCGCCTACCTCGCGCCCGAGCAGGTGGCCGGCGAGCCGTTCGACAGCAGGGCCGATCTGTTCAGCCTCGCCACGGTGCTTGTCGAGATGCTCATCGGCAAAGCGCTTTTCTCCGGCAGCGGGCAGCTTTCGGTTCTACTTGCCATTCGCGACTGCCGGTTGGATCCGGTCATCGAGGCCAAGCCGAAGCTGCCGCCGGGCATGTTCGAGCTTTTGCAAACGGCCCTCGCGCGCGATCCGAAGGCGCGCTTTCAAACGGCGTCGGCCTTCGCGTCAGCGCTGTTGCCGTTCCAAACCGACACGGCGGCCGCGAAGCGCGAGCTTGCGGAGCTCGTGGGGTGGGCGCAGACGACGACGTCGACGAGCGCGATGGCGGCCGTGCGCGAGAGCGCGCGTGCGATGCGCAAAGTGAGCGCGCCGCCGCCGCTTCCGCCGCGACGGCCACTTGGTCTGCCGACGCCGCCCATTGCGATTCGCCCCTACGGCCCCGAGCAGGGGGCCTCGGCAGCGAATGCGCGGCGACTCGCGCGCAAGGTCGAAGAGATCACCCTGGACGTCGAGCCCGACGACGACACGAGCGAAACCACCCCCGACTCGAAGCTCGGCGCGCACCTCGCGGCACGGCGCGCAGCGAGCATCGCGGCGTCGTCCGACGGCGGCATCGACGTCGATGTCGACGGCGGCGACGAGAACGAGCGCGACACGGGCGAGTACTCGCGCCTGCCGTCCTACGTCGAGACCGCGCGGGGCGTGCGGCAAGGTCCATGGACCTTCGCGCGCCTCGTCGAGCAGCTCGCGACAGGCGGCGTCGGGCGCGACGACAAGGTCGACTACATGGGGCAAGGCCTTCGGCCCATCGGCGAAATCGAGGAGCTCGTTCGCTTCATCCCGGCGAAGACGGCGAACACGAACGTCGTGTCGGGGCTCGGCACGCCGGACATCGCGGCCGACCTCGCGACGGCGAGCATGGTGCCGGTGCTGCTGCAGATTCTCGCGGCGAAGGAGACGGGCGTTCTTTTCGTGGAGAAGAGCGCGACGGACGCCACCGAGGCCGGGCGCAAAGAGCTTTATTTCGTCGACGGACGCTTGCACCACGTGGCGTCGAGCAACGCCGGCGAGCTTCTCGGGCAGTACCTGGTTCGCCGCGGAATGCTCTCGCGGGACGAGCTCGACTTCGCGCTCGCGGTGTTGCCCCGCTACGGCGGCCGCATCGGCGACACACTCATTTCCCTCGGCCTCGTGAGCGCCGTCGACATGTTCCGCGCGATCCGAGACCAGGGGCGCGACCGCGTCGCCGACCTCTTTCAGTGGGCACACGGGCGCGCGACCTTCTTCCGCAATCAGACGGCGCCCCACGTCGAATTCCCCCTCGAGCTCGACACGCCGTCGCTGCTCCTCGCAGGGCTCGCCGCCGCGATGCCCGACGACGCCGCCAACGACAAGCTCAAGGCGCTCGACGGCAGCGGCGCGCGCGTCGCGCTCTCGCCGCGCGACGGCTCGCCCTTACAGAACATGACGTGGCCCGAGCCCGTCGGCCGCGTGCTGCGTCTGCTCACGGCGCCGCAGACCGTCCGAGAGCTCGTTGCCGCCGCCACACGCGACGGCGCAGTCCGTGCGAGCGACGTCGTCCGCGCCCTCGAGCTTTTAGGCGCGGCGAAGGTCGCGACCGTCTCGACACCGTAGCGTCGCCGCTTTCGCGGGCGTCGTGGCTGGGTGGTCCATCGCGCCACCACCCTGGCGCGCGCGAGAGCCACCCCCCGTGATCGTCAAATCATGGAGCTCAGTCCGCAGCGCGGTACGCGCGGCCGACGAGGGTGACGCGCACGTTGTCGCTGAACGGCGCGCGCTGCCCGATGTTGTTGTCGATCGTGACGAGCGTTGCGCCCATAGAGGCGGCCTTGTTGCGCAGCTCGGCGCGGGCCGACGACTCGGCCTCGGTCGTCTCTTTGGCTTCGCTCTCGACGTCGATCGTGCCGAGAAGTGTCGCGATCTTGTTGCTCGGCGTCGACTGGGCGAACTCGACGTTGGCCCCCTCGGGCGAGAGCGTCGCGGGGGCCTTCGGCTCGAAGATACCGGAGACGGCTGCGCAGCCGAAGGACGGCAACGTGAGAAGCCCTAGGAGGAGCACCGCGCCCACGCGGGCGGATGCCGAATGAGGAGCGAAACGGCCCGGGTGTATTTTTGAAAGCATGGCAGCAATCTGAGCAAGCTCAGTGCCACGCGCCCGGCGTCGCGCGCGTCGTGGCCGACCGCGCGAACGCTACTTCGCGGAGCAGATGACGGTGATCGCCTTCGCCTCGCCGCGCGTGCCGATGCGCATCTGGTGCGGCCCGCAGGGGACTTCGAACGGCCCCTGCCCTTCGCCGACGAGGACGCCGTCGAGATAGACGCGGTGGTCCTTCGCAGCGACGCCGAGGGTGAGGACGCCGCGCGTTCCGCCGCGAATCGGCGTGTTCGACGCGGAGAGGGGCGCAGGCGTAGGCGCGGCGGTAGGTGCAGGGGCTTCGAGGGCGGGCGCGACCGACGCGACCGCCGCGACCGACGACGGGACGGCGACCGGCGGTGTCGACGCCGCGGGCGGGGCGGCAGACGGCGTGACGGTTGATACGACAACCGGCTTCGCCGCGGAGGCCACCGCGACGACCGACATTTGCGGCGACGGCGACGTCGCCTGACTCTTGCCCGTGGGCGCCGCGATGGCGACGCCGAGGGCGGCGAAGGCGACGGCGCCGAGGGCCAAGATTGGCTTCAACGCCGAACGACGCACGCGGAAGAGCGGCGACGGCATCCCTGCGACGTCGGTCACGGGGCCGAGATTCGCGTAGACCGGCGCGCCCTGCGTGCGGCGTGAGACCGGCGCCGCGTACCCGCGCACCGAATCGCCCGACGGTGGGACATCGCCGACGGACGCCGCCGCGGACGCGCCCTCGTCCGACGCCACCGACGGCGGGCGCGGTGAGCTCTTCGCCGCATCGCGCTCGCGGGCCAGCGCGCGGTCTCGAATCTGATTCACCGCGGCCTCGAGCGCCGTCGGCGGGAACGCGGCCTGCGCGCCCGACGCGCTCATCGGATCGCCCACGTGGATCGGCAGTGCGATCTCGTCGAGGGACGGCACCGAGCCCGGCCCCCTCGGCTTTGTCTCCACGTCGACCGTGGTCGTGATGGCCAGCGGCCGTTCCGATGCTCGCCGTGCAGGTGCGGCGACGCGCACCACGTCGCGCTGCTTCGGCGTGACGACGTTTCGCATGCGCACGAGAGAACCGCACAACGACGTGCGCCCCTTCTCGAGGTTCATGTCGGCTTGAAGCGCGTCGATCATCTCGAGGGCGGTGATCGTTCGCACCGAGGCGTCGCGCGCGAGGCCACGTTTGAGCGCCGCGAGCAGCTCTTTCGGCAGATCGGGCCGCAGCTCGTCGAGCGGCGGAAACGCGGCGTCGGCCATCGCCTGCAAAAGCGCGAGCTCGGGGAGCTTGGGGAACGTGGGCTTGCGCGCGAACAGCTCGCGCACGAGCAAGCAGCCCAAATACACGTCGGTTCGAACGGTCACGCTCTCGCCGATGGCCTGCTCGGGCGCCATGTATTCGTACGTGGCGTTGAGCAGCGACGCGCTCGGATCGACGCCGGGGCCGGCGAGCTTCGCGAGCGAGAAATCGGACAGCTTCGCTTTGCCGTCCCAGGGGATGAGCACGTTGCTCGGGCACAAGCCGCCATGCACGATGGGAGCGGCGGCGCCGGTGCCGTCTTTCGCGGCGTGGGCCGCGGCGAGGGCCGTGAAGACGCGGTAGCCGATGTAGCGGATCGCGTCGTCGTCAAGATCGCCACCGCGCATGCTCAGGCGCGCGAGCAGGGACGACAGCGAAAGCCCGTCGACGTACTCGAGGACGAGCGCGGGGTGACCTTCGATGGGCGCGTTCTCGTAGAGACGAACGACGGTCTCGTGGTTTAGGCGCGACGAGGCGAGCGCCTCGTTCTCGAGGGCGCGCACGGCGTCTTCGTCGGACGCCTTCGACTCGAGGAGCCGCTTGATGACGACGGATCGCGCAAAGCCGAAAGGGCCCTGCGCGCGAGCCAAAAGCAGCTCGTTCGAGGGGCCGGCACCGAGCCGACGCACGATTTCGTAGATGCCCAAGCGCGACGGCGGCTCAGGCAACCGCGGATCTCCCATGCAAGTCTCCAGGATCGAGCGCGAGCTCCCGCGCGCGACAACTCTTAAGACTTACGCGGGCCGCGCGTTTCGAACAAGCGCGATGGGCGGGGCGACGCCGTCCGCGCTACTTGCCGACGCTCGCGCTGCCGGCGAACGGGAGAATCGATTTGAGGTCTTGGTCGGTGAACCGGAGTGTCAGACCCAGGAAGTAGTCACGGCGGTTCGCGAAGAACAGGTGGTCGACGCCGCCCAAGAGCCAGAGGTGCCGCACGAACTCATACCCGAGGTAGACGCGGTACCGCGGCTTGATGTCTTCGCCGAAGCCGAAGATGTCCTGCGTAATCTCCATGCGGTTCGCGAACAGGTGGATGTCGAGCCCGAGCCCGCCCGTCGATTCTTTGATGCCGAACCGGCCAGTGAACGGGCCGAGGCGCCGCGCGAACTGCAGCGAGAACCGGAAGG
>JANXMC010000358.1 GCA_025354825.1 Myxococcales bacterium
CGCGCGAAGCCCACGCCAAAAACGCCGACCTTCGCGCCGTGATCAAGGCCGACGCGTCCGTCCCCCACGGGCGCGTGATTCACGTGCTCGATCTGCTGAAGCAGGCGTCGGTGTCGAAGATCGCCTTTGGCGTCACGCCCGGCCCCGCCGCGCCCGGTGCGACAACGCCGTTGCCGGCGCCAGCGCCTCCCACGCCCTGAGGCTCGCAACCCGCATCGCTCGTCCTACGCGCCACTTCCCCGCAATCCCCCGCCGTTTTTCCCCTTCGGAGTGAGTCATGGACGCCCAGGCTAGCTACACGAACGGCGCGTCGCGCCGACTCCCGGGGGGGAGGGCTGCCGTGGGCGTCGAGGGGTCGAACGAAGATCCGCTTCGCGCGGTTCTGTCGATCGGCAAGGCGAGCAGCGGCGTCGTCGTCGGCGTGATTTTGGCGATTCTCCTGCACGGTACGGCTGCCGCGCGCGCCGCGCTCATCCCGGTCGAGATGTTCCGCTGGACCGAGCACGCCGCCGCTTCGGTGCACGCGAAGCTCTCTCCCGAGATCGACCTCGACGTCCTCAAAGAGCCCGAGCCCCCTCCCCCGCCGCCTGAAGAGGTGAAGGAGCCGCCGAAAGAGGAGGCCCCGCCGCCGCCGGCGCTGGCGATCAAAGAGCCGCCGAAGGAGCCGCCGTCGGCCCCCGCCGCGGCGAAGGCGGCCGCCGTGTTGACGGCCGACCCCGATCCGAACGACCCGGTCGACCTCACGAATTCGATCGTCACGGGCACGAGCAGCACGTTTGCCGGCGGGACTACGCAGCAGGGCGGCACGAGCGACGTGGCCGTGCGCAACCTCGCCGCCAAGGCCGGCGGCGTCGCGGGCGGAACCGGCACGGTCCCGAACGGCGCGCCTCCGGTCGATCGCTCGCGCATGGCGAGCTGCGGCGCCGAGACGAGCTGGGACTGCCCGTTCCCGCCCGAGGCCGACACTGCGCAGATCGACGAAGCGGCCGTTACCTTGCGCGCGACGGTGGGCGCCAACGGCAGCGTGCTGAAGGTCGAAATCGTCAAGGACGCGGGGAACGGCTTCGGCCGTGAAGCGAAGCGCTGCGCGATGGCGCGTCGCTGCCAGCCGGCGTTCGATGCGAGCGGCACCGCCGTCGAAGGCCTGTCGAAGAACGTCGTCGTCCACTTTAGCCGCTGAGCGCGCCGTGACCGAACCGGCAGACGCGCGAAGTGAGCTCGCGGGGATCGCCGCGTCGCTGCGCGCGTACCTCGAGTGGCAGCAGGACACCGGGGCGACGGGAATTCCCCGAGCGCCGAAGCGCGCGGCCGTCGCGCAGGCCCAGGCGGCGCACGCGGACGCGGGCCCGCAGACCGCCGCGCCGGCGGCGCCCGTTCCCGTCGTTGCAGCGCCTGTCCCTCCGCCGCAGCCCACGCCGCGCGCGCCGGTGCCCGATGCCCAAGCGGCACGGCGCGACGCGCCCGCCGGCCCTCCGGTGACACCGCCCGATTTTGAAACCTTCGCGCTCTCGGCGAAGCCGGTGGCGCCCGTGGTGGCCGCGTCCGCGGTGCTCGATACGTCCCCCGAGCTGCGCGCGACCCGTCTGCCCGTCATGGCGGCCGAGGTCGCTGCGTGCACGCGTTGCGTCCTCTCGACGACGCGCACGAGCACTGTTTTTTCCCGCGGCAATCCCGATGCGAAGCTCGTCTTCGTGGGCGAAGCGCCGGGCGCCGAGGAGGACGCGTCGGGCCTTCCGTTCGTCGGGCGCGCGGGGCAGCTCCTCGACAAGATGATCGCCGCCATGGGTCTCTCGCCCGAGCGCGACGTCTACGTCTGCAACATCATCAAGTGCCGCCCGCCCGAGAACCGGCCGCCCAAGCCCGAAGAGACCGAGGCGTGCATTCCGTATCTCCACGAGCAGCTCGCGCTGGTCGATCCGAAAGTCATCGTCGCCCTGGGCAACACGGCAGTCTCGACGCTCCTCGGCACGAAGCTCGGCATCACGAAGGTACGCGGGCAGTGGAAGCTGTACAAAGGCCGCACGCTCGTGATGCCGACGTATCACCCGTCGTACCTTCTGCGACCTAGCGCTCAGCAGGTCGAGGCGAAGAAGCAGGCGTGGGACGACCTTCAGGCGGTGATGAAAGAGCTTGGCGTGAAGCCTCCGCCCACGGGAAGAGAGCGCGCGGCGAAGTCGTAATTCGGCATCGCGCGTGATCTTCGGCGCGGGTTTCACGTAACCTTTCAAGTCTATGGCCGTCTCGATAGACGCGCTCGTCAGCCGCTGGCGGACGAGCCGCGATGCCGCAACCACGGTCGCGCTGTGCGACGCGCTCTACAAAGCGCCGAGCAGCGCGCTCGCATCCGAGGTCGGCGAAGCCGCGCAACAAGCGTTCGCCAGCGACGCCGTCGTGCTCGTGGCGATCGCGCGGATGTACACGGCCGCCGAGCGCTTCCCCGAGGCGCAGAACCTCCTCGTGAACGCGGGCAAGGTCGCGCCTCGCGATGCCGCGGTGTACCGCTGGCTCGGCGAAGTGCTCTTGCGAAAGGGCGACGCCGAACGGGCCGAGAAGGTTCTCGAGCGGGCGGTGCAGCTCGGCGCGAACGACGCCGAGACGCGCATCTGGCTCGATCGCGCGCAGGTGTTCAAGCCGATGCAGGCGCGCGGCGGATCGCGCGTGGTCGCCGCGGAGATCGCGCGCACGTCGATGCCCGGCGGCGGCACGTCGCGCAGGCCGATGGAGTCGATGAGCGACGCCGAGCCCACGGAGATCTTGCCGGCGGATCTCCGTGCGCAGCTTCGTAAAGACAGCGGCCTCGCGCGTGATCACCTCGCGGCGACGGCGCCCAATCCGAACGCACAGAACGCGCGGCGTCTCGATCCGTCCGAAGAGTCGCAGACGGCCATCCTCCCGGCGGAAATCCGTGCGCAGATGCGGCGCGAGCCGGCGTCACCGATGGTCTCGCGGGCGGCCGCGCCGGCGCCGATTCCGCAGGCGCCGCCGTCGTCGCCGACGAATCTGCGGGCCCGCCCTCCCGCGCCCAACAGCTACGGCGCGCCGCCCCTCGACGGCCCGCCGCGCGCGCCTCGCGGCAACCCGGTGACTACCGGTGCCGAGCGCTTCGACGTGCCGAAGAGCCCCGTCCCCGCGTTCGCTACCGAGGTCGTGCGCGAGCCGCCGCCGTATGCGCGATCGAAGCCCACGCCTCCGGTCGCGGCGCCGCCGAACGGCGCGAAGCCGGTCGTCCCCAATCCGCGCGACGTGCTCGACGCTCTGGCGCTGGCGGGCGTGTTCGAGCCCGAGGCCGCGGCGCTTCGTGCCGTTGGTGCGTGGGACAAGCCGGCGCCTGCGTCGCGCCGCCGTGGATCGCTCACGCTCGTCGCGCTGCTGCTGCTCTCGGTGGCCGGCGGAATGGGCGGCTTCGCGTTCGTGAAGCACGCGCGCGAGAAGCAGCACGACCAGGCCGAGGTGCTCTTGCAAAAGATGGAGGCCGATCTCCATGCGAGCGTGCCTGCGTCGCTCGAGCCCATGGAGCAGACGATGTCGCAGGTCTTCGAGCTCGACTCGCGCTCACCGCGCGCGGCCCTCGATTGGCTTCGCGAGCGCGGCATGCGGGGCCTCCTCGTCGGCGGCGAGAACATCACCTTCGAAGAGAGCATCGGCCGCGCGAAAGAGGTCGGCGTGAAGGACTCGGAGGTCGCGTTCGCGCGGCTCGCGTCGTTCCTCTACCAGCGCGACACGGCGGGCGCGGCGGGGCTGCTTTCGAAGTGGGACGGCCCTGCGGCCGACGACGCGTGGTACCAGCTCCTCGCGGGCGAGACGCTCGAGCGCGCCGGCGATGGTCGCGCCGTGGAACGGTACATCCAGGCGCAGAAGCTCGATTCGCAGCTCCTCGTGGCGCAAATAGCTCTCGTGCGGGTGATTGCGCTCGAAGGCGATCCGGTGCGGGGGATGGAGCTCGCGAAAGAGTTTCGAACGCGCTTTCCCGATCGCGTCGAAGGCTCGGCGCTCGTCGCGCTCGCCTGGGGCAAACAGATTGTGCGCCCCGACCCCGCACCGCCGGAGCTTGACGACGTGCAGCGTCGCGCGGGCGATCTCCCGCTTTCGCTCGCCGCGGTCCCCCATGCCGTTGTCGCGCTGCGCGCGATCGCGAAGCGCGCGGCCACCGCGCCGGAGGCGGCGGCGGCCGAAACCAAGCTCGTCGAAGAGGCGCGCGTCGCAATTCAAAAAGGGCTCGTCGCCTCCGACGGCCCGGGCATGGCCGCGTGGTTCGGTGAGCTCGCCCTCGAGCTCGGCGACGAGCAGCTCGCGCGCAAGGCGGCACTCACCGCGGTGCAGTTCTCCGCGTCGTACACGCCCGCCCGCGTGCTCGCGGCGCGCGTCGCGCTTCTTGGCGAACGGCTCGACGAGGCCGCGAAGGCAACGGAAGATCTCGATGCGACGACGGGCGAGGTCGCCGTCGTGCGGGCCGCGACCGCCTACGAGCGAGGCGACGCCGACGCGCTTCAACGGGCCCTCGACGGACTCTCGGAGAGCGCGCGCAAGATGCCGTTCCTCGCCGCGGTTTCCATCGCGCCCGACGTTCTCGCGGGCAAGGCGCTCGCCATGCTCGAGCGCGCGGCGGAGATCGCGGCGAGCGACGCGCCGTGGGGCGACATGATCGGGATGGACGTCGCGCTCGACGCCGGCGACGTCGAGACAGCGGCGAAGATCGCAGCGCCGTGGGGCGACGGCGGCGGGCACCCCTCGCGCCTCGTTCGGCTGTCGCGATTGGCGCGCTCGCAAGAGAAGCTCGACGTCGCCGAGGCGATGAGCCAAGCGGCGCTCGCGCAAGGAACCGTCACGCTGCGCGCCGTGTCGGAGCGGGTGATGGTGATGGTCGCGCGCGGCCGCGTGAACGAGGTCGGCACCGTGCTCGCGCGCTATCCGGCGGTGCTCGGCCCGCTGTCGACGTGGCTCAGCGCCTACGCAACTGCGACGGCCGGGAAGACGGAAGACGCGCGCGGCAGGACGTCGTCGATCGATCTGCCGCCGTTGCAAGCGCCGCTCCCGGCGCGCCTCATTGCGGCGGCGTCGCTCGGCGCGATGCACGATCGAAAGCGCGGGCCCGACTATGTGAAAGACCTTCTCGCCGAAGGGGTCGAAAGCGTCGAGGTCACGCAGGCGGCCCTCGCGCTCGGCTTCAAGAAGGTCGAGCGCAAAGGGAAGCGCCCGACGTTCGAGAAGCCGTAATTACGCGACGCGGCTTCGCGCTACCGACCGCCCGCGGGCCGGTTCGCACCCGGGATGGCACCGCCCGTCGCGACGCCACGCTCGAT
>JANXMC010000377.1 GCA_025354825.1 Myxococcales bacterium
CGTCTTCGAGGCGCGGGCGCTCACGGTATCGAGCCGCACGCGCTTTCTCACGGTCACGGGCTTCGCGGCGGCGTTTCTCTCCCTTGGGTACATCGCCGTTTACCTGCGCGGCGGTCCGCGCATCGTCGATGCGACGTCGTATTTCATGCAGGGGCGCGCGCTCTCCCACGGCGCGCTCGCGTGGCCCATTCCCGAAGGGCTCCCGAGCGCGAGCTTCCGCGGCCGCTTTCTTCTGAGCCACGACGGGCACCTCGCGGGCATCTTCCCGCCGGGCTACCCGCTCCTCCTCGCCGTCGGTTTTCTCGTGGGCGCACCGATGGTCATCGGCCCGGTCCTCGCAGCAGCGCTCGTCGTCGCGACCTACGCGCTCGCCCGCGAAATTGCGGCAAACGCCCTTGCGACAAACCCCGTGCACGATACACGCGTCGAGGGCGTCGCACGCCTCGCCGCGCTGCTGTCGGTCGCGTCGGCGGCGCTGCGTTATCACACCGCCGACACCATGTCCCACGGCGCTGCGGCGGCGCTCGTGACGACGGCATTCGCCCTCGCGCTCTACGCGCGACGCGTCGGCGACGCCCCAGAGGCGGCACCCTGCAAGCTTGCGTGGCTCGGCGCCGGTCTCGCCGTGGGCGCGCTCGCATCGACGCGCATCGCGTCGTCCCTACCGCTCGCCGTTGTCCTTGCGGTGTTGGCCGCCCGCGCTCGGCAACCTGCCGCGGCGATCGGCGCCACCGCCGCGGGGGTCCTGCCCGGCCTGGGGCTGCTCGTCGCCGCCCAGCACGCGGCCACGGGCGAACTCTTCGCGTCGACGCAAAGGGCCTATTACGCGCAGGCCGACGGCCCACCGGGCTGCTTTCGCTACGGCTTCGGCGCGGGCATCGGCTGCGTCTACGAGCACGCCGACTACGTGCGCATCGGCCTCGCCCACGGCTACGGCGTTCTCAGCGCGCTGGTCACGTCGTTCAGGCGTGTGCACATGCATCTCGGCGACAGCGCGAACGCTGCCCCGCTCGCGCTCCTCGCTCTCGTGACGATCCGCGACGCGCGGCGTGGCGCACGCGCGGTGACCGCTTCGTTTCTCTTGATCGCAGGCTTCGTCGTGGCCTACGCACCGTTCTACTTCGACGGCGGCTACCCCGGCGGCGGCGCACGGTTCTTCGCCGACGTCATCCCCCTCGAGCATGGGCTTCTCGCCCTCGCGGTCTTCCGTCTTGCGCCGAGTGCCGCGTTCGCGCGGAAGGCCACGCTGCTCCTCGGGGCAGCTCTCGCCGCGTTCGCGTTCCATGCCGTCGGGTGGCATCAGCAGCTGGCCGTTCGCGACGGCGGCCGGCCGATGTACGAGCCCGACGCCCCACGCCGAGCCCACGTCGAAAAGGCGCTCGTCCTCTTCGAGACCGACCAGGGTGCGAACCTCGCGTCCGATCCATCGATGACGGTCGGCCGCGGCATCGTCGCGGCGCGCGCCCACGGCGACGACCACGACCGCGTCCTTTTCGACAATCTCGGCAGGCCCCCCGCCTACCTCTACAAGCTCGGCGAGGCTGGCCCAACCCTCGTTCCGTGGACGCCGCCCATGACGGTGTCGACCCTCACTGGCTACACGTTCGAGGCCGAAGCCGAGTGGCCGCCGCTCGCGCAGTCGGGCGGATGGGTGACGCCGCGCTGGGCGTCGGGGACGTGCGCATCGGGCGCGCGCACCCTCAGCATCTTCGCCGTTCGCTCCGCGGCCGCATCGACCCCTGCCTTGGCCGAAGCGTGGCTCGAGCTGCCGGTTCCCGAGACGGGTGGCTACAACGTGACCCCGTTCGTGATGGCCTTGGGCGGCCACGGGCGCGGCACTTTGGATGTCGTCGCGACGTTGCACGGCGAGACGTCCCTCGGCCACTGGACGTGGCACGACGACGGCATCACGCCCTGTCACTCCGTCGAGACGGCCCACGTCGCGCTCACGGCTCCGCACGCTTACCTCCGGTTTCGCGGCGACCTACCGCCCGAGCCCCCCGGCGCACCGGAAATATCCGCCCCCGCAGTAGGGCTCCCCCCCATCGTCTCGCTCGACCGAATCGAGCTGACGAAGGCTCCCCGTTGACGACCCGTAAGTACAGGTGATAGCGCTTCTTTTTGCCCTTACTTCGTTCTCATGCGCATGCGTCCAAGGGGGGAGGCAGAGCGAAATGACCAAGAGCGAGCTCATCGATGCCATGGCTGCCCGCAGCGAGCTCACGAAGGCTCGCGCGGAGCTCGTCGTCAACTGCGTGTTCGATACGATGACCGACGCGTTGGAGCGCGGAGAGGGGATCGAAATCCGCGGGTTCGGCAGCTTCACTGTCCGCCCGTACAAGCCCTATTCGGGGCGAAACCCTCGCACCGGAGCCCCCGTCGAAGTTCCCGCGAAGCGCCTTCCGTTTTTCAAAGTCGGAAAAGAGCTGCGCGAGCTGGTGAACAACAGCCGCCACCTGGCCATCACGGGGGGCGACGACGAGGACGACGACGACGACGGGAAAGAGCCTGCAGAGGACTGATGCCCACGTTTTCTCCCGTTCCTGATCAAATCGCGCTCATCACGCGCGGCATCGTAGACCTTCACGTTCGCGCCGAGCTCGAAGAGCGCCTCAAGGTTTCTCTCGAAAGCGGCAAACCGCTTCGCGTGAAGGCGGGATTCGATCCGACACGCCCCGATCTCCATATTGGCCATACGGTGCTTCTAACGAAGCTCGGCCATTTCCAAGATCTCGGGCATACGGCCATTCTTCTCGTCGGCGACTTCACGGCGATGGTCGGCGACCCCACGGGCCAAAACGATCTTCGCCCGCGCCTCACCCGCGAGCAGGTTCGCGAGGCCGCGAAGTCGTATACCGATCAAGCGTTCTTGGTATTGGACAAGGACAAGACCGAAGTTCGCTTCAACTCCGAGTGGCTCGACAAGCTCACGCCTTCGGAGATGGTCGAGCTGATGGCGAAGACGACCGTCTCGCGCATGCTCGAGCGGAACGACTTCGCGCTCCGTTTCAAAGAGCAGCGCCCGATCTTTCAGCACGAGTTCCTCTACCCGCTCCTCCAAGGCTACGACTCGGTCGCCCTCGAATCGGATGTCGAGCTCGGCGGCACCGATCAGCTTTTCAACCTGCTCGTCGGGCGCGACATTCAGCCCAAGTACGGACAAAAAGGGCAGATCGTCATCACCGCGCCGATCCTCGAAGGCATCGACGCCAAGGTCGA
>JANXMC010000382.1 GCA_025354825.1 Myxococcales bacterium
GCCACTTTGTGGTTCTTCCACGCCGTCGATCGGTATCTGGTGCATACGAACGATCGCGCGACGCTTCGGCAGATTCTCCCGACGCTCATCGATATTCTCGACCACCACGCGAAGGGGACCCATTTTGGCATTCGCGTCGACCCGGCCGACGGCCTTTTGTCGCAAGGGCAAGAGGGCTATCAGCTCACGTGGATGGACGCGAAGGTGGGCGACCTCGTCGTCACGCCGCGCCGCGGGAAGGCCGTCGAGATCAACGCGCTCTACTACAATGCGCTGCGCTTGGCCGAAGGGTGGGTGCGCGACGAGCTCGGCGCCGAGCAGGCGCAGCCCCTTCGCGAGAACGCCGACCGCGCCTACGCGTCGTTCAATGCGCGGTTCTGGAATCACGAAGGCGGCTACCTGCTCGACGTCATCGACGTGCTCGACGGCGATCGAAAAGACGACGCGGCGTTTCGGCCCAATCAGCTATTGGCCATATCTCTCGCCAATCCCGTATTAGAGCCGTCGCGCTGGGCGGGCGTCGTGAAGCAGGTGCGAGAGCGCCTCGTCACCCCCGTGGGCCTTCGATCGCTCGCGCCGGGGCACCCCGATTACAAACCGAAATACTTCGGTGACCTGCGCGCGCGCGATCTCGCCTACCACCAGGGGACGGTCTGGGCGTGGCTGATTGGGCCGTTCATCGACGCGTTTCTCAAGGTCTATCCCGAAGAGCGCGCCCAGGCGCGAAAGCTCCTTCAGGGCTTTAGCGGGCACGTCAGCGAAGCGTGCATCGGCAGCATTAGCGAGATCTTCGACGCCGAAGAGCCGTACACGCCGCGAGGCTGCGTCGCCCAAGCGTGGAGCGTCGCAGAGGTGTTGAGGTGCATGGTGAAGACGGCGGAGTAAGCACGCCGCCTTCCCACGAGAGCAGGAGAAGAATCAGCCGCGGCGGAGGTACACCGCGGCGGCGGGTTCCAACACGCGGAACGTGAACGACTCGGTCAGGTACAGCTCGACTTCGTGCTTCGAGTGGTACGCGTGGCCAATGGACAGATCTTGCCCGATCGTGAGGTCGTAGTCGCCGCCGCGAACGGAGAGAACGACGCCCCCTTCGATGGCCGGCGCGTGGACCACCGGGCCGTCGATGATGAGGCGCTCGATGCGCTTCAAAATCGGATAGCCGTCTTCGGTTGCGGCGGTCACCTCTTCGTAGAGCGCCGTGCCGAGGACCAACGCGTAGGGGCCGTTGATGCCGGCCGCGCGGAGCTTCTCTTTGGCTTCGACGACGACGCGCGGGAGCTGCGTCGCGTCGGGCACGTCGAGGGGCGCGTGGGGGCTCGCGGGGATGATGCCGACGATGCCGGCTTGCGAGTAACCGTTGAAGATCGCGCTGTCTTCCGTGCGCGCGATCCGCTCGGCGGCCTTTACGACCGGATCAAGATCGGGGTCGTCAGCACCACGCGCGACGGTGTCGAGCTCCATGATATCGAGCACGAAGGGCGTCCGAATCTCGGCGAGCGGTTGCACGTGGCGAAGCCCCGCCTGAACGCCGGGGAGCGGCTCTTCGTGAAACATCGCGAGACGACCGGTGTTGACGGCCGCGAACTTCCAGCCGAACGGCCCCTTGAAGTCGACGAGCTTACGGCCGGCGAGGTTTACGCGAAGGACGCGGCGCGCTTCGTCGTCGATGAGCTTCCACGCATCGGGGAGAATGGGCGCGTGGGAACGCTTCAACAGATCCATGGTCATCCTTTCAAGCTTCCAATTCCGAGGCTTCCGTCGCTCGTCGATCGTGCGGGCCTCGAGCTCACGGAGGCGCCGGTCGCCGCCGCCGACTTCGCGGGCTTGCTCTCGGCGCCGCCTTCGCCAGCGTCTTTCTCGCCGCCGCCGCCACCACCCGTGGCCGCGGATTCCGCCGCTGTGATCGACCCTTTTTTGAAAAGATAGGTGCGCGCGTTCTCGTCGAATTTGGCGCTATTTCGCCGAATCCATTCGAGGTTCATCATCGCGTGCTCAATCTCTTCGTTCTTGTTGTGCGTGAGGACGGCCTTGAGCTCATCGTCCTGCGTCACCTCGGCGCGCTGCTGATACCAATCGACCGCTTCGAGCTCCTCCATGAGCGAGACGATCGCGCGGTGCATGTTCTTCGTATCCTCAGACAAGAGCTCAATCGGCTCGTGGTAGGTCTCGCTTCCCATAGGCGAATCCATACCATGCCGAGCACGCGCTTTGCCTTCTTGGAAGGGGTGAATCGCAAACCGATCGCCATCATCCTCGTGCTCTGGCTTGGCTTGAGCCTCGGAGCCTACGGCCTCTACCGCAGCCTTGCGGTCGGGGGTGTGGCGTTTGAGCGCGTCCCTACGTGGCTTGCGCAGATGGGCCTCACTTCGGACGAGGCGCCCGAGGTGGCGACCACGGCGCCGTTGGGCGGCATGCTCGCCGATGGGGGGCGCGGCGCGTCGTCAGACCTGACGGTTCGAGTCTTCGGTGCGACGTCGAATCCGCAAAGCGGCGACCTTGCGTACCCGCCGATGTCACCAGAAGCGCCGGCGGCGCTCGTGTCGCGCGCACCGGCGGTCGATGCGGGCGCGGCGGCCGCGAGCGCGGGGCCCGGGCTCCCCACGGATGCAGGCGATCCGACGGCCGATGTCGCGGCGCCAATGCTGGACGCGGGGGCGCCGCAGCCGCTCGCGGCGAGGCCGTCTGTCGATGCGGCCGCGCCGGCACCGGGATGGGGCTCGACGGGCGTGGGCGGTGGACCCGGATCGACGGGGGTTTCCGCAGGCGAAGCGGGGTCGACGGGCGTGTCGGGCGGCGCGTTCGGCTCGACGGGCGTGTCGGGCGGCGCGTCCGGCTCCACGGGCGAGACCGCGGGCGCAGCGGGCTCGACGGGGATTACGGGCGGCACCGGTTCGACCGGAGTCAGCGGCGGCGCCTCGGGGTCGACCGGCATCACCGGCAGCCGCGCGCCGTAGCGCGCAGAGCCGCAACCCCCAACGCCGCCGGCGATCCCGGTCGACCACGAGGCTGCGCGAGTATACTCGTCGCATCTTCAATGCTTGACCTAGGCCGTCAATGAACCGCTTGTTCGTAACGTTCCTCGTCGCCCTCGCCGTTACCCTCGCGCCCAAAAGCGCGCTCGCCGACAAAATCGCGATTCTCACCTTCACGCCTGTAGGGCAGTCGCAGACCACGTCGGCGCAGCTCGAAGACGCACGCGCCGCGACCCGTGCGGCCGTCGCACAGCGCGCCCACACGCAGCCGTCCGACTCCGAGCTTCTCACTGCCCAAATGTCGACACGTGACGGCGTCGCCGACACGCGCAACGAATACCGAAGCGCAGGCCGCGCATCGGGCTCGGCCTGGACGATCGCAGGGCACGTCGATGCGCGGGGCGACACCTACCGCCTCGAGCTCGAGGTCTGTCAGGTCGACTCGGGCCGCGTCGAATCGCTCGCGCGCGAGATCTCGCCGGCGGTGGCGAGCGCGCAAATTGGCGAGATGGTCGACTTCCTCGTTCGCCGCGAGGGAATAGGCAATAACGAAATTTCGTGGAAAGTCTTGGCTCCGCCCGGCGCGGCGAAGGTCGCGGGGGCGACGACGGTTGTCGCGTCAACCATGCCAAGAGCCCCCGAGACGCCCGCCGTGCGCCACGCGTTCGCCGAAGGTGGGCCCCTCGCCGTCGGCCTCGGTGTCGACGCCCTCGCGGCGCTCTCGCGCCCCGTGAACGCCCGCGGATCGGGCGCGACCTTCGGGATTCACGGCGCCGTCACCTACGCCCTCGCGTCGGCGCCGGGTCTCGATCTTCGTGGCGACGTCGGCGTCGTCGTCGCCGGCCCCGAGGCGATTCACGCGACCGTCGGCGCGCGTTACATGGTCCCCCTCGTGCCCACCGTTCGCGCATTCATCGGCCCCGAGCTGGGGCTCGGCGGCTTCTTCACGGTCGGCGCCGAGAAGACCGCGCGCTTCCTCGCCCACGGCGCCGCCGTC
>JANXMC010000431.1 GCA_025354825.1 Myxococcales bacterium
CGGCCGGAAGCCCGCGCGCGACGCCCCACGCCCCGCAAGCCCTAGGTAGAGCAACACCGCGATGAACAGCGTCGCGCCCACGCCGCGCTTAACGCTGGAGGGGACGCTCGACCCCGACCAGAACCCTTCGATGGCGGCGGCCATGAGAAGCATCACCGCCGCGCCGAAGACGATGACGATGATGTCGCTCGCGACGTCTTGCACCGAGGCGAGGCGCGTCTTCGCGCCGGGGGCGACGATGCTCCAGCCGAGCGCGAGCCCCGCGCCGCCCGCGATGACGATGGCGCCGAGCTCCAACGTGCCGTGGCCGACGATGAACGTGACGATGTTGTCGCCCGCGCCCTGGGACGCGACGTAGCCGAGGGTCGCGCCGATCGAGAGGCCGTTCTCCACCAGGTAGAACGCCGATCCGATGCCGCCGAAGATGCCAAGGGCGAAGCAACGGAGCGCGATGCCCACGTTGTTGTTCACGTAGAAGCCCGCCATCAACGTCCCCTCGCCGCTTCCACGACCGTCGTCGAAGCCACGGGCGTAGGCCTCGGTGAGCGGGCGAAGCATCGCTTCGGGCACCACGCGAAACGCGAACATCGGGTCGTGGAGCGCGCCCGCCACGCCAGCCGTGAACGGAATGAAGAAGAGCGCAAAGGCGAAGAGCATCGCCCACGGGTGCCTCCGGAGCGCGCGCGGAAACGCAGCGAAAGCCCGGCGAAAACCAGACACGCGCGCGGCGACACCCGACCTGCGGCTACGCCCTTGGGCGCCGTAAAACATCGTGTGGGCGCTCGCCGTGAGCCCTTGGAGGTACTCGACGAGGGGCGCGCTGTAGCGAGCACCTTGGGCGCGCGCGAGGTCGGCGCAGACGTCGCGATAGAGCGACGGCACGCGGGCAACCTCGTCGGCGCTGAGCGTGCCGAGACCCCGCGCGGTGGCTCGGCGCGTCAGGCCGTCCAGCTCGGACCAGTCGCGTTGGCGATGGGCGCCGAACGCCGCTTCGGTGACGGTCGACGTCAGCGCCACGTGCCTTGCCTCCGGTCTTGATGCTGCGGGTGCTGCGGCTCGCGCGACGACGGCGGCGCTTCGCTTCGTCCGGCGTTGGCCGCGCGGTCGTAGAGAAGGGCGAGCGTGCGCGCCGGATCGGGGACTCGGAAGCCGTACCGCGCGACGAGCGGCGTCAGGATGATGAGGGCGAGCTCTTGCTCGCGTGCGGCGCCGAGCCGCGTGCGGCGGCGCAAAAAGAGCTCGAGAGCCGCACGCTCGTCGGCGTCGAGCGAGACGACCTCGGGCAACGCCGCGAGCTCGTGGGGCTGGGCCGGCGGGTGCAGGTAGAGCGGCGAGGCGACGCCCGCTTGGTCGGGAACCACGACCATCGTCCCCGCGACGAGGTCGCCCAGGCGCTGAAAGCGCGACGTGAGCGCCATCGACACGAGGCCGACGACGTAGCCCGTGGGGAGCGCGTCGGCGGCGCGCAGAATGTTGCGAAGGGCTGCCGCGGCGAAACCGATGGGACGCGCGCGGGTTGTCACGACGCGAAGCCCAAGGGCCATTTTGCCGGGCGTGCGGCCGTAAAGCCCTTCCCACACGACGAAGTAGACCCACTGCACGCAGAACAGAATCACGAGCAGGAGGCCGATGCTCGCCTTCACGATCGACTCGCTCGCCGAGCTCACGCCGGCGGTGCCGAGCGTGATGAGTAGGCAGAAGACGCCGACGATTGCGACCACGCCGTAGCAGATGGCGAGGTCTAAGATGTACGCGAGGGAGCGCCGCGCTGGCCCCGCGACGCGATGCCGAAAGACGATGTGCTCGGGCGTTTCGATCGCAACGAGGGTATCGAGGGCAAGGGGCATAGGGGTGGGCGCGGAACGAGCGGAAGAGGTCGCAGCTTACGACGCCGCTCATGTAGCAGCCATGGCGGAGTGGTGCCGGCGCACGCGACCGAAGGTCGAAATCGGCACGAGCGCCAGGGTGGGTGCGTACGTTCGCTCCGCTTGCGCTTGCGGAGGCCGTTTTCCCGCGAGATCATTGTTCAATCTATGTCGCTCCGCGCGAATATCCTTCTCGTCGACGACAACGCCGCGAACCTGCTGGCGCTCGAAGCGACGCTCGACTCCCTCGGCCAGCGGCTCGTGCGGGCGCGCTCCGGCGAAGAGGCCGCGCGCATCGCCCTCGAGGAAGACTTCGCCGTCATCCTTCTCGACGTCGAAATGCCCGGCATGGACGGCCACGAGACCGCCGCGCTCTTGAAGAGCCGCGAGCGCTCGCGTCACACGCCTCTCATCTTTCTGACGGCGAACGACATGACGGCGTCGGGCCTTTCGTTCGCCTACAAGAGCGGCGCCGTCGACTTTCTCGTGAAGCCGTTCGACCCCGTGATTCTCCGCTCGAAGGTCTCGGTTTTCGTCGAGCTCTTTCTTCGTGGCGAAGAGATCAAAGACAAGGACATCTCGCGGAAGAAGGCCGAGGCCCTCGCCGATCATCTGTCGCGCATTCACGCGCTCACGTCGTCGCTGGCCGAGGCGTTGACGTCGAAGCAGATTGCCGACGTCGTCGTCGACCACGGTCTTCAGGCGCTCGGCGCCGATACGTGCTCGCTCTACGCCCTCGCCGACGAAGGCGGAACTCTCGAGCTGATTGGCCATCACGGCATCGCCGAGTCGGTGGTGAAGGCGATCGGGCGCATCGATATCGACGACGATTTGCCGAGCGCCATGGCGTTGCGAAAGCTCGAGTCGGTCTTCGTGGAGACGCCCGAAGAGTACGCGGCGCAGTTCCCGGCGCTGTGGGCGCGCGCGGAAAGCGGCGAGCTTCGCACGCGCGCGTTTTGGTGCGCGCCGCTGGTGATGCACGGGCGAGCGATCGGGCTGCTCGGCATCGGCTTTTTTAAAGCGCACACGTTCGGCGACGAAGACCGCTCGTTCATCACGACGGTTGCGCGGCAGTGCGGCCAGGCCCTCGAGCGGGCTCGCCTTTACGACGCCGAGCGCCGCGCCAACGACCGGCTGCAGCTCATCGCCGAGGCGTCACGCGTCCTGTCGTCGACTCTGGATTTTCAGGAGACGCTCGAGAACTTCACCCGCTTCCTGGTGCCCCTCGTTTGCGATTGGTGCGCGGTCGACATGCCCGAGGTGGGCGACGTGCCGAAGCTCGCGACCTATGCCCATGCCGACGACGCGAAGACGGCGCTCGTTCGTGAGCTGCGCGAGAGCTATCCGCCGCGGGCAACCGATACCGAGGGGGTGATGAACGTCCTTCGCACGGGCGTGTCGGAGCTCTATTCGGAAGTGACAGACTCCACGCTGCGGGCGGTGGCGAACGACGACCGCGAGCTCGCGCTCCGTCGTGGCCTCGGCTTCGCGTCGGCGATGCTGGTGCCGCTCCGAGGTCGCGCGGGGATTCTTGGCGTGCTGACGCTCGTCTCGACGCGCGAAGGGCACCGCTTCGGAGGTTCCGACTTGGTGCTGGCCGAGGAGCTCGCCGCGCGCGCAGGGCTCGCCGTCGACAATGCGCGGCTTCACCGCGAGGCGCAGGACGCAATTCACTTCCGCGACGAGTTCCTGTCGATCGCCTCTCACGAGCTCAATACGCCCCTCACGCCGCTGAAGCTGCAGCTCGGCACGCTGCGTCGGCATACGCACACGCCCGAGAAAACGGCGGCCAAGCTGGAGATCGCCGAGCGCCAGGTCGATCGTTTGACGAACCTCGTGCGGCAGCTTCTCGACGTGTCGCGCATCACGGCGGGGCGCCTCGAGCTCGAACGCGAGCACTTCGATTTGCGCGCTGTCGTGCAAGACGTCACGGCGCGCCTCGAAGAGCAGCTCGCCCGGAGCGGCGCCCGCGTGGCGATCACGCCGGGGCCGCCGGTGCTCGGGTTTTGGGACAGGCTACGCATGGACCAGATCGCGACGAACCTCGTGAGCAACGCCGTGAAGTACGGGGACGGCAAGCCGGTGGAGGTCGAGGTCTCGACGCGGGCTGGGATAGCGAGACTGGCGGTCTCGGATCACGGCATCGGCATCGCGGCCGATCACCAGGCGCGGATTTTCGGCCGCTTCGAGCGCGCGGTCTCGAGCCGCAACTTCGGCGGCTTCGGCCTCGGCCTGTGGATCGTGCGGCAAATCGTCGAAGCGTCGGGCGGCACGATCGCCGTGGCGAGCACGCCGGGCCTCGGCTCGACGTTCACCGTGGAGTTGCCAACGGGCGTGTCGAACAGCGAATCGGCGGCGTAGCTTGCAGGCTTTCGTGAGCGCGAACGTGCGCGCTTAGCGACGACGCGGCAGCGCGGGCGACTCGCGCGGGACGGACTCGAGCACGTTGTCGAAATGGATCGCCGGAATCACGCGGCTTCGCACGAGGGCGAGGCGCGCAGAAAGCTCCTCGCCGTCGCTCGCCGACGCGACGCGCGTCTCGTAGCGGACGGTCATGCACTTGTGCATGTGCGCGCCGAACGCGAAGACGTAACCGGTCACCGGCGAAGCGTCGTTCACGCCAGGTTCGAGCGCCACCCAGATGCGCGTGTCGAGCTCGTCGGGGCCGGCGATGTTCGCGCTCTCGACCGTCTTGAGCGACGCCGCGGCCTTCCCCGTGGGGGCGAGCCCGAGCTGCTGCGCGCGCTCTTCGCACTTCGCGCGGTTCATCAGCTCGGGCTCGATGGACGAATGCACGACGAGCTTCGACTCGGTCGGCGGGTGCTCCGCCACGAAATCCGGCGTGGAGCGGTCGTCGACGAGCCACGCCGCGCCGTCGGGTAGGGGGACCGAGACGTGCAGGCGCGACGAATGCCGCGCCACGAACGACCCGGGCTCCGAGCTGAGCGACGGCGCCGAAGGCGAGCGCGCGATTGTCGCGCTCTCGACGTGCCCCGAAGGCGCGCCACACGCCGAAACGAGCGCGGCCACGGCGACCGCCATGCCCACGCCGGCTCCACCACCCTCGCAAACGCGCATCAGACCTTCGTGAGCCACTCGGGGTGCGACGAATCCGACCCCTTCACGATGTCGAAGAAGCGCGCCTGAAGCCGCTTCGTGATCGGCCCCACCACGCCGTCGCCGATGGCGCGGTTGTCGACTTCGCGGATCGGGGTGACCTCGGCCGCGGTGCCCGTGAGGAACACTTCGTCGGCGAGCCAGAGCTGCTCGCGCGTGATGCGGCACTCGTTGACGGTGATCCCCTCTTCGCGGGCGATCGTCATGATCGTGTCGCGCGTGATCCCTTCGAGGATGGAGCTCGACAAGTCCGGCGTGTGGAGCACGCCCTTCTTCACGACGAAGATGTTCTCGCCGGTGCCCTCGGAGACGAAGCCGTTCACGTCGAGCATGATGGCCTCGTCGTACCCGCCGAACTTCGCTTCGCGCTTCGCGAGAACGGAGTTCGTGTACTGCCCCATCATCTTCGCCTTCGCGAGGCTCACGTTGATGTGGTGGCGCGCGAAGGAGCTAATTTTGCAGCGAATGCCCGACTTGAGGGCCTCGTCGCCGAGGTACGCGCCCCATTTCCACGCGATGACCGCGGTGCGGATGGGGTTATTGGGCGCGTAGATTCCCATGGCGCCGTCGCCGATGAAGATGATGGGACGGAGGTACCCCTCGCTCATGTTGTTCGCGCGGAGCGTGTCGATGCATGCCTGCTTCACCTGCTCGCGCGTGAACTTCGGCTGGCAGAGGGTGAGCTTCGCGGTGTCGAAGAGGCGATCGACGTGCTCGTTCAGGCGGAAGACTTCGACCGACCCGTTCGTGCGCTGGTACGCGCGGATGCCTTCGAAGGCGCCGACGCCGTAGTGAAGCGAGTGCGTGAGGAGGTGGACGTTGGCGTCGTCCCAATTCACGAGCTCGCCGTCCATCCAGACTTTCTGAACCTTGTCGACCATCCTCGGGCTCCTTAAAAGGCGCGCAAACAAGCGCAAATACAGCCTTAGCTCAATAGATCCGCAGGGGCCGCGAGGCTAGGGCCAATCCACCGGGCGGCGCGTTCGCGCAGACGTTCCGCGCGTCACTTGCGCAGAAGGACGTACACGGCCCCTTCGCCGCCATCGCCGTCGACCGCCGTCGCGAAGGCTGCGACGTGATCGGCCGCGCGCGTCTGCGAGAGCCACGCGGCGATCTCGCCGCGGAGGATCCCCTGCCCGGCCGGCGAGTGGTCACCCTTGCCGTGAACGAGGAGCACGCAGCGCTCGCCGCGGGAGCGCTTGTCGCGGAGGAACGCTTCGACCTGATCGCGTGCTTCGCCCGCACGTAGCCCGTGGAGATCGAGCCGCGCGTCGATGGGCATCATGCCGCGCCGGAGCTTGCGGACGACGTCGGCGGGGATCTCGACGCGGCGACCTTCGACGCGGTGGCCGTCGTCGCTCACCTCGAAGCGAGCGCCCCCTTCGACGAGGGCTCGCAGGTGGTCGTGCACCGCTTGCGCCTCGCGCTCGGCCGTTTCGTTCACCGCGGCGCGGCGCTTCGCCTGCTCGGCGGCGGCCGCGACGTCGGTCGGCTGCTGCGACTTGGGGATCCGCTTGCTTGGCGTATCGAGCGGCGTGACGCCGCTCACGAGCCTGTGGAACGCGATCGCTTCGTCGGCCGCGGAGACCTTGTCGATGCGCGCCGACGCCTGCGACGAGCCGCCGCGCGTGGTGCGGGCCGCGAGGCTGTCGCGCATCGCGGACGAGGACGACGACGCGCCGCTCGCAACGCCGGCCTTCGCCGCGGCGCGCTTCGCCTTCTCGGCCGCTTCATCGGCGACGAGCTTCTCTTTGACCGCCTGCAGCTTCGCGAACGGCGAGCCCGGGTCGGGCTTTTGCGTTTTGTCTTTCTTCGTCACGGCCCTCTCCGTTGCGCGCGTAGCGCCGAAAGCACGCTCTGAATGCCGGTGAGAATGCCGTCTTCGTAGTGCCAGTCGGTGTCGTTCAGCTCGGGAAAATCGTGCGGATTGCGCATGTCTTCCAGGGTGAGCCCGGGCTTTAGGCGGCGGGCGAGCTCGAAGACTTTGCGAATCTGCAACTCCTCCATCGACGCGACCATTGCCTCGAAGCCGTCCCACGTGGGGGCGCGCTGGGGCGTCTGCGCATCGCTGTTCTCGCTCTCGTTCTCGTGCTCGTTCGGGTTGCTCTCACCGGTGCTCATGGGATCATTGCTCCGTCGTCTTCGTGAGCGCGCGTGCATACGCCTGCTCGAACAGCGTGGGCGCGTCGCCCGGGGCAACCTCTGACACGACGCTCTGCTGCGGGTAAAGCGCCACCGTCGCCCCGTGCTTCGGACAGATGCCGAGGCACTTCGTCTGCGTGACCCACACCGCGCGGTACGCCGAGCGGCGCGCGACTTCGTTCTTCATTGCGTCGAACACGGCCTCGCCGGCGTCGCCGCACCCCGCGCCGAGGGGCGAGCCGGCTTCGCGCCGATTCGCGCACACGAAGACGTGCAGCGCGGGGACGAGGGGGCTCGGCTTCATCGGAACAGCTTAGCGCACACGACGAGCACGATGCGGGTGGGGACGTGGATCGCGAGCGGTCGGATCCCACGCGATCCAAG
Organism: Myxococcales bacterium; assembly: GCA_025354825.1. Taxonomy (GTDB): domain Bacteria; phylum Myxococcota_A; class Polyangia; order Polyangiales; family Polyangiaceae; genus JANXMC01. The sequence goes on from JANXMC010000431.1 coordinate 7,509, forward strand.
GCCCGGGGCGCCGCCTCGTAACACCCCCGTTCTGACGAGCTGACGCACGAAAGGCTCTTGGGACAGCCTCGGTTCGGTCATTGCAGCGAGGGTGGCGTACTCGCAACCGCAGCCTGCCAAATTCCTTCGTGGACGGCCGCGGTCCGCCTTCCCCTCAGAGGTTCTCTCAATCATGGGACACCCCCATTTCCGCCTAACGCGCCAGGAGACCGACACCGCGTTCGGAGACGCGGCTGCGGGGCGGACGGTCGTTCTCGGCGACGAGATCGGAAGCGGGAGCAGCGCCACGGTCTACCGGGCGAAGCTCGTTCACGCGTGGGGGATCGAGCGGCCGATCGCCGTGAAAGTCTTCGACGCCACGGCGAGCGACGACCGCGATGCGGTGCTCGGGACGATGGCCGCCGCCGCCCGCGGTGTCGCGCAGCTCCACCACCCGAACGTCGCGCAGGTTTACGAGTTCGGTGTCCTCGACGGCGCGCGCCCCTTCGTTTTCGAAGAGCTCGTCGACGGCGCGAGCCTACCTACGCTGATCGCCGATTACGAGTCGAAGGGGCAGCGCGTTCCGCTCGATCTCGCGCTGTTTCTCGGCGTCGAAATCGCCGAAGGGCTCGACGGCGCGCGCACGGGAGCGGGCAGCTGCGACGGCGCGAGCGGCGGTCGGATGTGCCTCGTCCACGGCGACCTTTCGGCGCGCGAAGTCCTGCTCTCGAAGCTCGGCGAGGTGAAGCTCACAGACTTCGGCGGCGCGTCGGCGGCGCGCGTGGTGTCGAGCATTCGGTCGTATTCGTCGGTCGCGAAACGGGCCGCGACGATTGCGCCGGAGGTCATCGGCGGCGACGAGCCGGGGCCGCGATCCGACGTTTTCTCCCTCGGCACGCTCCTCTGGGAGATGCTTGTCGGACCGCGTTTTCCGCGAGATCTCGAAGACGCGAGCGTTCTACTCCACGCGCGCGCGGGCTACGTCCACACGACGGTCTTCGACCCGCAGCTTCCGGCGCCTCTCAAGGCCGTCCTTCGCCGAGCGCTCGACCCCGATCCGTCGAAGCGCTTCCCCCACGCCGGCGCCTTCGCCTTCGAGCTACGCCGCATCGCGCTCGCGATGGGCGTGGGCGATGGGCGCGTGTTTCTCCGCTACGCCGTGAAGCGCCTCCGCGGCGAAGGTGCGCCGGACGACGCGATGCCGACAGGTGAGATCGAGGCGGTCCCCACATCGAGCGATCTCGTCGTCGCGACACCGGCGAGCGGAACGGTGCGCAAGGCGACGCGGGCGGAGCCGCCGGTCTCCTGATCGCGTTACACGCGCTTTCGAGCTGTTTCGCGCCGTAGAAACGTCTCGAGGCTCGCCGCGATGAGGCCGTGTTTGACGTGGCCGCCGTCGAGCAGCTCGCCGAGGTGGGCGACGGGAACGAGCACGACCTCACACTCTTCGTGCTCGTCGAACGATGGCGGTCGCGCGAGGCGCGCCCCTCGCGCCACGAAGGAGAAACAGCGGTTCGGTTGCATCGCCGGGTTCGCCTCGAGAACGCTTAGCGGCTCGAGGGACGCGGCCTCGTACCCCGTCTCCTCGACGAGCTCGCGGCGCGCGGCTTCGAGAGGCGTTTCGCCCGCGTCGATGACGCCGCCCGCGGTTTCGAGGGAGAACGACTCGGTCCCGAAGCGGTACTGCCAGACAAGCACCAGCTGGTCGTCGTCCGTTAGGGCCACGATGTTCGTCCAGTCGGGGCACTGCACGGTGTAGAAATCGCGCGCGTCGCTCTTGCCGGGCTGCATGAGCCGGAGGCGATCGACCGCGAACGCGGTGAACTGGGCCGCTTTCACCCGCTCGACGCGAGGCCACGCCAATATGCGCGGCGCGGGGGGGACGAATGCCATTTGATCTTCCTAACGCGAAGACGAGAGTGTAGCGAACCCCAGACGATGGCGACGAACGGAGCAGCAGCAGGAGCACGACCGGCCTCGTCGAAGAAGCAGGGCGACGGTCAGGAGAAGCTGATCGTCAAAAACCGGCGCGCGACGTTCGACTACACCATCGACGAGGTCTACGAGGCGGGCCTCTCGCTCTTGGGGAGCGAGGTGAAGTCGCTTCGGGCGGGCAAGGTCGACATCGTCGATGCGTACGCGTCGGTCGATGCGGGGCAGATGTTCTTGAAGCAGCTGAACATCGCGCCGTTCGAGATGGCGCGGGCCTTTCCCCACGACCCTCGACGCGCGCGGAAGCTGCTGCTGCACCGGCGCGAAATCGACAAGATTCAGAGGGCTCTCGCGCGCGACGGCGCGACCGTCATCCCGCTTCGCCTCTACTTCCGAGACGGCAAAGCGAAGGTGGAGCTCGGCATCGCCTTCGGGAAGAAGACCTACGACAAACGGCACGATCTCGCGAAGAAGACGGCCGACAGAGAAGCGAAGGCTTCGATGGCGCGCGGTCGCAAAGGAGACCGGTGATGGCAGACTTTCCGATCGCTTGGGCCAAAGGCGGCAGCGCGCGCGTCGTGAGCGTGAGCGCCGACGCCATCGTGCTCCAGTCGACGATCCCGTCGCCGCCGGGCTCGCGAATCGATGGCCTCATCGCGAAGACCGAAGCGGCCGCGGAGACGGCCGTGAAGGTGAAGATTCACGTATCGCGCCGCGAGGCCGACGGCACGTTCCGCCTCGAAGGCCGCCCCCTCGACATGACGCGCGAGGTTCGCGACGTGCTCGTGGCCATGGCGGGCGCCCCCGCGGCCTGAACGACGGGCGCCGCTAGCGCGGAACGCGCGACGCACGCCCGACGGCGAGCGTCGTGAGGATCACCGCGAGGAGCACGAGAGCGACGCCGCTTCCGGCGGGCGCGAGATCGAGGTGGCTGCGGTCGCCCAAGAGGCTTCGCAGGTGGCCGCGCGGGACGAAAAACGCGGGGACGCCGCGACCGCTGCCGAGAATCCAGTCGATGACGAAGACGGCGCTACGCCCCGAGCCCTTGGGCCCGAAGGCCGAGCCGAAGGCGAAGAGGCCGGCGTAGGCCGCGCCCCCGAGGGCGCCCGCATACGCGCTCGCCGCAACGTCGACGCCGATGGGCAAGCGTCCCGCGCCGGCGATGACGACGATGAGCGCCGCGAGCGCCGCGCCCGCCGCGGCGCACACGACCATCGCGACCGCGACCTGGGCGAGCGCCACGCGCGCCGGGGGGGCGCCGAAGCCGACGAGCGATGCGCCCGCGGTGTCGAGGCGGTCGTTGCGAAGCACGACGGCGACGATGCCGAGGCAGAAGAGCGGCAGCGCGAGCTCGCTGTAGGCGCCGAGAAGGACCGTGTCTACGGCGTGGCTTCCCCCACGGACACGGGACGCGAAGGCGGCGGCGATGCCGAGGGCGACGAAGGCCGCGGGCGCGAGCAGTGTGCGCGGCAGCCGCGTGAGACGCGCGACGGGGAGCTGGAGAAGCGCTCGTGTGCTCACGGGAAGCGTTCCATCGGGCTGGTGTCGGCGCGCATCTCCCGAAGGGCGACGCCTGCGCGGCCGGCGGCGCGGGCGATGGCTGCGGCGACGCGAGGCTCGCTCGACCCCACGGCGACGACCGTATCGCCGCGGCTGGCGAGGGAGAGCACGTCGGCGTCGCCGGCGAGAGCGGCGACGAGGGCGCGGGCGTCGTCGACGACGACGCGCAGGCGCACAGCGCCGATGCGGGAGGCCTCTTCGGCAACGACGGCGCCCTGGGAAAACGTGACGAGCTCGTCGGCGAGATCCCGTGCGTCGCGGAGCGAAGCGGTCGTGACGAGCACGCACGCCCCCGCCTCCGCGCGGGCTCGAAGCGCGCCGCCCAGCAGCTTCGCCATGCGCCCGTCGAGGGCGATGAGCGGCTCGTCGATGAGGACCACGCGCACGACCTGGGAGCTCAACGCCTCGACGATGGCGACAGCGCGTGCTTCCGACGGCGAGAGCGACGCGACACGCCGCTGCGCGAGGGGGGCGAGCTCGAACGGCCCGAGACGCACCTCGGCGGGCTGGAGGGCATCGCCGCGAATCGCCGCCGCCGTTGCGAGCGCCTCGTCGACGCGGAGCGCATCGGGGAGACGCGGCACCATGGGAATGTAGGCCACGGCCCGACGGATCGTCTCGTGACCCGCGGGCGCGCCGAGCACCTGGAGGTGACCTGCAACGGGGGCGCGCACGCCGGCGATGACCGCGAGCGCCAACGCGACGCCATCGGCGGGCGTCCCGACGAGGGCGTGGGTCCCCGCCGCGAGGGAGAAGGTCACGCCGCGAATCATGAGCGGCGCGGCGCGTGCGGAGAGCGCTTGGGCGCGGATCACGACGGCGCCTCGGTCTCGGCGCGGCGAACGTCACGCACGGAGAACGCGAACGCGAGGGCGACGACGACTGCGAGCACGAAGGCACCGCGCGCGGCACGAAGCAAGTCGACGCCGTCGCTCGACATCGCGTCGAGGCCGCTGCGAAGGGCCACGAGGGCGCCGGGGATCGAGAGGACGTCGCGCGCGGAGACCGGCAGCGCGTCGCCAAGACCGCGGGCGACGACGTCGGGCACCACGAGGAGCGCGACGAGGGCGAGGTACCCGCCCATTCGCGTGCGCGCGCCGAGCGCCGCGAGGGCGACCGATGCGAGGACGACGGCATAGGCCGCCGCGAACGCGAGGGGTGCGCCGAGGCCGGCGAAGGCCGCGAGGGCATTTTTTGCGGGCGATGCCGCGACGCCAACGAGCCCGGCGACCAGCGTCCCCCCACCGACGACAGCGGCGAGAAGCGCGGCGAGCCCGACGGTGCGCGACGCGGCGTAGGCCGTGGGGCTCGTGCCGCGCGCACGGGCGAGGCCGAAGACCCCGTCGTCGCGGTCGCGATGCCATGCGCGCGACGCGCCGGTGGCCGCCAGCGCGACGCCGGCGCCCCACGCGAGTGCGCTGGCGGTGAGGCTCGTGGCGCTCGCCGACGCGCCCTCCGATGCGCCGCGGGCCGCGGACGCGCACAGGCCGGTGCACGCAAGGGTCGTCACGCCGGCGGCCACCAGCGCCGCGACTTGAAGCGGCCCCGCCATCGCGCGACGAAATCCGAGCGCGCACGCGCCACGCGACGGCGTCGCGAGCGTGGCCAAAGTCGAACGCTGCGGCATCTCCTCTTCTTGTAAGAGGTCCCGGGCGCTCCCGTCCAGCGCGGCCCGCGGCAACCGCACGTGAGGCTCGGCCCCGCGTCCCTAATTCGGCCGGCGCGGCGTCGGGTAGGTCACGTCGCGGTCGCGAATGGCCAGATCGCCCAGCGGATAGGTGGAAAGGCGGTTGCCGAGGCCGTCGAAGCCCGACGCCGTGACGCGCCACGTCCCCGGCCCCATTCCCAACGCCATCCGCGCGGCGGCGGTGAGCCGCACGATATGCTTCGACGAGCCCCGTTCCGCCACGACGTCGCGGACGACGTGCTCGATGGGGTGGGGCACGCCCTCGCGCTGAAAGACGAGGAGCGCTACGACCCGATCGGCCGTGTCGCCCGCATTTTCGAAGGTAAATTCGGCTTCGAAGTCTTGCTCGCGACCGATGGCGTGGAGAATCGAGGGCGCGTCGGCGAGCGTGACGCCGATGGCGCCGATCGTGAGCGCCGTCCCCGCATAGGTCTCGACGCGATTGAAGGCGCCGTCGAAGGCCGTCGCCGTGACGAGCCACGGCCCCGGCGCAATTCCGAGCGCCGTGCGCCGCGCCGAATCGACCACCGCGGTGTGCGTCGAGGTGCCGGGCTTCACCATGAGATCGGGGAAGTAAACTTCGACCCCTTTGGTCTCTCCTGGCTTGGTGAACACGAGAAGCGCCGTCACTTTCGCCACCGTGTCGCCGTCGTTCGTGAAGGTGAACGGCACCGTGAGCGCGTCGCTCCGCCCAATTCCGGGCGGAATCGGAGGCGCCGTCGGAAGCGCGACGACGCTCGAGCCGAACGTGAGGGGATTGCCATAAAAGCCGTCGCCGACTTTTGCCCCTTTCGAATCGTAAATGGCAAACGTAACGGCATATACGCCAGGCGTGATGTTGGCTTTGAGGAGCTCGGCATTCGTGAGGACGACGTCGCGCGTCGACGCCCCCGGCGCGAACGTGATTTTCACCGATCGCTCGCGCGTTGCCGTCGTGGCGGGAGGCGTAAAGCCCATGAGAAGCGTCACCGTCTGCGGGCAGGCGGCGCCGTTCTCGAGCTCGACGGAGACTTTGAAGTCCCCTTTTCGCGAGAGCTCTTTCGAATACGTGGGGAGCTTCGTAAACGTCAGCGGACCGGGCGCGCACGGCGGCGCGGCGAGGGCCGAGACGACGGGGCCGTCGGCGCCGGCGACTGCCCACGATGCGGCCCACGCCGTGGCGACGGCGACGAGAGCACGAGCGGTCTTCGAACGAGCGGGGCGCACGCGCCGATAAGTGTGACACGGGCGCGGCTGCGCGCGCGGCCGACTGAACGTGGTGCCGCGTAGGGCGACCACGCACCCGCGCTCGCGCGGCCGCTTCGCGGTCGTGCTTGGCAGACCCCTGAAGCGCTCTTAGCGTGAAGCGGGTCGATTCATGCACATCGATACATGCAAATAGCGCGTATGCCGACGATGCGCGTGCGGACCCTCGCCGCGGCCATGCTCGCTCTCTCCTTCGTGCTCGCACGCACAGACTCGCGCGCGCTCCCGCCGCCGTTCGTCGTCCCGAGCCCGGGCGCTTCGACCGTGACGACGCCGACAGCCTTCACCGATGGGCTCGTCAAGCCGTGGCCCGACAGCGCCGGGCCGCAAATCATCGCCCTCACCAACGCCGCCCGGCCGAGCGTTTCCGTCTACGACAACGCCCTCGCGACACTCGTATTTTTGCGCCTCGGGCGGCGCGCCGATGCCGAACGGGTGCTCACCGCGCTTTCGCAGCTGCAGCGCGACGACGGTAGCTTTCAATTCACGTTCCCCTACCCGAAGCCCGACGGCAGCCCCGCCTACGTGCGCGCCGGCGCGGTCGCGTGGGTGGGCTACGCGGCGACGGCGTTTCTCGACACCGGGCGCGGCGATGCGGGGCGCCCGGCGATCACGGCGATGGCCCACCGCGCGGCGGCGTACCTGGTATCGAAGCAGGTGCACGCCGCGAACGATCCGCGGGACGGCCTCGTCCTCGCGGGCGAAGGGACGTACCGCTACGAGGTCGACGGCGAGACGCTCCGCGAAACTCTGATTCCGGGTGCGCTCACGTTTGCGTCGACCGAGCACAACATCGACGCATACTTCTTTTTGAGCTACTTCGCGCGTGTCACCGCGAATGCCAACTACGAGCAAGCGGCGAGCCGCGTTGCGCGGGCCGTCTCGACGCATTTGTGGAATTCCACGACGGGGCAGTTTCATCGCGGGATGCTCGAAAAAGGGCCCGACACGGCGCTCGCCCTCGACTGCGCGTCGTGGGGGTCGGTTTTCCTATTTGCCATTGGCGAACGGACCCGCGCCGAAACGGCCTTTGCCGTGGCCGATGCGCGGTATGCATCGCGCGACCCGAAGACGGCGGTAAGCGGCCACGTCCCTTATGCCCACGCGAAAGTCTACGAGAACATCAAGCTCGGCGAGCACTTCCGGCGTGAGGTGCCGGTGAACGACTGGGACGCCATCGAGGGCGTCTGGGCCGAAGGGAGCGCGGGGGTCGCGCTCGCCGCGCACCGACTTGGCAAAGTCGCGCGCGCCCGCGCGATACTCGGTGAGCTCGACAAGCTTCGGCCCCGTGGCGGCGGCCTGCCGATGTTTACGTCGGTGATCCCCCAAGAGCTCGATACCGCGCCGAGCGTCACCGGCACATTGTGGGTCGAGCTCGTTCGCTTCGAGCTCTCGCGCCCACCCACGTCGCAGACGTTCTGGACCGAGCCGCCCGCCCCGGCCCACGCGCGCTGATGCGACGCTCTCGCGCTCTCGCAGCTGCTGTCTGCGCCTTTTCATCGCTGCTCGCGGCAACCGGCCACGCGTTTCCGCCGCCGCGTCTCGCCCCCCTTCCGCCGCGACGTGCAACCGCGCCGCTCCCCTCGTTCGCCCCCGAGCGCGTCATCGAAACGCTCCACGCCGCCGCGCTTCGCATGGCCCACGAGCACGCCGTCGCCCATCGCTACGACCTCGCGCGCGAGGCATACCAGAAGCTGCTTCGCGCCCGTGCGAACGACGACGAAGCGCGGGTCGGCCTCGCACGCGTCGAAGCGTGGGACGGCGACTACGAAAATGCCGAGCGCCACTACCGCGAAGTTCTCACGCGCCACCCCGAGAGCAGCGAAGCCCGGGCGGGGCTCGCGGACCTCTTGATATGGCGCCAGCGTGCAGGTGCGGCCGAGACCGAGATCGATCTCGGATTGGCCAAAACGCCCGACAGTGCCGATCTGCTCACACGCAAAGCCCGTCTGCTGCAGTGGCGCGGCGATATCGCGATTGCGCGGCGGCTGATCGCGCGCGCCGAAGCGCAAGAGCCCGACAACGAAGACGTGCAGCGGGTCCGCGAGCGGATGCCCCTCGGCGAAGTCCGCGTGACGGGGCACGCCGAGCAGTTCCCCGGCCGGTACAAGAACCTCTACGGCGGCACCGTGCTTCTCACGCAGACCCTCGGCCGCTTCCGTTTTACGTTGAGCCACGAGCTTCTTCAGCGGTACGTCACGCAGGACGGCACGCGGGGTTTCGACGGCGTCCGCACGTTCGGTGCACATTACACGTTTGGGGTCGGAGGCTCTCTCGGCGTCGAGCTCGGCTACGCATCGCCGGCCAACGCCGTGCCGCGCTACACCGGCCGCGCCGAGGGGACGTACCCCTTGCCGATCCGTCTGACGGCGACAGCGTCCTACGCGTTCTGGCTCTTCAAAGACGACCGCACCGTTCACGTGATTTCGCCCGGCCTAGGCTTCGCTGCGAGCGAGAGCCTCGATTTCGGCCTGCGCGGCTATCTCGGTATCGTGAGCGTTCCGCGGCGCGACGGCCGCGGGACGGGCGTGCTCGGAAGCGTCGTCCCTTCGATCAACGTCTGGGGCATTTGGCGGGCGTCGCGGCGCCTCACGATGGGCCTCGCGTACACGTACGGAACGCAGGTCGACAAGAACCCGGCGTTCTTCCAGCTCATCGATTTACGCTCCCACATTGGCACCTCGTATGCCGATTATCTCTTTTCGCGCACCTTTGGTGTGCGCCCCACGTTCGGTGCAGAGCTGCGTTACAACGCCACGCGCGGGCAGACTTTGCTCATTTATACCTACGAGCTCAGCTCCTACGTGCGTTGGTGATTTTCGTGGCAAAGTTGGCATTCGTGCAGCGGCTTTCTTGGTGGCGTGCCTTTGCGACGATCGCGCTTTCGGCCTTGGCTGCGGGAGCCATCGGCTGCCGCAGCGATCCGTCGGCGGATGCCGCGGTCGACGCCGGCGATCCGGTGATTCCCCATTTCCCACACCCGCCCGTGCCGGTCGTCGCCGTGGCGCCCGGGTCGGTGCACACGTGCATGCTCCATTCGGATGCGACGGTCTCGTGCGTCGGCGCCGATTACGGCGGCCAGTTCGGCGACGGCGTGCGCTCGCCCGAGCTCCGGCTACAGCCGGTCTTCGTGCCCAACGTGAAGGGCGCTGTCGAATTGGTCTCGGGGGAAAACCACGCGTGCGCGCGCCTCGCGGGCGGCACGGTCTCGTGCTGGGGCGCGAACGACCGCGGGCAGATGGGGCTCGGCCCCGATGCATCGACCGACCTGCCCGCCGTGTCGGGGCAAACCGTCGTGGGGTTGAGCAACGTCGTCGGTATATCGTCGGGCTACCTTCATGTGTGCGCCGTGAGGGGCGACGGGACGGCGTGGTGCTGGGGCGGCAACCGCGCCGGGCGCCTCGGCGACGGGACTGCCGACGACCGATCGTCCCCTGTCCCCGTAAAGACGATTGCGAACGTCGCCGAGGTCGCTGCGGGGAACTTCCACACCTGCGCGCGCCTCGGCGACGGGACCGTGACGTGCTGGGGTAGTAACGACTACGGCCAGCTCGGCGACGGAACGATTACGCCCACACGTCTGCCGGTCGCCGTCGCAGGGCTCGCGGGCGCCGTTCAGCTCGCGGCGGGCGCCTACCACGTCTGCGCGCGTACGGCGGACGGCCACGCATGGTGCTGGGGCGAAGGCGATTTCGGCGCGATCGGCGACGGCGCCGGGGTCGACCGCCACGCGCCCGTCATGGTCCCAGGGCTCGAGCACGTAGCCGAGGTCAAAGCAGGCTTTCGCCACTCGTGCGCCCGTACGGACGACGGGCAGGTCTACTGCTGGGGCGACAACGGCAACGGCGAAATCGCGCTCGCAACGTTGAAGCCCGTGCTCCTCCCGACGGCCATCGTCGGCATTCCGCTTTCAACCGCGGTTGGCCTGGGGATGAAGCACTCGTGCAGCGTGAAGAACGGTGGGACAGAGACCAGCGAAGTGTGGTGTTGGGGGTCGTCTTCCGACGCGCAGCTCGGAGATGGCGACAGGGGCGACGCGTTCCCAATTCCGCGCGCCATGCTCTGGTAAGCTGGTAAGTCGAACCTCGCGCGCTACGATCATCGATTAGCCACTATGGGATTTGCATCGTTCACGCGGCGCCGAGCGAGCGCGCTGTTACCGCTCGTCACCGTTGCCCTCGCGGCGTGCGTCCCCGCCTGCGAGTACATCAACCCCGACGACGACGAGGGGACCGAAGGGCGCCTTTCGTACGTCGCCCAGGCGCCGGTGTTCGAAACGCGCGCGTCGGATCGCGGGTTCCAGCTTCGGCGGCCGGGGCGCGACTGGGAGGACTTTTACGCCATCGGGATGAACTTCGGAACAACGATTCCGGGGATGAATCCAGGCGATTTCGCGGCAACCGGCGAGCAAATCGCGCGGTGGATCGAGGCAACGGCCGATCTCGGATGCAACTCGATTCGCACGTATACCGTGCAGTCCCCCGCGTTCTACGTGGAGCTTCGTAAGTGGAATTTGGCCCACCCGGATCGCGCGCTGCTGCTGCTTCAAGGCGCGTGGCTCGACGAGCCCGAGCACGTTGGCAACGAGCTGCCGGACTATTTGTCGGCGTACATGCACAACTGGTTTCGCGACGAGATCGAGCGCGTGATCGACGTCGTTCACGGCAATCGCATCATCGCCGAGCCGAGCGCCGAGAAGCCGTTCAACCGCGGGCGCGCCCACGGAACGTTCACGGCCGACGTGTCGCCGTGGCTTCTGGGCTGGCTAATCGGGCGAGAGGTGGAGCCCTATACGATTCAAAACTCCCACGCGCTCCACCCGAAGGACCGCCACTACGCCGGCGCGTACTTCACCCTCGACGACGGAATGCCTATCGAGGCCTTCATCGTTCAATATCTCGATTACACGGTTGCCTACGAGACGACCTATTACAAGCATCAGCACCCCGTCGGCTTCTCCAACTGGCCGACGCTCGATCCACTTCACCACGCGACGGAGCCGCCCTTTCCCGAATCGTCCGAGGACGCGTACGACGTCGACCTCGTGAAGGCGAAAGTCGACACAACCAAGTTCGATCGCGGGGTTTTCTATTCGTACCACGCGTATCCGTACTACCCGGACTTTCTCCTCAATTCGCCCGATTACCAAGTAAGCGACGACGAGGGGCTCAACTCGTATCTCGGCTACCTTCGCGATCTACGGCAGCACTACAAGGGGATGACGCTCATCGTCGGCGAGACGGGCGTTCCGTCCAGCCAGGGGACGGCACACTTCGCAAAATCGGGGCTCAACCACGGCGCGCTCAACCAGGAGCAGCAGGGGAACGGCTTCGTCCGCGAGATTAAAACCGTCACCAACGCGGGCCTCAACGGGACGTTTCTGTTCGCGCTCATCGACGAATGGTTCAAGCGAACGTGGATCGTCGACCGCGTCGCCTTTCCGCCAGAGCGCCGACCGATGTGGCATAACGTGATGAGCCCCGAGCAGAACTTCGGAATCATCGCGCTGAGGGCCGGCGCCGAAGGTAATTTCCATACGATCGACGGCAACATCGACGACTGGAAGTCGGCGCCGAATACGAAGAAGAGCGATCCGGTCGTGGTGCCGGCGAACGATGGGCAAGACGCGGCGCGGAACATTCGCGCGCTCACCGTCGAGCACGACGAGGCCTACGTTCACGTGAAGCTCGACGTAGAAAACCTCGACCCCGACGGGGACGGCAAAGTCGACTGGGACAAGCTCGATTACGTTGTCGCGTTCGACACCATCGACCCCGATCGCGGCGATTCACGCATCGTGGCGGACAAAACCGTCGGCGTCGAACGGCGCGCCGAGTTCATCGTGCGGATCCATAGCGACTCGGACGTGCAATTTCTCGTCGATCGCCCCTATGACACCTTTGGTATTTGGCACAAGCGCCGCGAGCCTTGGCAGATGTACCGGACGGTGAAGAACGACGACGGCCTGTGGAACATCACGCAGACGCTGACGAACGTCGAATACATCTACAAGGACGTCTCGTTCGCGCCCGAGCAACATCAGATTACCGGCCAGCTCCCCGTGGGGGTCGAAGAGGCCAATTCGCTCACGAACTTCTGGTACTCGATTGCGAACAACACCATCGAGCTCCGCATCCCGTGGAACATGCTTCTGTTCTCCGACCCGTCGATGCGCCGGGTCATCGACGACTTCGGCAAGGCGCAAGGCGGCCCCGAGGTCGACACCACCGAAACCCCTGAGATTGCCGTGGTGGCCGCGAGCTTTGCGGGGACGGGGGAAGACGAGAACTCCTTCGCCGACTCGCTGCCGAGGGCCAAGCTGAAAGACGGCGTCTACTGGATCCCCGCGGCGGGCGCGGCACGTCACGCTTGGGACAAGTGGGATACGCCGACGTTCCACGAATATCGGAAAAAGGGGTTCGATATTCTCAAGGCGCAAATCCCCAACGTGACGCCGCCGAGCATCAAGCTACCTGCGCCGTAAGGGGTCCGGGTAACCCGATATCCGCGATATCCTACGATGTCGTACGCGCGATAGCGCCTCGCAGTCCGCAGCGGCGCGGTACGCTTATCGCTCGCCACCGTGAAGATTCCCGAGAAGGTCGCCGACGCCGCGCGCATCGCGCTCGCTGTGGCGGCTGTCTTTCTCCTTGTCGAGGGGCCCTACCTCGCGTGGCGCCTCAAAAAGCCCAAGACCCTCGGCGTCGTCGTCGTGGACAAGACCATCCCCTTCCCAAACTTTCGTGAGCACGAGTCGGTCGCGTGGCTCCTCCACGCGCTGAAGATCGAAATGCCGCGCGGCGGCTTCATGGACGCCAGCAAAAACTACGTCGGCTTCGACCCGTACACCAAGACCGGCCGCGAGCTCACGTCGGCCGATCTCGAAGGGGCCGACGCCGTCGTCGTCGCCGACACCTACGGCGTGTACCGCGGCGACTACGAGCGAGCCGATCAAACCGCCGCCCTCGAACGGTCGCCGATTCTCTTCGGCGGCCTCGCCCCGAACGAAGCTGTCCTGCTGCGCGATTTCGACGCCCGCGGCGGTATCGTGATTGCCGAGTTCAACACGTTCGGCTCGCCCACCGGCAGAGAAGCGCGCAGCACCATGGAAGCGCTGATCGGCGCGCAGTGGACGCGCTGGGTAGGGCGGTACTTTCGCGATTTGGCCGACGCGAGCGAGGTGCCCCAGTGGGTCAATCGCATGTACGAGCAGCAGTACAAAAAGCCGCTCGACGTCCGCGGCGGCGGCTTCGTCATGGTTCGTGAGGATCAGGACATCGTCGTCCTCGAACGCGCGACGCACTTCGTGGAAGACGAGCTTGTCACCATCGACAAGACCGACGCGGGTAAGAAAATCGCCGGGTTGCCGGGCGATAGCCGTTTTTCCTATTGGCTCGACATTCTCACGGCCATCGATTGCGACGTTCTCTACGAATACCGACTTCATACGACCGACGCGGGGAATGAGGTTCTTAAAGCCCACGGCCTCGACGCCAAGTTCCCCGCCGTGATGAAGCGCAAGGGCGCCCACAACGTCTGGTACATGGCCGGTGACTTCGTCGACGCCACCGAGGAACGTGGCGATCCGGAGCGCCTCGGCCTCTTGGGCTTTCGCCGCTCGAAAGCCGTGATTGGCGCGGCCCCCGAAGACGCGCAATTTCTCTGGGGGTTCTACGCGCCACTTCTCGAGGCCATTTTGGCCCCCCGCGCGAGGCTCAAATAATGTTCGTCTTTTCGTACATTCTGCAGTTTCTCGACGCGGCCATCGTGCTTTATGTCACCGCGTTCTTCGGAATGAACCTCGCGTTCATTTTCATAAGCCTTTTCAGCATTCACAAAGACTTGCGGCTCGAGCAGACGAAGCCTGCGATGTCGCTCGAGAACCACAAGTTCTTCCCGCACATCACGCTCCTCGTCCCCGCCTACAACGAGGAGGTGACCATCGAGGAGAGCGTCCGCTCTCTCCTGCGACTCCGGTATCCGTCGTTCGAGATCATCATCTGCAACGACGGCTCGAAAGACCGCACCGTCGAGGTTTTACGCCGCGCGTTTCAGTTCGTGCGAACCGAGATCGAATACGATGATCACCTTCAAACCTCGAAAATTCGTGCCTTTTACGTCTCCCGCGCGCCGCTCGTTCCGGGCCTCAAAAAGCTCGTCCTCATCGACAAAGAGAACGGCGGCAAGGCCGACGCGCTGAACGCCTGCATCAACGTTTCGCAAGGCGACTTCGTCACGAGCATGGACGCCGACAGCCTGCTCATCCCCGACGCGCTGCTGCTCGCGGCGCGCCCCATCGTCGAGAACCCCGGCGGCATCATCGCCGTCGGCGTTCAGGTGGGAATCTCCAACGGATCCATCGTCGAAGACGGGCGCGTCGTGGACATGCGCTTGCCCCATACGTGGATTGGCAAGTTTCAAATCGTCGAATACATGCGTTCGTTCTCGCAGGGGCGCGTCGCCTTTGCCTGGCTCAACTCGCTCTTGATTCTGTCCGGCGTCTTCGCCCTCATGCGGCGCGACCTCGTCGTCTCCATCGGCGGCTTCCTCACGAAGCACATGAAGAACCGCGTCTGCCTCGAATACTGCGGCGAGGGCGCCCACACGGTTTGCGAGGACATGGAGATCGTCGTGCGCCTGCACCGCTACGTTCTCGACAAGAAGATCCCCGGCAAGGTCACGATGCTTCCGTTCGCCACGGCGTGGACCGAAGCGCCGGAGAACTACCGCGACATCGGCAAGCAACGCTCGCGCTGGTACCGCGGCCTGCTCGAAGTGCTCGTTTACCACCGCGCCGTCATGCTCAATCCGCGTTTCCGGCAGATCGGCCTCTTCTCCCTCCCCTATCAGCTGGTCTTCGAAGCGTTGGCGCCGGTCTTCGAAGTGATGGGGTACGTTCTTTTGCTCGGGACGCTGCTTTTGGGCACTCTGTCGGGCCGAGCGCTTCTGTCGTTCCTCGCGCTCGCGACGTCGATGCACTTATGCCTAAGCTCGCTCTCCGTCCTCCTGTGCGTCTTCACCGCCCGTGCCGTCCCGAGCGAGGTCGAAGGGATTGCGCTCTTCTCGTACACCCGCCTTCGCGACGTGGTGACGCTACTTCTCGCCGGGTTCATCTCAAATTTCGGGTATAGGCAATACCTGGTAGCGTGGCAGATCAAAGGTCTCTACGACTTCTTCAAAGGCAAAAAGGGATGGGACAAGTTCGCTCGCAAAGGCTTTGCGCCAGGTAAAGCATGAGCGCGCCCGACAGCATGGCTCCGCCGCCTTTTGCCGGTGAGAGCGAGCCCAAAGCCAGCGTTTCGCCGGAGACTGCCCACGATTTGCGATCGCTTCTGCAAATCATCGTCGGGTATGCCGCAAACCTCCGCGACGGCGTGACGGGCCCCCTCACGCCGGAGCAGGTCACCCAAGCGACGCGCATCGTCGAAGCCGCCGACAGCGCCGGCGCGCTCCTGTCCTCGGGAGGCGGCGAAGCGAAGAGCGTCTCGATCGAAGAGCTCGTACGCGAGGTCGTCTCGCTCTTCGAAGAAAGCGCGAGCTCGCTGCCGGTGAAGCTCGTCGTCACGTGCGATCCGAAGGTCGGCCTCACAGATCAAGGGGCGCGCGTTCGTCGCGTGACGCTGAACTTGCTGTCTAATGCCCTCAAATTCAGCCCGCCGAATGGAACCGTTTACGTGAGCGTCGAGCACCTCGCCCGCAGCGAGGGCAGAGCGGCAACGGGCGTTCGCATCACCGTCGCCGACCAGGGGCCCGGCATTCCCGAGGGCGATCGTGGGCGCGTGCTCGAAATGGGCAAACGGCTCGAGCGCGACCGCCTGCTGCCAGGCTCGGGCATCGGCCTCGCGGTCGTGAAGCGCGGCGTCGAGCTTTCGGGTGGAACTCTCACCATTGGCGACTCTGTCGGCGGCGGAGCAACTTTCGTGGTCGAGCTGCCCGCCTTCGCCGGGTGATCTAGACTTGAGGGTGACGCGCGATGGCAGCGCGCCACGAGGCTCGAAGTCAGTGATGATGCTTGGCAGTCGAGGATCGCGGACGGGATGAAGGGTGGTGCGCACATCCTTCTCGTGGACGACAACCCTCACATGTTGGAGTTCTTGGACGTGCGCCTGCGAGGGTTGGGCCTCCGCACGACGATCGTCGACAACGGCGCCGCCGCCCTCGACGTAGTTCGCGACGATCCGCCGAACCTCGTGATTCTCGATATCGCGATGCCCGAATTGAACGGCTACCAAGCGTGCCGCGCCATCAAGGCGCAGAACGCGAAGCTGCCCGTGATCATGCTCACGGGCAAAACCGAAAAGGCCGATCGGTTTTGGGCGCAGCAGTGCGGCGCCGACGACTTCCTCTCGAAGCCCGTCGATCCGACCGTCGTCGTCCAGCGGATCGCCGACCTCTTGGAGAAGGCGCGGTGAGCCCGAGGACAGTTCTCCTCATTACGCTCTTCATCGTCGTCTCGACCGCCCTTCCGACTCTCTACGTTTTCCTCCGCGAGATTCTCCGCCGGCGTCGGAGCAAGCGCGCGATCAGCGAGCTCGAGGCGGCCAAGGCCGTCATCACGGGCGACACGAGCCTCCTCACGACCGCCGAGCGCGACGCCCGCATAAAAGAGCTTCGCGAGCGCTTCGACCCGCTTACCGTAGAGCGCGCCGTCGAGGCGCTCATCGCCGACACCGACCCGGCGCGCCGCACGCTCGGACGCACGGTCTTCGACGCCCTCGGCTTTTTCGAGATTTATACGACACGCCTCCGCGTCGCCAAGGCGTGGAGCGCGCGGGCCCACGCCGCGGGCGTCCTCGGTCACCTCGCCGTCCCTTCGGCGGTGCCCGCCCTGGTCGCCTGTCTGCGTGATCCCCACGAAGACGCGGCCACGGTGAAAATCGCCGCCGCAAACGCCCTCGCCGCGATTCACGACGACAGCGCCATTCCTCTGCTCGTCGAGCAGCTTCGTGAGATTGACGAGTGGTCGTCGCCGCGCGTCGCCGAGGCGCTCATCACCTTCGGCAAGCCGGCCGTGGGGCCCCTCATCGAGATGCTCGACGGGCAAACGCCTGCCGCCGCCCGCGTCTGGGCCGCCCGCGTCCTCGGCCGCATCGGCGACAAAGAGGCCGTCGACGTTCTCATGGGGCGTCTTCATGAAAGGCACGATCTGCTTCGCGTCGCCGCGGCGCAGGCCCTCGGCCTCATCGGCGATCCTCGCGCGCTCCGGCCGCTGATGCAGGCGTCTCTTCGCGACCCGGCGCCGCAAGTGCGCGCTCACGCGGCCGCCGCCCTCACGAAAGTGGGCGGCGAAAAGGCCATCGACGTCTTCGTCGCCGCGCTCTCCGACCCCGACTACGGAACGCGCCTCCGCGCGCTCGAAGCGCTCGAGAGCGTCGAGCTCACCGACACCAGCGTTCTCGAAATCGGGCTCCGCGATCAGAACCTCGAAGTCCGCCGCCGCGCCGCCCTCGCCCTCGAGCGCGTGGGGCACCTCGCGCGCGTGGTCGAGCGCCTCGCATCGGACGACTACAACGACGCGAAGAACGCCTACCTCGCGCTCCTCGAGCTCGGTCGCGCGGGGCTCATCGACAGCGTTGCGGGCCACTTGCATCATGCACGTTTCGAGGTACGCGCCTACGTCGCCATGGCGTGCGGCGAGCTCGGCGCCGCGCGCACCGGGGCGCTTCTTTTGGCGGCCCTCGACGACCCCGCATGGCCCGTACGCGCGCGCCTCGCCGAAGCCATTGGTCTCTTGAAGCCCGAAGGCGCGACGGAGGCCCTTGCGAAGCTTCTCGTGGACCCCGAAGCGCCCGTCGCCGAAGCGGCTTCCGAAGCGCTCACACGCTTCGGCGCGAAGGATCTCGAGCCCATTTACGAGGTGCACATCATCCCCGCTTACGACCGCGGCTCGGTCATCGTGCGAAGCCAAGTGCTCGCCCTCGCCAACCGCTTCGAACGCAAAGAGACAACTGCGCTTTTGATCCGCGCGGTCGACGATCCGAGCGAGCGCGTCCGCGAAATGGCCGTGCGCGCCTTCGAGGGGCGAAGCGCCGAAGCGCCCATCGCGCTGCTCGCGGGCCGCTTGATGGATACGTCGCTGCAGGTGCGCGTCGCCGCGGTCGCGGCCCTTGGGAGCGACGTCTCGACGGAATCGTTCGAGATGCTCCTACGGGCGCTGCCCGGCGCATCGATCGAGCTACGGGAGAGGATCACGAGCGCCCTCGCACGGGACGCGCGGCGCCTCGTGTGGCTGAAGGCCGCGGAGATGGTCTCGTCGGACAACGCCGACGTGCGCCTCGGCCTCGCATGGACCTTAGGAAAAGTCGGCGATCCCGAAGGGGTCGGCTACCTGCGCGAGCTTCTCACCGACGGCGTGTCGGTCGTGCGGGCGAGCGCCGCGGGCGCGCTCGGGAAGATCCCCGGCACCGAGACGACGAAGGTTCTCCTCGCGGGTGTCGCAGACCGCGACGCGCGGACGCGAGCGGCCGTCGTCAACGCCCTCGGCAAGGTAGGCTCCTCGAGCCGCGCGACCCTCGCGGCCCTTCGCGGCCGGCTCATCGACCCCGACGCGTTCGTGCGCGACCGCGCGGTCCTGGCCCTTGGTCGGCTGGGCGACGTAGACCTCGAGAACGCCCTCGCCGACGCCCGCGTTCGAGGCTTCGTGAGCGACATTCCGTCGCGCATCGCGCTGGTCTTGAGCGGCAGCACGAAGGCCGTCGGCTCGGCGATCGACGCCCTCGCGAACGAGACCGAGCGGCGCGCCCTCACGGAGTTTCTCGCGCGCGAAGAGCCTGCGTTGCGCCGCGCGTTCTACGGCAAAGTGGGGCTCGACGACGGCCACGGCGCCGTCCCCACCGATCTCGAGCCGCCGGGGCTCGTCGCGCACTACGAGCAGACGCTCCATACGTCCGCCGATGTGGCGGCACGTCAGGTCGCCGTCGAAGCGCTCACACGTCTCGGAGGCGCGTCGAGCGGGCAGGTGTTGGCCGACGTCGTCCGGTCCGATCCGTCGGCGCCCGTTCGCCTCGCCGCCGCGAACGCGCTCGCCGGCTCCGACTTCGATGTCGCCAACGGCGCGCTCCTCGGTGCGGTCTCCGATCCGAGCGAAGACGTCGCGCTCGTCGCCTTACGCGCCGTCCACGCGCGCAGGCTGCCCGGAACACGCGATGCGCTTCTGAGGCGCCTGGGTTCGGGCTCCCCCGAGCTTCGCGCCGTGCTCGAAGGGATCGTCGCCGAGCTTTACCAGTCCGACGGCATGGCGTTCCTCGACTGGATGATGGGCATCGAGGACACGGCCACCATCGTCGCCTGCGTGAACGTTCTCGCGCGCCTCGCCGATGCGTCCCACGTCCCGCTCCTCGTCGAGCTTGGTCGCACCCGCGACGCACACGTGCGAAGCGCCGTCGTGAAGGCGGTCGCTCAGTTTCCCGATGGCGACGCGCGCGACGCGGTCGACGACGCCCTCCTCGACCCCGACGAGATCGTGCGCGAGACCGCGGTCGTCGCTCTTCTCGGGTCGCGGCACGACCGAAGCTACGTCCGCGCCGAAGCTGCGATTCGCGACCCGTCGACCCGCGTCCGTCGCGCCCTCGCGACCCTCCTCGGCGGCGCAGCGACACCGGCGGTTCTCCCCCTGCTCATCTTGCTCGCCGAGGATCTCGACGCGGTCGTGAGCGGCACTGCCCTCGCTTCTCTGCTCACGATCGGCAACGCCGCGTTCGAGCTTTATCGAAGTGCTTATGAGCGCGCCTCGACGGACGCGCGCTATCATCTGCGCCGCGACGCGCGCGTTCCGGCAATCTGCGCGGGCCTGGCCCTCGTCGTCGGTGCGAGCCGCATCGAAGCCGACCGCAGAACCGCCGTCGAGACGGTCGCGGCTCTCGCCCCCGAGGGGTATGCGAAGCTCCTCGTGGGAGCGCTCCGCGACCCTTCGGCGCGCGTCCGCGAGGCCGCGATTCTCGCCCTCGCCCCCGTCGACGACGCCGACGTTCGAAAGCGGATCGCAGAGCTCCTCGGCGACCCCGACAGGAACGTGCGAGAGGCCGCGAAGCGCTCACACCTGCGCGTCGTTTCGTGAGGAGTCGCGCGTTTGCCCACGTGGGCATATCTCTCTGCAAGAGCGCGTACGCCGCGAGCCCAACGTACTGAGATTGGCATTCGCATTTGTTCGGCTCATCGATGTACGATCGGGATTCCCGGGGGTGCAGGTCGAATGGAAGGCGGCATGACGACGAAGCGAAAGCGTCCCGAGCCGTCCGCTCGCGGCCAACTTCAAAAGTCACCCCTCGCCCATCTGCTCGCGTACTCGTACGAGCGTCAGATCAACGGCAGTATCGAGCTTGTCACCCCCGACGGGCGCGCCGGCGACATCGTGATTGCCGACGGCTACATCGCCAAGGTGCGAACGAGCGAGCCCGTGGCGCTCTTGTCGCGCGTGCTCCTCGAGCTCGGGTACGCCAACAACGCGACCCTCGAGCACTACTCACGTAAGGGCGATGTCCACGGCGAGCTGCTGCTCGAGGCGCAGGAGGTCACCGAAAAGCAGCTCAATCATGCGCTGCGCGTGCAGCTCGTTCGCAAGCTCTCGCACCTGTTCTCGTTACCCCCCGAGACGCGGTTCACGTTCCTCCGCGAGTTCAACGTGCTCCACGATTACGGCGGCCACTTCTTTCATACGACCCACCCGTTTCAAGTGATCTGGACCGGCACGTGCGAGCACCCGCCCTGGGAGCACGTGAAGGCGACGCTGACGCCGTTGAAGAGCGCGCGGCTCCGCACGACGAAAGACTCGAAGATGTTCCGGTTTCAGTTTCAAAGCGACGTACAGCGCATTGCCGACGCGATTCAGACGCGCGCGTTCACAATGCAAGATATTGCCAATTCGGGATTACCTCCCGCTATTGGGCAGCTGTTTCTTTACTGTCTACTCATCACGAAGCAGATCGAAATCGCCGAGACGACCGCCGCCACGGCGGCTCCGTCGGGCCCGTTGGGGGCTTCCGAAGACAAGGCGGCGGCAGTCCTGGGAAGCGGCGGTTTGATCAACGACGAGACCGTCGCCGCGCTTCGAGCCGCGGCTGCGACGCCGAAGAAAAACGTTCCGCCCCCCGGCAGCCCCGCCGCCGCCAACGCCGCGGCCCTTCGGCAGACGGGCGAGCACGCGGCGCCGATCAGCGCGCCGCCCGCGGCCGGCAACAAGCGGAGTATTCCGCCCGATCTCACGACGCTGCCCCCGGGTGGAATGGGCGATATCACCCTCGAGCTCGATATGTCGCCTGGCGGCGCGCAGAAGGGCGGGAACGCGAAGCCCTCGCGGCAGACGATGCAGCCCGCCCGTAAACCGATGCCGAGCTCGATGGGCTTCGAATCGCAAATGGGTGAAGTCGCCAAAGGCGACATTCGGCGAACAGGCGAAAACCTCTCCGTCACAGAGGGGGGCATCGCCTTCGACAGGGCCGAGCAGGCGCTCCGCTCGGGCGACCTCGCCA
Source organism: Myxococcales bacterium (assembly GCA_025354825.1). GTDB lineage: Bacteria > Myxococcota_A > Polyangia > Polyangiales > Polyangiaceae > JANXMC01. Next base: position 29,379 of record JANXMC010000431.1, read on the forward strand.
ACGCCGAAGCGTGGTGCCGCAAGGCGCTCGACACCGAGCCCGCCCAGGCAAAATTCGTCGCTTTTTTGGCCTGGATCGACTCGAAACGGCCCGAGCGCCAAAACCAAAAAGGGATGCTCGAGTGCATCGCGGCGATCGACCGCGCGATTGCCGTCAACGACCGTTGTGCCGAGGCGTTTTACTACCGTGGGATGCTCTTCAAACGCGTATCGGAGAGCGCCAAAGCGGTGCGCGATTTCCGCCACGCCGCCGAGCTGAATCCGCGTTTGGTGGAAGCCGTCAACGAAGTTCGATACTACGAAGAACGGACGCGCGGCCGCTGACGGGCGCCGCACGATCGGGCGCCGCCGCCTTGACGGATCCGCGAAAACTCAGCATGACGGCGGGGTGATAGGTCCCGGCGAGCCCGAAGGCGCGGTCCCCGCTGCGCAAGGGCGCGAGGGCGAAGGGCGCGACGACGACGCGGGAGGCGTGCGGCGCTCGCGCGTGCCGCTGCTCGCCGTCACGGCCTACGTCGCCGCGGCCTCGATTCGCGCCGAGTTGGGCGTGGGGCTACGGCCTTGGGCGCTCGGTGCGCTGTCGCTGATCCTCGCGTGGAATGCCGGCGGCCAAGCCAACGGGCTGCGCGCCGCATCGCTCGGAGCCCTCGCCGTCACCTGCGCGGCGCTCGGCGCATCGCCGCTCTCCCCAGGTACCTCCTGGACCGACGTCTTCGCCGCCCTCGCAGCGCTCGTCAGCACGGCCGCCGCATGCATCGCCATCGCGCGCATCACGGCGCCACCAAGCCTGCTGTCGTCGCAACCGCGGGCCCTCTCCGCGCGCGTGCCCGTCGCGCTCGTCGCGCTTGCGTGGTCGTTCGCGGCCCTCACCTCGGCGGCCCAGGCCCTCGGCTTCACGCCCGAGTTTGCCGACAACGCCGGCGAGGCGACGTTCACGGCGTCGACGACGACGTTCATGGTCCTCATGGGCACGCTTGGCCTTACCGCCTACCGGAGGCGCCTCGAGCTCGGCGTCGGCACGCGGGCGGGCGCGGCCGTCGCCCTCGTCGCCGTGACGGCGAGCGCGGCGTTCGCGGCGTGGGCGTTCGACATCGCCTCGGCGAACCGCGCAGCGCGCACCGCCGTCGTCCTCGCCGCCACGGTCACGACAGCCGTCGTCCTGCAGAAAGACGCGGTCTCCATCGCCCGCGGCGCACGCCGCGCCTTCGTCATCTCCATGGCCGGCGGCTCGGTCGCCGTTTTCGCCGCCATGCTCGCCGCCGGTCGCCCGTTCCATGCGAGCTTCACCGCCGTGCTCGCGTCGATCGCGGCGACGATCATCGGCTCGTACGCGTCGGTTTTCGAAGCGCCGCTTCGTCCGTTGCAAGGCGCGTGGCTCGACGCCATCGCCGACGCATCCGAAAAGCTCACACGGCAAGATCCGGAGGACGGCCTCCGTGCCGCGCTCTTCGCACTGCGTGCGCCCGCGGGGCCGGCCGCGGCGTCCGCCGAGCTGTGGACGTTCGACCCTCCGCGCGTGCTGTTGGTCGACGGCGCGGGGTACGGGCGCGAGCGCGAAGCCGCGCTCCCCGCGGGTCTCCTTGCAATCGTCGCCGACGAGCCGGAAGCGACGCTGCGCCGCGAGGTGCTCGAAGCGCTCGCCGTTCGCCGCCCCGACCTGCGACTCGTGTCGAAATGGATGGAGGATCGCGGCGCGCTCACCGCCACGGTGATCACGCGCGAGCGCGAAGCCGAGGGGCTTTTGGTTCTCCCCCACGGATCGCGAAATGAGCCGCTGGCGCTCGAGGAGGTCCGTGCGATCAAGCGCCTCGCCGACAGCCTCGCGTCGGTCTGCAGCGCCCGCGCGATGCTCGCCCGCAGCATGGAGCGCGAACGCGTGGAGCGGGCTCGTCGCGAGTCGCTCGAGGGCGACGCCGCGCGCATGGCCCACGAGCACGATCTGGAAATCGGTCGCCACTTGCACCTCGCGGAGCGGCTCGCGCGGAGCGCCTCCATCGGCCTCTACTCGGCACCCGTGCGCATGGCCGAGGGGGCGATCGAGCGGCGGACGAAGGCCCAGGCGCCCATCGCGCTGATCACACCGAGCGGCGTCGACCCGATTCCTTACCTTGCGCGCGCGCACATCGAGGGGCCGCGAAGTCGAGGTCCTTTCGTCGTCGTCGACGGCACGTCGACACGCGAGCACGACCTCGCGCTGTGGACGCACGAAGCGACCTCGCCGCTGTCCCTCGCCGACCGCGGAACGCTGGTGCTCCTCGACGCCGCGGCGCTCCCGCGCGACGTGCAGCGCGCGATCGCCCGCGCCCTCGCCGAGAAGCGCGCACCCGGAGGGCGGGCCGAGCCGCTCGACGTGCTCCTCGCCGTGACCAACGCGGACTCGCCCGATGCGCTGCTCGAAGCCGGCCGGCTCGATCCTCTGTTGGCCACACGCCTCGGCGACGCGCAGCACGAGGCCATCGCGCTGCCGCGCCTTCGCGAGCGCGCCGAAGACTTGCGCGCCATCGTCGCCGATCGCATCGCGCGCGAGGGGCTGCGCGCAAAAGGCGTCCCCGTCGGCATCGACGCCGCGGCCTTCGGGCGCCTCGTCGACTACGAATTTCCGGGCGAAGGGGCCGAGCTCGACGCCATCGTGCAGCGGCTCGTCGCCTCGTGCGACGGCGATCTCGTTCGCCGCAAAGACGTCGACGCCCTCGGTCTGGTGCTCCCCGACGACGCGTGAGCGCGGGGCGCGCCGTGCGGGCGACGCCAACATGCGCTTCCAAAGCCATCATTTTCCGCACAGAGCAGAGCCCGAGCGCATCTTCGCGGCCTCTCGTTCCGGTCTCAAACAGAAGGCCGGAGATGCGCTTGTCGAAGCGTTTCGACGCGTGGTACTCGTCTCGGCCATGCACACGCGTCCGGCCCGGCTGGGGCTCACGGCTGCTCTCGTTACGTCCCTCACGGTTTCTGCTGTCGCGCTCACGGCGTGCGGCGGCGACGAGCAGCCCTACAAGGCCGCTCCCGCGTGGTCGGGCAAAAAGGCCAATCTCCCCGCTCCGCCGTCGCTACCGTCGACGCCGATCAAGGCGGGCGACGCGTATACAATCTTCGGCGCGATTCACCACTTGCGCAGCCGCATTCACGAGAAAGAAGTGAACGGCAAAGAGATCACGATCACAGGCTACATCGTCGATTCGAACATCACGACGGCGCCCCTCTGTGCAGTCCACCCCGCCGGCAAAAAAGATCCGGACGACTGCAAAGACATCCCGATTCCGAGCTTCGCCATTGCCGATGCAAAGGGTGCCGACCCCAAGCAGCCGCGTATTCGCGTCCTCGGCTGGGCGTCGAACTTCGCCAACGTCTTCGAGGCGGACAAGAAGTACAAAAACCTCAAAGAAGCGCCGAAAGAGCTCTACAAAGACGAGCTCTGGGCCGTCGACGTCCCCTACCCGCTCCCCGCCAACGGAGCGAAGGTCAAGGTCACGGGAAAGTACGGCTATACCTTCGGCAAGTCGTCCGCTGGGCTCGTGTCCGAGCCGCTCACGGGCGTTCTCACGTACACGAAGATCGAAGTCGTCGAGCCCGCGCCCGAGCCGGCCGTCCTTCCGAAGAAGTAACTCGTTCGCGAAGCGACGCACGAAGGCGCGGCTTACGTAAGCAGCGCCTTTAGCTCTCCCGCGCTGGCCGAAACCAGCGCCGGCTCGAGCACCCCCAAGATTCGCGTGCGGTCGTCCTCGGTCAAACCGTGCGCCGCACCGAGCAGCCTCCGTTGCGCGACAATCGCGCCCGCCGCGCGCGCGAAGCTTCCGTCGGTGGGGGCCGCTTCGCGCGGAAGCGTCGCCCCCTTCACGCCCTTTGCGAGGACGGCCTCCGCCGCCGCGAGCGCGCGATCGGCGAGGAGCTCGAGAGCCACCATCGCCGGCTGCCCCGCCTTCCCCGCGACGAGCGCCCGGGTCGCGCGGCCGAGCGCGTGATCGACCGCCTCGGTGCTCGCACGCGCCATCGCCCGCTGCGCGAGCGTGCTGCCGCCGCGGGTCGACGCCAGGGCAAGCGTCGCCGCCGTCCAACGAAACTCGGGCGTTGCGCGGGCAAGCGTCGCCAGGTCCGTCAGCGGCGTGCGCGCGAGAAACGCGGCGAGACTCTGCTCATAGAGCGCGGGATCGACGCCTCCACCCGCCGTAGGTAGCTCGGTAAGCGGACGCGACGTCGTGTCGACATGAACGCGCCGAAGCTCGGGCCACGCCGCCAAGCGTGCCGACGGCGTCGTGCCGAGAAACGTCTGCGATCCGGTCCACCACGAGACGACCGTATCGGTGCGCGCGATTTCGAAGAGGCGCGAAAACCACGTGTGGCGCGCGAGGGCTTCGCGAACGCTCGTCACCTGGGGCACGTGCTCGAGGGCCGCGTCGACGTGGGCGATGAGCTTTGCGGGAGCGCTGGCACGCAAGAGGCTTGGCAGCCGAGGGTTGGTGCTCTGAACGAGATCGTGGAGCACTACGGCGAGCGCCCACTCGTGCACGCTCGCAGCCTCGACGTGGTCGACGGCGACGAGCCTTCGCGCGACACGAATCCGGGCGAGGTCGACGTGGGCGATAAGCTCCGGATCGGCCACGCTGCGGTCGCGCGCGACCCCCACCGCAAGGGCCGCCCGCGCGCCAATTGGCCGCCCCGCGACGAGGTCACCACCGAGCACCAACGGCGCCATCACGTCGCGAAAGACGCGGTCGGCGACAGCGCCGAGGGAGACCTTCGCCATGCCTCGCCGTCAGCCCTTGCCGCTCGTGTCGTGCGTGTCGCGTGCAGGCGGCAACGCGGGCACTGGCTTCGCCTCGGGGAGCTCGGCGCCTCGCATCGGGAACGCGCCGAGAGGGGCGAGCTTCAACTCCAAGACCTTCTCGTCGAGCGCCGCTTCGATCGACTCGGCGACGATGTGCTCGAACGGTTTCGCCTCGAGAATCGCCGTGTCGAGCGGCACGAACGCCTTGGAGTCGACAGCGAGGGCGCGCGCCTCGGTCGTGACGAAGATCACCTGCGCCGGCGTCGCGCCCAGCGCGCGATAGAGCACGTCGGGCGAGACGGCGGGGGTGACGTCGTAGCCGGCCGGGATGAAGAGCCCCGGGTGGATCTCGATGAAGAACGTGCCGAGAGGGATCGCCTCGATGCCCGCGGGGGAGCGTAAAAAGACGCCTCGTGGCGTGACGGCGATGGTCGTCCGCGCGATCGTTTGGTGAGGAAGCGCGTAGGCGAGGCGACGCAGCAACGGCAGCTGCTCCATCGGGATCCACGTGGCTGTCACGTTGCGCCACGGCGCTGCCGACGGGAGCACGCGAAGCGGCACGCGCACGGCATCGGGCGCGACCACGCGCTTCGCCGTCGACGTCGCGGGTGCATCTTCGGGGCGCAGCTCGACCCGGGCGAACGCGCTCACCGCGCCCATTTGCGGCAGTCTATCGAGGCTCCACGCTTCATCGCCGCGCCCACGCAAAAGCACGAGGCCGTTGGGGTCGAAGACGGGGCACGCGCGAAGCTCGACGGGGTGGCGAAAGCCAATTTCGACCGCCACGCCCGGCCCTGCCGGCAAGAACGACGTGATCCCGGGCGTGTCTCGCATGAGCGCGCGCATGCGCGGCGGCAGCTCGGGGACGCGCAAAATCGTGCGGCGGGTCGGGCCGTCGTCGAATGCGCTCGCGGGCGGCCACTCGCCGACGCAAACGTCGGCCTCCACGCGCGATCGCACGAAATAGTGCACGAGCGCAGGGCCGAGCCCCTGTTCGGCGACGATGTAGCGGAGCCCCTGATCGCCGTGGGTTTTCGGCTCCTTGTGAGGCATCAGCCGCAGGAGCAGCGCCTTGAGATCGACCGGCTTCTCGACGTCGTAAACCTGCGTGAACTTGTCGTGGTAAATCGCAAGCGCCGCGTCCGTCGTGAGCAGCTGCGTGGCGTCGTAGCCAAACGGCGCGTTCGCATCGCGGTACTGCACGAAGTGGCGGCTCGTCCCCGTGAAGGTGAAGCCGCCGACGAGGCGCGCGGTCTCGGCGACGCGATCCATGCGGTCGCTCGATTCGGCGGCGAGCTCGATGGTGATTTCGCGCGTGCCGAGCTTCGATCGCACGAATTTGATGGCGAGGCTCGGCATCAGGTCTTCGAGCGAATGCTCCCGCGTGTAGACCGACAGCAGCGCGACGAGCCGGTCGATCGACGGCAACAGCACGAGCCCCTTCGCGCCGAGCGCCACGCCTTTCGCCTCGAGGCCGAGCCCCGGCGTTCGCAGGCGCGTCTGGTGAAGGGCAATCCGCTCGAGCATGGGGTACCGCGTTAACGTACTACAGGGTGCTAAGGTCGACGCGACATGCGCCCCCGCACGGTTTTCCTCTCCGGTGCATCGAGCGGCATCGGCCACGCGCTCGCCCTCGAATACGCTCGCCGCGGCGCTCACGTCGCCCTGGCAGCTCGCCGCAAAGAGCCCCTCGAAGAGCTCGCCCGCGCCATCGAGGGGGCAGGCGGCAAGGCGTTCGTCGTCCCCGTCGACGTGAGCGATCCGGCCGCCGTCAAAGAGGCCGTGATCGCGGCAGAGCGCGCGCTCGGCAGCCTCGACATGGTCGTCGCCAACGCCGGCATCGGCCACTCGGGGCATGCGGCGCGGCTCACCATGGACTCGGTGAACGAGATCATCGACGTCAACATCCGCGGCGCCTTCGCGACGATCCTCGCGGCCGTGCCGATCATGCTGCTTCAAGGGCACGGCCACCTCGTGGGCGTGTCGAGCCTCGCGGGGCGCCGCGGGCTGCCCACGTCGGGCGCCTACAGCGCGAGCAAGGCGGCGCTGTCGGTCTTTTTGGAGACGCTTCGCATCGATCTCGCGCCGTCGAAAATTCGTGTGACCGACGTGCAGCCAGGCTTCGTGGCGACGCCGATGACCGAGAAAAACAAGCACCCGATGCCGTTCAAGTGGACCCGCGACAAGGCCGCGCGGGTCATCGCGACGCGCCTCGAGCGCGCGCCCGCGATGATCGCGTTTCCGTGGCAGCTCACGCTCGCGACAAGCTTCGCGCGGCTCTTGCCGTCGTGGATCTACGACCGCGTCGTGGGCGGCGCGGCAGACCGGTAAACCGACGCCGAGCCGACGAGGCACGCGCCGAGAACCGCTGCGGCGACGGTCTCCGTGCGCAAGATGAAGCCGCCGAGCGACACCGTCGCGAACCCGAGCGCCTCGGCCTGGGCGACCTCGCTCGCGTCGATTCCC
>JANXMC010000475.1 GCA_025354825.1 Myxococcales bacterium
TGTGAGGGCGAGGCCGGCCGTGCGGACATTCCCACATCATCACGCCCAGGAGCTTGTTCGACGCGTGGCTGCCGCGCGGATGGGCGAGGTACACGCTCGCCATTCCACCCTCTCCCAGGAGCGCGATCGCTTCGAAGCGACCGAAGTCGGCCTTCGGCGGCTCGGACGAGAACGGGTTCATCGCGCCTGCGCTCACTCGACGTCAACCATTCGCATGAAACGGTTCAGCCGCCGCGTTCCCACACTACGCGCGCAACGCGTAGAGGGCGAGCAACCTCCTGGGGCGAGCGCGTGTGTGTGAAGCAAAATGCCGCAATCTTCACCGAAATTGATTTTCCCATTCTCCCACTCGACCGCGGGAAGGTCCCGGGTTTTTACTGCCATGTGCGATGGCACGGTTTGCGCTCTCCAACGCACTGCATCGCGCAGGTGGTCTTCGTAAGAAGCCCCCCGAACCACTGCAAGTCGCGGCTATTCGCAATTCCTTTCATCTGTCGCACGTTTCCCTTCGTGCGTTTGGAGCCCCTCATGAAATGCGCATCACAGCTGTTTGCGGTCGCAGCAATCTCGTGTGGCGTCCTCGCAGGCTGCGCCGAGAAGAGCGCCTCGAAAGAGTCCCGAACAGCAGCGAATGCGAACGACATGAGCGGCGGGCCCGCGTCGACGATCACAGCCGACGGCACGGCCGCATATCCAACTACCGACTCAACGATGCCCCAATCGGCACCTGTGTATGCGCCCGCGCCGACGACCGGCACGTCGACCGCGTCGAGCGGCACGACCGCGGCGACTCACACGATGGAGCTCTCGCCGCCTGTTCCGTCGACGGCGGGTCGAACCGACGTCGCGCCCTCGGCGGCGGCAGGAGCGGCGGTTCCCCCGAACGGGAGCTCGGGTGCGCTGACGCCGATGGACCAGGGAGGCAGTGAAGCCGATCGTCGCGTGACGCAAAAGGTCCGTCAGGCGGTCGTTGCCGACGGCTCGCTCTCGTTCGCCGCGAAGAACGTGAAGATCATCACCATCGACGGAAACGTGACCCTGCGCGGCGCGGTGAAGAGCGGACAAGAGCGGTCGTCGATTGAGCAGAAGGCGAAGACAACCGCAGGAGTGAAGGCCGTCGACAATCAGCTCGAGGTGAAACAGTGAGCGCGCGAGGCGGCTCACCGAATGCCGCGTCGAACAACGCATAAGCAGCACAACAGTCGCGCCCCAATGGGACTCATTGCCACAGCTTCCTTAAGCGCGACGCCCGAAAATGACGGCGCGTCGGCAAACGCTCCCGCTGGCACACTCGCTGCTGACGCTGCTCCCCTGCGCGCGCGTCGACCCGACGCGGGGACAGTCGCAGAGAGCTACCCGATGGACACCACTTGGCCGAGCCCCGACAGCGTGAAAGAACCGAGCACGTCGCGCCTGTCGATCCCACCGGGAACGACGATCGGAACCTCGTATACGGTGAAGCGGATTCTCGGCGAAGGTGGAATGGGGGCGGTGTTCCTCGCGCGTGACGAGCACCTCGCGCGTGACGTGGCGATCAAGGTCGTTCGGCCGGAGCTTCTCGCCCGGGGCGATCTGCGCGACCGCTTTCGTGAAGAGGCTCGGGCGATGGCCCGCGTGAGCCACCCGAACGTCGTGCAGGTTCACACGTTCGGCGAGCACGACGGCGCCCCCTATTTCGTTATGGAGCTGATGCCCGGCCCCACGCTCGATCAGTGGCTCTCGGCCCACGGCGGCCACCCGCCCGACCTCGCCGTCGCGCGGGGGATGCTCGACCAGATTTGCCTGGGCGTCGCCGCGATCCACGCCGCGCGCACGGTGCATCACGATCTCAAACCGGGAAATGTCCTGACAGACGGCACCGGTCGCGTCGCCGTGAGCGACCTCGGCCTCGCCCTCGCTCTCGAGCGCGCGGGTGCGGCGCGCGTAAATGGCATTGGCGGCACGGCCGCGTATATGCCGCCGGAGGTCGCGACGGCGCAGGACGTGCCGCCCGAGCTCGCGCGCCGCGCCGACGTCTATGCCCTCGGCTGCATGGCCTACGAGCTCTTTACCGGCTCGCCGCCGTTCCTCGCCACGAGCGACGTTGCGCTCCTCGTCCAGCACCTGACCGAAGCGCCGCCGCCGCCGAGCAAGCGACGCGCGGGCCTCCCGCCGGGACTGGACAACGTCATTCTGCGCGCCCTCGAGAAAGACCCCGCCAAGCGAACGCCCACCGTGGAGCTTCTGCGCCTCGGTATCGAGCGCGCCTTCTCGGGCGAGGGGGAGCCGACGCGTATTCTGATTGCGGAAGACGAGCCCGACTTCCGCGAAGCGCTCGAAGCCTTCTTGGCATTCCACTACCCGATGGCGACGATCGACGGCGTCGCCGACGGCCGCGCCGCCATCGATGCCTTCGACAAGGAAGCGTACGACCTCGTTCTTCTCGATCTCCAAATGCCGGTGATGGATGGTCTGCAGCTCTCGCGGCAGCTTCGCGATCGCCCCGCCGCATCGCGCACGCCCATCGTCGTTCTCACGGCGTCGGGCGGCCCCCTCGACTGGAAAGAGCTCGCCGC
>JANXMC010000479.1 GCA_025354825.1 Myxococcales bacterium
CACGGCCGCCGCCGAGGCATCGACGGGCATCGCCTCGTCGCTCGTGGGCGCGACAAGGACGTTCTGCGGTCCGCGCGCGCAGCCCGAGGTCGCAATCGACGCGAGGGCGAGCGCTGCGCAAAGGCAAAGGAAGGAGGCGAAGGAACAGCGGTAGGCGAAGGAAGGCATCGTTCGAGATGCCCATCAGCAGGGAGGGTGCCACCCTTCAAAAGCAGCCTTTTCCCTACATTTGCGCCGCCCTTGGATCGAGCGGCCGAAGTGGCCGCCCCCATGGCCTAGGCCAACGCCTCCGGCTGGCCGGCCACCTCGCGGGGCCCCCTGGCAAAACGCCTATTCGTGGCCAATATGGTCGCCATGTTCTTCAACGACTCGCGCAAGCTCAAGCTGCCCACCCGAGACCAAGCGCTCCCCGGCCGCGCCGAACGGATGCCGATTCCGGCCAAGCACTTCGTGAACGGAGCGCCCCTCGCGGCGCCGTTCCCGCCCGGCTCCGAAATCGCGACATTCGGGATGGGCTGCTTCTGGGGCGTCGAACGGAAGTTCTGGCCCGTGAAGGGCGTCATTACGACCGCCGTCGGCTACGCCGGCGGGGAGACGCCGAACCCCACGTACAAAGAGGTCTGCACCGGCCTCACCGGACACAACGAAGTGGTTCAGGTGGTCTTCGACCCCAAGATCGTGAGCTACGACGAGCTGCTCAAGGTCTTTTGGGAGAACCACGACCCCACTCAAGGGATGCGCCAGGGCAACGACGCGGGCACGCAGTACCGCTCGGGTATTTACGCCCACGGCGACGCCCAGAAGCGCGCGGCGCTCGCGTCGAAAGAGGCCTACGAAGGTTCGCTCCGCACGGCCGGGTTCGGCGCGATCACGACCGAGATCGTCGACGCGCCCGAGTTCTTCTACGCCGAGGACTACCACCAGCAGTACCTCGCGAAGAACCCCGACGGGTACTGCGGCATCGGCGGGACGGGCGTCTCGTGCCCCATCGGCCTCAAGGTGGGGGTCCCGGCAACCTGAGTCTCGAGAGCGTGCGCCCAGGCGGCCACCGTCGACGCGCCCCATCGAGCCTGACAAGATGGGGCACTCCAAATGGGGTGCCCCTAAAATGAGCGACGACAGCCAGCCGAAGCCGACCGCGCTTTACCCGACGGACGTCGGCAAAGCGATGCAGCTCATGGCGCAGCACAAAATCAGCGACCCCGATGCGGTGGTCGCCGCGTTCGTCGACGTTCGCCGCGACGGCGGCGAGAAAGAGCTCGCCCGCGTGGTCTCGTGGTTGAAGAAGCGCGCGTGCCCGACGCCCGCGTCCTGGTCCGCCCTCATCCAGAGTCTCGAGGACGGTGAGCACCGGCACGACTGACGGCCGACGCGGGAGCGGCTCCCCGTCGCGCGCGCCGCGCCACACAGGTTTTCTCGCGGCCCGCCCGACGCTCGCCGCGCTGGCGCTCGCTGCGGTGCCCGCCATGTCCCTCGCGTTCGCGGCGGTCGTGGGCGCCGGCGCACAACGCCGAGGCGGACCGCTGCTCGTCACGCTTGCCGCGGTCGCCATCGTCGTCGTCCCCGCCGTCGCACCCGCGGGCTTCGTGCGGCGCGGCGCGCGACCGGCCGTGTTTCTCGCAGCGCTCTTCGCGTGGTCCCTCTGCGTGCTCTCAGGCTTCTCGCTCTTCTTCCCCGATGAGCGCGCCGAGGCCATCGGCACGGGCGTCGCGATCGTCGGCTTCCCCCCGTCCGTCGAGAGCGCCGCACACGCTGTCGAACAGCTGCTTCCGTCGCTCGGCCACGCGCGCCCTCCGCCACCGTCCGCCCGCCTCCAAGAGCCCGTGGCGCCGGCCGATCTCGAGCCGCGCCAAGTGGAGCTGCCAAGCGAGGCCGACGGCAACTCGCTCGTCGTCACGGTGACGGCCGAAGGTCGCCTCGGCAAAGGGGCGAAGATGCGGATGCTCCTCGACACGGGGGCCTCGTTCACGACGCTGAGCCGCCGCGCCCTCGATGAAATCGGCCTTCCCGTCGACGATGCGAGCCCCACGGTGAAGCTCGGCACCGCGGCGGGCGAAATCGAGGCGCACCTCGCGCTCGTCGATCGCATGCTCTTGAACGACGTAGAAATCCCCGCGGTCACGGTGGCCGTCTGCGACGCGTGCGAGAGCCATGGCGTCGTTGGGCTGCTTGGGCTCAACGTCCTCGGCCACTTCCTAGTGACCCTCGATTCGGCGCACCAACGCGTGCTGCTCGAGCGCCGGCCCGGCCCCGCGAACCGCGCGCTCGACGTCACGCCGTGGGTCAAGATCCGCGCTGTCGCGACCTCGTGGCTCGATGGGCGCGTCGAGGTCGACGTGACGGTCACGAACGCCGCCGACCGCGTGATCGGAACCGCCGAAGTCGGCATTCACTGCGACTCGAGCTACGTCGCCGAGCTTCACGACGTCCCCGCCCGCGGCAAGAAGAACGCGCTCGTGCGCCTCCCGCGCGGTGCCAAATGCGACGACTACACGGCGCCCCTCGAACGCGCGACGTGGTGATCGTCTCGGTCGACGCGATTTTCGAAATTTCGAGGACGGCTCGATCGAAGCGCTCTCCGAGGAGAGCCGAATGAAAAGCGCGCCCGTCATCGTCCGTCGAATCGTGGTCCTTTCCGTGTTTCCTATTCTTGCGCTTGTCGCTGCGAGCCAAGCCGCCTGTTCGCCCGGCGTGGGCAACGGTGTCCCGAAGCTTTCCAACCGCGACGTCACCGGCTTTCACGAGATCTCCGTCAACGGATCGATGACCGTCGACATCACAGGAGGCGAGCCGCAACGGGTCACCATCCGCGGCGATGAGAACCTCGTCGCCCTCGTTCACGCCGAGCTTCACGGCGACACGTTGGCCATTTGGACCGAGGGGAACATCCAGCCCACGCAGCCGATCGTCGTCACGATTCGCGCGCCGGATCTCCACGGCGTCGACGTTCAGGGGTCGGGCAAAGTCTCGGTGAAGCACATCACGGGGAGCGACTTCGCCGTCGCCTCGAGCGGCTCCGCGACAATCTCCCTCGACGACATGACGCTTAGCAAAGGGCTCAGCGTTGCGGCGAGCGGGAGCGGCCACATCGTTGCGAAGGGGCACGCGTCCGACGTATCGATTGCGAGCAAGGGCTCGGCCGACGTCGACACGCTCGGCATCGTCGCGAACAACGTGAGCCTCGACGTGAGCGGCTCGGGCGACTTCAAAGTCCATGCGAGCGGGCAGCTCAGTATCGGCGCGTCGGGCTCGGCCCGGATCGCGTACCGCGGCGCACCGAAGCTCTCGGTCGAGCAGAGCGGCAGCGCCAGCGTGCGCGTGATGGAGTGAGCGCGACTCCGCGCTAGCGTCCGCCGCGCGGAGCGGGCTTGGGAGGCGTCGGCGGCATCGAGCCGAAGACGCCCGCGCCCTTCGACGGCGACGCTTTCTGCTCGCGGAAGCGCTTCCAGCAGTCGGGGCAGCGCCACTCGATCACGTAGAGCCCGTCGTCTGACTGCGTTCGCGAAATGCGCCATCCAACCTGGGGGCCGACGAGCGTGAACTCGGACTCGACCTCCGGCGATAGCTTGGCGCACCCGACGCACTTGTTCCGATCCAACGTCTGCTCCTTGTGTGGTGTGTGCTCGCGCGCGCTCTCTCGCGTTCTCGACAGCGCGCCGCGTCCCCCGATGGTCCCACGCGGCGGCCCATCCTTCCACCCGCGTCGAGCTACGAACCGCACGACGCGCGCAACGGCGCGTCTCGCTCGGGGAGACGAGGTGCGCGCGAGGCGCACAACGTCGGCTTCGCTTTCTTGAGCCGCGCGCGCGCGATTGCTAAATAGCGGACGTGCAGGGAAATCAAGCGTCGCCCATCGGCGTCTTCGACTCGGGTGTCGGCGGCCTTGCGGTGCTGCGCGAAATCCGCCGCCTGATGCCGCGCGAAGCGGTGCTCTACATCGCCGATTCGGGCTTCGCGCCCTACGGCGATCGCCCCGCCGAGTGGATCGAGGCGCGCTCCATCGCCCTCGTGTCGCACCTCGTCGCGTGCGGCGCGAAAGCCGTCGTCATCGCCTGCAACACGGCCACGGGCGTCTCGGCGACCACGCTGCGCGAGCGCTTCGCGCTGCCGATCATCGCCATGGAGCCCGCGGTGAAGCTCGCGGCTGCGAGCACCAAGTCGGGCGTCATCGGCGTGCTCGCGACCACCCGCACGCTCGCGAGCCCGAACTACGAAAGCCTGCGCGCGCGCTTCGCCGTTGGAATCGAAGTGCTCTCGCAACCTTGCCCCGGCCTCGCAAACCGCGTCGAAGCCGGCGACCTCGGCGGCCCCGAGACGCGGGCCCTGATTGCGTCGTACGTCGTGCCGCTTCTCGAGAAGGGGATCGACACGCTCGTCCTCGGCTGCACGCACTATTCGTTCATCACCGCAGAAATCCAGGCGATCGCGGGGCCGGGGATTCAGCTCATCGATCCGGCCGCCGCCGTCGCGCGGCAGGTTCAGCGTCGCTTGGGCGATGCGGGGCTGCTCACACCCGACGCCACGGATGCGCGGGCCGCAGCGCCCGATCTCTTTCTCACCAGCGGTGAGACCGGCCACGTGCGAACGGTCATCGAAAAGCTCTGGTCGCACTCCTCGCGCACCGAAGCCATGCCGATTCTGGAGTTCCCCCCGCCCGTCCGCGTCACGAGCTCAAATGCCAAATAGCGAATCTCCCGAGATCGACGCCGTGCGCCTCTCGCCGGCGCTCTACGCCCCTTTCGGCGACGTCATCGTGGCCGCGCCGCGCGGCGAAGAGGGGCGCCTCGTGAACCAGGGGACGGCGCGTCGCTGGGACTACCTCACGCCGATTACCAATCTTCGCGGCGCCCACGCGTCGCTCAACGTTTCGCTTTTCCGCTGCTCGGCCCGCGCCGGCGACAGCCTCCCCGTGCTCTTTCTCGAGAAGCACCCCTGCTCGTCGCAGCTCTTTCTGCCGATGAACGCGACCCGCTATTTGGTAATCGTCGCGCTCGGCGGCGACGCACCGGATCTCTCGACGCTCGCCGCCTTCATCGCCCACGGCACCGAGGGGGTGAGCTACCGCCCCGGCGTGTGGCACCATCCGATGATCGCCCTCGAGAGCGCCATCGATTTCAGCTGCCTCGTTTGGGAAGACGGCTCCGAGGACGACTGCTCGCTCGTCACCTATCCGCCGAACGCCGGCGGCGCGGCGCGTATTCGCATCCCCTCTCCCACGGCGTAATCGGCACTCCCACGGCGGCGTCTGGCCTCCCACTCGCTTGTGGCCGCGCGCGGGCGCGCCTTGATTTCCCAAGCTATCGTCGAGGGTTCTGCCTGCGCGACATCCCCGGAGATGCGTTGAGCCCCCGCCACGAAAAGGCCACGATTCCAAGTCTTCCCGCGCAGGCCGCCTACGGCCCTGCGATGGGAGTGCTTCGCCATCTCGTCGCGGAGGCGCTCGGCACCGAAGCGCGCGCACACAAGGCGCTCGAGGCGGCGGGCGCGTCGGCCGTTGCAATCGCAGACGGCGCCGTCGTCGCGTTTGCCCACGAGCGCCTCGCTCCGCGCCTCGTTCCCGAGCTCGGGTCGCGACTGGTGTTGGCCCTGCTCGCAGAGCTCGATTACGAGCTCGCGCGCGCGAAGACCGACGCCGATTTTAGCGGAATGGGCGTCGGGGACGATGTCGCCGCCATTGCGCGCACGCACGGCCTTCGCGTCGCGTCCGACATCGCGCCCCGAGGCACCGGCGCCGTCACGATGCGCCCCTACGTTCCGCCTGCCACCGCGCCGCCGACGTCGAACATCGTGCGAAGCCGCCCGCGCGCGCAGATCCGCCCACGGACCGCGCTCTTCGACGACGACCGCTACCGCCGCGCGACGCTCGCGCAGCGTCTCTCGAGCAGCGGCTGCGACGTCGCCATCGCCTCCAGCGTGGGCGAGCTCGCGACGATGCTCGTGGGGGAACGCGCCCTCCACGCCGTGCTCATCGACCAGGCGCACCCGTGGCTCGCCGAGGTCGTGCGTGCAGTCTCTGCGAGCGAGCCGCGCGCGGCGCTCGTCGTCCTCGCCGAGAGCAGCGTCGACGCCCACCGCGTGCTCGTTGCGGCCAAGGCGCGCGAATACCATCTTCACATCAAGGACGAACCGGCGACGGAGCTCGTGTCGCGGCTTCGCTCGTTCGCCGAATAGTAGCCCCGCGCAGCGGCTCGTTCGGTTACGCCGGCGGCAGGAGGCCGTTGCGTGCGGCGAACCGAACGAGCTCGGCGGTTGAGTGGACGCCGAGCTTGCGGTTGATGCTTGCGCGATGGGTCTCGACCGTCTTGATGCTGATCGACAGCCGTTTCGCGAGGCTCTCGTTCGAAAGGCCCATGACGACGAGGGTGAAAATCTCGGACTCGCGGCGCGAGAGAATCGCGACGGGATCGTCCGTGGACACGGCATGTGTGATGGCCGGCGGAACCGACGGGAGCTGCCTATCGGCGATGTAAAGCTCGTTTCGCGAAGCCTTGCGAATCGCGTCGAGGATCGCCTCGGCAGACTCTCCTTTGGACGAAATTCCCGTGGCGCCCGCGCGGAGCGCTTCGTCGGCGAAGTCCTCCGGCGGGTGCATCGTGAGAATCAGGACGCGCACGTCGGGGAGCTGCGCGGTGATGTCGCGCGAAAGCTCGAGGCCGCTCACGATGGGGAGCGACACGTCGCAGACGACAACGTCGGGGCGCACCTCGAGGACCACGGCGATGCCGCTGGCGGCGTCGGCCGCTTCGCCGACGACCTCCATATCGGCCTGTATCTCGATTATCGCCCGCAGGCCGCCACGGAAAAGGTGGTGGTCGTCAACCAGAACGACACGCGTTTTTCCCGACTTTCCGTGAAGTGTGGAATCCATTCGCCGCGGTTATGCGCTGCGAGGCGCGGTTAAGGCAAGAAGCACACACCTCTACGTTAAGTACAGTGAACACCCGATGAATACTGGCTCCATCCCGCATCCGCTGTTGGCCCATTCCGTGATTGCGGCAAACGGTGGGGAAAAGGCGCCCGCGCGCTATATGCTTTTCCTCCACGGCGTGTTTGGGGCGGGCGCGAATTGGCGCTCCTTCGCGCGAAAATTCGTCAATGTCGCCGCCCCTTTCGGGTGGGGCGCGGTGCTCGTCGACCTTCGCCTTCACGGCGGGTCCCAGGCGTTCGTTGCCAATCCGCCGCAAACCGTCGTCGCTGCGGCAAGCGACCTACTGGCGCTCCACGACGCCCTGCCTGGCCCCGTCGAGGGGGTCATCGGCCACAGTTTGGGGGGCAAAATTGCGCTCGATTACGTGCGCCAACGGGCGGGCGACCTCGACGTCGCGTGGGTGCTCGACGCAACGCCGGGCGCGCGGCCTACCGCACGCGGATCCGAGAGCATCGCGACGATCCTCGACGCGCTCACCCACGCCGGCCCCACGTGGGCGTCGCGCGAAGCGTTCATCGCCGAGATCGAAGCCGCGGGCGTCTCGCGCGCCCTCGGTCCGTGGCTCGCGATGAACCTGCGCAACGTCGACGGGCATTACGCCCTTCGCCTCGATCTCGACGCAATTCGCGCGCTCCTCGCCGACTACTGGGTGACCGACCTCTGGCCCGTCCTCGAAGCGCCGCCGGGACGCGTTCGCACCCACGTCGTCGTCGCCGGCAAGTCGCGCGTCTTCGACGCCGCCGAGCGCGAACGGCTGGCGCGCGTCGCCGCCTCCTCGAACGGTCACGTGCAAGCCCACACGCTCGAAAATGCGAGCCACTGGCTTCACGTCGACGACCCCGACGGCCTCTTCGCCCTCATCGCCGGCGGCGACGGCAACCCGTCGCGCTAAGCGCGGGCGGCTGCGTGCGCTAGGGCTGGTTGCGTACGCCGTTCACTATGATAGACGTACCGTCGTTCTACCGTCGCCATGGAAAGCCCGAGCACCCCGTGAACGCCGCCCCGTCCCCCGCCGCTTCCCACGAAGGCCTCGCAGCCGGCATCTCGCCGCAGCGACTGACGCATTTGCGGCAGCTCGAAGCCGAGAGCATCCACGTTTTCCGCGAGGTGGTCGCCGAGTTCGAGAACCCGGTGATGCTTTACTCGATCGGCAAAGACTCGTCGGTGCTGGTTCGCCTCGCGCAAAAGGCGTTTCACCCGGGGAAGCTGCCGTTCCCGCTGCTTCACATCGACACGACGTGGAAGTTCAAAGCGATGATCGAGTTTCGCGACCGGTTCGCGAAGGAGCAGGGGATCGACCTCCTCGTTCATACGAACCAGGCCGCGGTGAAGGCGGGGATCAACCCATTCGATCACGGCAGCCAGAAGTACACGACGGCGATGAAGACGCAGGCGCTTCTTCAGGCCCTCGAGAAGCACGGCTTCGATGCGGCGTTTGGCGGCGCGCGGCGCGACGAAGAGAAGTCGCGCGCGAAGGAGCGCGTCTACTCGTTCCGCGACCGCTTCGGCCAGTGGGATCCCAAAGGGCAGCGCCCCGAGCTGTGGAGTCTCTACAACGGCAAAGTGAAGAAGGGCGAAAGCATTCGCGTCTTCCCAATGTCGAATTGGACCGAGCTCGATGTTTGGCAATATGTGTATCTCGAGCAGATCCCGATTGTGCCTTTGTACCTTGCGGCGAAGCGCCCGGTGGTCGATCGCGAAGGCGCCCTCGTGATGGTCGACGACGACCGCATGCGGCTGAACCCCGGTGAGGTTCCGCGCGAAGAGTCGGTGAGGTTCCGCACGCTCGGCTGCTATCCGCTGAGCGGTGCGATTCGGTCCGAAGCGACGACGCTTCCCGAGATCATCCGCGAGATGCTTCTCGCGCGCGTCAGCGAACGGCAAGGGCGCCTCATCGATCACGACGAGGACGCCTCCATGGAAACGAAGAAGCGCGAAGGGTATTTTTGAGTGGAACCGCTGCTCGAGTCGAAGGACGACATCCAGACCTACCTTCAGCGCCAAGAGAAGAAAGAGATTCTCCGCTTCGTCACGGTGGGCTCGGTCGACGACGGTAAGTCGACGCTCATAGGCCGGCTGCTTCACGACACGAACGGCATTTACGAGGACCAGCTCTCGGCCGTCCGTAAAGCGTCGAGCATGGCGGGGATGGAGATCGACTTTTCGCTCTTCACCGACGGCCTCAAAGCCGAACGCGAGCAGGGGATTACGATCGACGTCGCCTATCGGTACTTCGCGACCGAAGCGCGTAAGTTCATTATTGCCGATACGCCGGGGCACGTTCAGTACACGCGCAACATGGCCACCGGTGCGTCGACGGCGAGCCTCGCCATCATTCTCATCGACGCGCGCCTCGGCGTACTGCAGCAGTCGCGGCGGCACGCGTACATCGCGTCGCTCTTGGGGATTCCCCATCTCGTGGTGTGCGTGAACAAAATCGATTTGCGCGGCTACGACGAGGCCGTTTACGAAGCGATTCGAAGCGAGTTTGCGGCCTTCGCGACGAATCTCGATTTCAAAGACATTACCTATATCCCCATGAGCGCGCTCAACGGTGACAACGTCGTTCGTCGCAGCGAAAAGATGCCGTTTTACAAGGGGCCCACGCTTCTCGAGCACCTCGAGAGCGTGCCCGTCGGCGCCGAGCTGAACCTGACCGACTTACGGTACCCGGTGCAGCTCGTTCTGAGGCCGAGCCACGACTACCGCGGATACGCCGCGCAGGTTGCGTCGGGTGTCGTTCGTGTGGGCGACCCCATCATGGTGCTCCCGTCACGCAAGACGACGCGCGTCGCGGCCATCGACGCGGCGGGGCGCGCGCTCGACGAAGCGTTCGCGCCTATGAGCGTCACGCTGCGCCTCGCCGAGGAGCTCGATATCAGCCGCGGCGATATGCTCGTGCACCCCACGAACGTTCCGCGCACCACCCAGCGCTTCGATGCGACCCTCGTGTGGCTCCACGAGCGTCCGCTCGATCGCGACAAGTCGTATTTGCTCAAACATACGACGCAGACCGTCCGCGCCGAGGTGGACGACGTCGCCTTCGTGCTCGATCTCG
>JANXMC010000516.1 GCA_025354825.1 Myxococcales bacterium
GGTAGCGGCAGGCGCCGAGAAGGAACGGAGGGATCGTCTCGAGAGCGACGCGCATCACCAGCGTCGACGAGCCCCAGATCACGTAGACGGCGGCGAGGGCCAAGGGAATGAGCGCCAGCCGGGCGCTCCGCGTTTTTGGAGGGGTGTCGGAAACGGTAGCTGCGTCGACCACGGTGGCTCTTCTCCTCGAGCGGCAAGGGGCCTGCTCGAATCGTTCAAGGCGCGCTAAGCACGCCGCATACCGCATGTCGTTCGTTGAAAAATGCGGGAAATGCTCGGGAAAATTCGTGATCGCGCTGTCACGGGGGTGCGGCTGACAAGCCGCACGATGAGTCTCCCCGCATGGTCCGTCGGCGATCCGGGCTCGCCGCTACGGCGTTGCGGCCACCGGGTGATCTTCGGTCATGAGCAGCGTGCCGGTCTTGAAGTGCGCCTTCGCGCCGCAGGTGACGTCGGCCTTCGCAGCGGCGCAGGACGGCAGCTCTCCGATTCGTCCACGGTCGACGCAGCGCGCGCCCGCGGCCGTCCACTCGGCCTCGAAGGCCCAGTCGTCGGTGTCGCGTTGGATGCCGATGCCGTCGTAAATGTTGATGAGCGTGCCGTCGACGGTGTTGGGCGTACCGTCGCCGCAATAGTCGGCGCGCAGCATCCGCGTGCACGCTTGGTGGTGCGCGGCGAGGCTCGTGATCTCGCATCGGAACGGCGACGTGCAGGCGAACACGCTGCTCCACGGCTTGTAGCCAGCCTCGACGCACTTCGCGAGAACGTACCCCTCACACGCGAAGGTGACCGCCGTGTCATCCGCGAAGCGAGCGCCGCCGGTCGGCACGCCTTGACGGTAGTCCCACCGCCCCGTGAGGGGCACGGCCTTCACGGGCGCGCCTGCATCGTCGAGGCCGCAGTACGGCTGCCACCCTTCGTCGGTGAAGTACGAGAGCGCGTAGAGGCTTACGTCCCAGTCGGCCCACGACGCGCTGCTCGACGGCCTGATGCTGTCGATGCGTACGGGGATCGTGCTGTTGTCGTCGAGGAGGCCCGTCATCGTCGCCCCCTCGAAGGCGTTCCCCCAGTACGTGCGGCCGCGGCGCCCTCGTCCGGAGAGCCAGGTCGCATCGAGGTGCACGTCGTCGAGCGTGTCGGTCCCGATGGTGACGCCGCTGACGGAGACGCCGTCGAGCGTTCGCCCATTGAGCTTGTGCCCATTGAGCTTGTGGCCGTTCAACGTAATCCCATTGAGCTTGTGGCCGTTGAGCCCCTGGCCGTTGAGGCTTTCGCCGTTCTCCTGCTCGAGGGCGCTCGCCGTCGAGGCGACGTTCTCGGCCTCGCCGTCTCGTGCGGACGACGACGACGACGACGACGTGTCTGTCGCCGCGCAGCCCGAGGCCGTGAGGAGCGCGAGACCGACGGTGAGTGCAACGAGGGATCGGGTGGTCTGCATGGCGTTCCTCCGAACGCGTCACTCAGCAACCCGTATACCCAGGTCGAAGCGCCTCAAAAATAGGCACTTGGTGTGACGCCGCGCCGTTCTCGCGCGCGGCTCCACGCCGAATCAGCGTGCCGTTTCAGCGCGGATCGCTGGCGCGCCGACCTTCGCGCGTTGGCGATGCGCAGACCCGCAGACCGATGGAGAGATCACGCATCGTCGGCTCGACGACGTCGCGGTTGTCGCTGCGGTTCGAGTTGGGCTCGTAGTAATAGCTCCCGCCGCGCGCGACGTATTCGTCGGCGGCGAGCACCGAGCGTGTGAGCTCCCAGACGTTGCCGGACATGTCGTCGAGGCCGAACGGACTACGTGACGCGACGTGCGACGAGACTTCGTCGGGCCCGCGCGAGAGCGGCTCCTTGCCGTAGGTCTCGTCGAAGTTCGCGTCGTCTTGCGCGAGCCGTTCGCCGTGGGGGAACTCGCGGTCGTCGGCGCCGCGCGCCGCGCGCTCCCATTCGAGCTCGTCGCAGAGCCGCGCGCCGGGGACGCGCCCCGTGCGATCGAGCCATGCGGCGTAGGCATCCGCGTCGGCGACGGTGATGCCTCCGACCGGGAAATGGAGCCAATCTTGTGCGGTCCGGCGGTCGCGCGACGCGTACGTCACCGGCTGCCCGGAGCGCGCGACGACCGTCTGAGCGCCCCGCTGCAACGTGAGCTGCCAGGCTCCTCCCGCGAGCTCCTCGAGGCCGACGGCGGCGGTGAAGGCGCCGCTGTCGACGTGGGGGGTGTGCGCTTCGCGCTCGGCAGCGGGGAGCGCGCGGAGAAACTCGATCCATTCGGCGAAGGTGGTCTCGTGCTTCGCGATGACGAAGGCGTTCGTCGATCGCGCGTGAAGCGGCACGGTGCTGAAGAAGCGGCGGAGGCCGGCCTCGGCGGAGCTGCCGAAGAGGAAACGCCCCGCTGGAATGTAGACGAACCCCTCGGGGACGTCGGCCTCGGTGGGGAGCTCGAGGTCGACATCGAGCGCCTGATCACGCTCGACGACGGCGGGGTAGCGCACGGTCGCGAACCCCGGCGCGGTGACGACGAAGACGTAGGAGCCGCGCTCGAGCGCAACGTCGGCGATGGGCGTGACGCCGAGGCTGCGCGGCGTGGTCAGCGCGCGCGCGCCGTCGTCGCTCGCGAGGTAGCGGGCGACCGTCACGCTCGCCCCCTTGGGCGTCGTCGTCAGATGCACGAAGCCCGGCGCACGCCACCGCGCGAGCCACGTCCCTGCCTTGTCGTAGAGCGCGAGGCGCTGAAGAAACTCGTCGCGCGTGTCCCGCTGATGATCGCGCTCGGCGGCGCGCGCGCGCTCGTAGAGCACCTCGCCGAGGGTCGCGCGAACGTCGTCCCGCGTGACGTCGAGCATCAGCGCAGTCTCGACGGCGGCGCTCGCGCGCGCGTGAATCGGCTTGATTTCGGCGGCGATCGAGAGCGCTCGCGCCCACGAGGCTTCGCCCTTCGTGCGGTCCTGCGCGTCGAAGGCGGCGAACGCGTCGCGCCGCTGCGCCTCGAGCTCGGCGTCGAGACCGCGGGCGTCGGCGAGGAGCGCGCGCGCCTGCTGAAGCTGCGCCACGACCTCGCGGCCTCGGGCCACGACATAGCCGCCGTAGATGAGCGCAACCACGACCGGAAGCGCGACCAGGGCGAGCGCTCGAAGCGCGCGCTGCCGTCGAAGCGCGTTGCGTGACGCCGCGAGAAACGCCGCCTCGTTCGCCTTGAGCGACGCCCGCGCGACGCCTTGCGCCTCCTCGACTTGGCGCGCCCCGAAGAGCGCTTCGGGCGCGCGCCCCAACCGCTCCCACTCGGCGACGGCGACGCTCAGACGCGCGCGTTGGAGCTGGGCGCCGGCGTCTTCGCGCATCCACAGATTCAAGGTCCCCCACGCGTCGAGGAGCGTCTCGTGGGCGACTTCGTATTCGGCCCCCCCTTCGGCTTCGCGGGCGACGAGCAGGCGGCCGCGCACGAGGACGTCGAGCGCCGCGCGCGCTTCGGCGTCGTCGATGCCGAGGTCGCTCTCGAGCTTGCGCGCGCGCGTGCCGTCGGCGCTCACGAGCTCGAGCAAAATGCGCCGCGCCGCGGCCTGCTGCACCGGGCGCATTCCCGAGACGACGTCGTCGGCGTGGCGCGCGAGAGCGCCGGCCACGCCGCCGAGGGTTTCGAGGGCCTTCGCCGAAATGATGCCGCGTTCGCGGTCGCGCTGATCCCACAGGCTCGCGAGGGCGAACTGCAGCAGCGGAAGGCCGCCGTCGGCGCGCGCCGTCGATCGAACGAGCTCGCCGACGAGCTCTTCGGACTCGAAGGCGATCCCCATCACGCGGGCCGGGCCGACGATGGCGTCACGAAGGCGCTCGGCCGACAGCGGACGTAAAAAGTAGAGCGATCGTGTGATCTCGTCGCCGAGGGTGGGGAGCGTCGCGAGGCGTCCGAGAAAGTCGCCGCGGGCCGTCGCGAGGACGCGCACCACCGGGTTTGGCACCGTGAGCCAGCCGACCATCTCGGCGAACGCCGACGCCTCGGCCGGGTCGCTGAGGGTGACGAGCTCTTCGAGCTGGTCGATGAAAAGCGCGAGCCCTTCGGTGATGCGAATGCGTCTTCGAACCTCGCGCGCGGCGGCGCCCGGCTCCAAGAGAATCTGCGTCGCCAAGATCTCTTCGTCGATCTTCAAGTACGGCGCGAGGGCCGCGCTGATCGCCGTGACGGGATGGCGCCCGGGGACGATCGTGATGCTCACGCAGGTGCGCCCCGACCCGAACGCCTGACCGATTCGCGGAAAGACGCCGGCGCGGCAGAGCGACGATTTGCCCACGCCCGAATCGCCCGCGACGAGCACGAAGGTCTCGTGGCGGAGGCGCTCGACGATGGCGCGCGCCTCAGTGTCGCGACCAAAATAGAGCGATCGGTGGCTCGCTTCGAAGGCGTTGAGACCTCGATAGGGGTTCCCCTCCAGGATCGCTTCGCGGCGCTCTTCGGGCGCGAGCTGCTCGAGGGCGGCGAAGACGTCTTCGCCGTTCGCGAAGCGGAGCGTCGGGTCCATCCGAAGGCAGCGATCGATGACCGCCGCGAGGCGCGGATCGATCGTCGGCGCGAGCTCGTGAATCGGCATCGCCTCGCGCGACGTGACCGCGAGGAGCAGCGCGGGGTACTCGGCTTCGATGTGCGGCGGCTGGCCGACGGCGAGGTGGTACAGCAGCGCGCCCAGGGAATAGACGTCGGAGCGCGGCGACGCGGGGTGGCCGAGAAAGACCTCGGGGGCCATGTAGTGGGGCGTGCCGACCACCGTGCCCGGTCGTGTGAGGTGCATCTCGAGGGGCGGCCGCGGCGCGTCGGGCGCGTCGTCGTCGGCGTACGCGGGCTCGGGCGTGCGCTCGACGGCGAGCTCGCCCGTGCTCACGCGCTCGTGCAGCGACGTCGGCGTGGCGCGCATCGGCGATGCCGAAGGGGACGGCGGCGGCATCGACGATTCGAGGGGTGGCGGGATGCTCGAGGCGACCGTGCCCGTGAGCTTCGCGATGCCGAAGTCGAGGAGCTTCACCTCGCCGTCGTCCGACAGCATCACGTTCGCCGGCTTGATATCGCGATGCAGAACGCCGCGCCGGTGGGCCGCGCCGAGGCCGCGCGCGAGGCCCAAGGCGATCTCGAACACGCGCGCGCCGGACATCGGCTTCGCGAGGCGCTCAAGCCCCTGCCCGCGAATAAACTCGCTTGCGAGGTACGGTCGCCCCATCACCTCGCCGACGCGATAGATCGCAACGACGTTGGGGTGCGTGAGCCGCGCGATGGCGCGTGCTTCTACGAGGAATCGCGTGCGAAGGGCCGTGCTCGCGCCGATGGGTGCGATGAGCTTGATGGCGACGCGGCGATCGAGAACCGTGTCGTGAGCGAGGAAAACCTGCCCCATTCCGCCGCGCCCAAGGAGGCGCAAGAGGCGGTAGCCGTCGAACTCTTTCGGGGGCGTGAAGTCGGTCAGCATCGGTGCGGTCACCGACTACGACGACGACGTCGGAGGGCGACGCCGCTTCGAGAGGGGCGATAGCTCGTACTCGCGCAGCTTCGTCACGAACGTGCGAAGCGGCATTCCGATGAGCTCGGCTGCGCGCACACGAACGCCGTCGGCGGCCTCGAGCGCCTCGAGCATCCGCGTCCGTTCGAGCTCGCGGATTTCGTCGTAGATGTTTCGAAATTCGCCAGATTTGCGCCGCAATGCCAGTAAATCGTTGGCAAGGACGGGCAGCTGCCCGGGTACGGGGTGGGGGCGCGATCGGGGTTGCGAAGGGGGCTGCGACGGCGGGCGCGGCGCGCCGATCGGCGCATCGGTTACCCGCTCGGGCAAGAGGTCGGGCTCGACGAGATCGCCGCGGCACGTGGCCGCGACGTAGGCCATCGCGTTTTTGAGCTCACGGACGTTCCCCGGCCAACTGTGACGCGCGAGGCGCAGCATCGACTGCGACGAGAGCGTCGGCGTGGGCCGCCCGAGGCGTTCGCAGGCGTCGCGCAGAAGCGTGCGGGCGAGCACGGGGAGATCGAGCCGCCGATCGCGAAGGGGAGGGACGAAGACCGTGGCCGCACAGAGCCGAAAGTAGAGATCCTGGCGAAACGCGCCGCGCGCAACCTCGCCTTCGAGGGGGCGGTTCGTGGCGGCAACGACGCGAACGTCAAGGGCGCGCTCGTGGACCGAGCCGACGCGGCTCACCGTTTTCGTCTCGAGCACGCGGAGCAGCTTCGCCTGCGCGCTTGGCGACAGATCGGCCACCTCGTCGAGGAAGAGCGTCCCGTCCTCGGAGAGCTCGAAGAGGCCCGGTTTAGCTGAAGATGCGCCCGAAAATGCCCCCTTTTCGTGACCAAAGAGCTCGCTCTCGAGGAGCGCCTCCGGCACCGCCGCGCAGTTGAGCGCGACGAGGCGACCGCGCCCTCGGCCGCGCTTCGACCACGCGTGAAGCGCGGCGGCGACGACCTCCTTTCCGACGCCGGTTTCGCCGCACACGAGCACGGGGAGATCGCTCACCGCGAGCCGCTCGATCATGGCGAAGAGGCGCTTCATGGCGGGGTCGGCGACGACGATCGTCACGTCCCCGATCGTGCGCGCTTGGTTCGTATCGGTGGTCGTCGCAACGTCGCCCGCGGGTACCGTGCTCGCCGCTTCTCGTGCACTGCGAAGCAGCGTATCGACGTCGCACCCGTCGGCGGGGCAGCTCGCGTAGCCCGCGCGCGCCCCCGCAGCGAACGGCAACACGGCCTGCACGACGCGGGTCGCGGGCGTCTTTGCGGTCTCTGCGGTTTCGGGGAGGAGCACGAGGAGCTCGCGCTCGTGGCTCCATGCGACGACATCGACGAGCCGTAGCGCATCGACGACGGCTTCGGCCGCGGCGAGGCGGAGCGACGAGCTCGCGAGGCCGCCGCTTCCGAAGGAGACCGCGAGAACCGTGAGCGGCCTTTGGTAGCGCAGCGAGCGCTCGGTCTCCTCGTCGAGGCGCCGAAGAAGCTCCGCCAGCGGGACGACGCCGCGCTTTACCGGCGGCACCATGTCGCGGTGAAACACGAGTGTCGCCGTGTCGATGGAGAGCACGTCGCCGGTCGCGAGCAGGCGCGGCTCACGGAGCGCCTCGCCGTTCACGCGCACGAAGGTCGCGTCGCCCTGCGCATCGACATGGCTTCGCAAAAAAGGTTCGGCGAAGACGTCGTCGCCGTCGAACGTCAGCTGCGCGCGCGCCTCGCGGCAC
>JANXMC010000578.1 GCA_025354825.1 Myxococcales bacterium
CCGGCGAGCACCCGCTGTGGTGAGGGGTGGGGCTGGGCCGAGCCGATCGACTCGACGAGCTGGCATACCATCCGTCAACACATCAAGCTCAACACGCCCGGCCAGCCGAACGGCATCCTCGAGGCCTATATGGACGGAAAGCTTATGCAGCGTAAGGCGAACATCCGGTACCGCGTCTCGAGCGCAGTTACGATTTCGAAGGCCTACTTTACGACCTACGTCGGTGGCTCGACCGACGACTTCAGGCCTAGTCACGATCAGACGATTTTGTTCGACTCCTTCAAGGTCTGGACGGGCTGCAGTGAGTAGGCGTGCCCGTGATCTCCCTCGGGGCGCGATCCGACGCATCGAGGTGCAGCGCGCCGCATCGGTGGTGACGGTGACGCTCCGAAAGCTTCGTCGTGTCGCGGCCCCCAACGACCCGCCCGCCGAAGCGAAGGGGCTCCCCGATAGCCTCGTCGCGTAGGCGACGACGAAGCCCGCACGCGTGCGCAACGCCTGCCGCGCGATTCTCGGATACCATCGCAGGGTCGATGTCGATCCATGCGTCCGGCCGCTTCGAGATCGTGCGCGTGCTCGGCGAAGGGAGCGGCGGCATCGTCTACCTCGCGGCGGACCGGAACGGCGGTGACCGCGTCGCGGTGAAGACGCTTCGCAGCACGAGCAGCGACGCCATCGCGGTCCTCAAGAACGAG
Source organism: Myxococcales bacterium (assembly GCA_025354825.1). Classification (GTDB taxonomy): domain Bacteria; phylum Myxococcota_A; class Polyangia; order Polyangiales; family Polyangiaceae; genus JANXMC01. Next base: position 696 of record JANXMC010000578.1, read on the forward strand.
TTCCGAATCGTCCAAGATCTCCACCACCCGAACCTCGTCGAGATACGCGAGCTCGTGCAGGAGGGGGACACGTGGCTGCTCACGATGGAGCACGTGGCCGGCGTCGATTTCACACGCCACGTCCGCGGCGACGGAGGCTCGAGCTCGGAGCGGCGGCGCGGCTTCGACGAGGCGCGGCTCCGTTCGAGCTTGCGGCAGCTCGCGAGCGCGGTCGTAGCGCTTCACCGCGCGGGGCTCGTCCATCGCGACATCAAGCCCGCCAACGTGCTCGTGGCCAGCACGGGGCGCGTCGTCGTTCTCGACTTCGGCATCGCGCGTGACGCGCGGGCGCGTGGGGCGCGCGCCGACGAGGGCATGGCGGGCACCGTGCCGTACATGGCACCCGAGCAGATCACGGGCGACGACGTAGGGCCGGCCGCCGACTGGTACGCCGTGGGCACGATGCTCTACGCCGCGCTGACAGGTCAGCTTCCGTTCGACGGCGCGGCACACGAGATCATGGAGGCCAAGGTCTCGCGCGCCGCGCCCGATCCGAAAACCCTCGTCCCCGATCTGCCGGGCGACCTCTCGACACTCTGCCGCGCGCTCCTTGACGAGGACCCGAACGGCCGCCCCTCCGGCGACGACGTGCTCGCGCGCCTCGGCGTCGACGAGCAGGCGGGCTCGGTCGCACGCGACGCGCCGTGCGTCGGTCGCGACGAGGACTTCGCGGTGCTCCGCGCGGCGTACGACGACGTCTCCCGTCACGCGCGCGGCGTCACGGTGATCGTCGAAGGCGAGTCGGGCGTCGGCAAGAGCTGCTTCGTCCGCGAGTTCGCGCGCCAGCTCGTGGCGACGGCGACGGCGACGGCGGCACCTCCCCTCGTTCTCCTCGGTCGCTGCTACGAGCGCGAGGACGTGCCGTTCAAGGCGTTCAGCTCGGTCGTCGAGGCGCTGGTCGAGCACCTGCGCGAGCTGCCCGACAGCGCCGTCGATGCGCTTCTTCCCGAAGGGGCGGCGCTCTTACCACGCGTCTTCTCGGATCTCGGCAGGCTCGACGCCGTTCTCGCGCGGGCCGACGCCCCCTCGCCCGACCCGAAAGAGACACGCCGTCGAACGTTCGCCGCGTTCCGCGCGCTCATCTGGAACGTCGCCGCGACGTCGGGGCTCGTCGTGCTCATCGACGATCTCCAGTGGGCCGACGGCGACAGCTTCCAGCTCCTCGCGGAGCTCGTTCGCCCGCCGCTCCCGCCCGCCGTCCTCTTGGTCTGCACGATGCGCGTCGGCAGCGAGGGGGGCAACGCGCGGAATCCCGCGCTCGGCGTGCTTCCGGGCGACGTGCGTCGCATCGCGCTCGAGCGCCTCGGCCCCGAATCGTCGCTGCGCCTCGTCGGCGATCTCTGCGCCCAGCTCGGCACCCGCGTCGCGCCCGAGTCGGCGCGCGCGCTCGCGTTGGAAGCGGGCGGCCATCCCATGTTCCTCGCCGAGCTCGTTCGGCGGCGCGCATCGACCCACGCATCCGACGAGCACGCGCTCGGCCTCGACGACGCGCTCCTCGCGCGCATCGCGCTCCTCCCCTCTCCGGCGCGCCGCCTGCTCGAGGCGGTCTGCCTCGCGGGCGTTCCGTTCCCGCAGCAGATCGCGCGACATGCCGCGTCGCTCGACGCGGGTGAGGTCTCCTCCGCCGTCTCGCTGCTGCGTGCCGAGCACTTCGTCGTCACGGGCGGAGGCGGGCGCCCCGACGCCATCGAGCCGTACCACGACCGCATTCGCGAGGCGGTCGTCGGCGCGTTCTCGGCGAGCGATCTGTTGCAGCGCCACGGGCGCATCGCAGTTGCTCTCGAGCAGGCCGCCACGGCCGATCCGGAGATGCTCGCGCGCCACTGGCTCGGCGCAGGGAACGAACGACGCGCCGCGGAGTTCTCCCTGCTCGCCGCCGACCGCGCGAGCGCAGGCCTCGCCTTCGACCGCGCTGCCCGCCTTTACGAGAGCGCCATGAGGCCCAACAGCGCGGGCGCCGACCCCGCCCAGCTCCGCGCGATCCGCATGAAGCTCGCAGAAGCGCTCACGAACGCCGGCCAATGGGCCGCCGCCGCCGAGCACCGGTTGGTTCTTGCGGACGAGCACGACGGCCTCACCGCCCTCGGCTTTCGCAGGCTCGCCGCCGAGCAGCTCCTCTGCAGCGGCGACTTCGATCGCGGCGCCGCGCTCCTCGACGACTGCTCGCGCTCCCTCGGGATCTTCGTTCCACGTTCGCCGCTCGTCATTTTGCTCTCCGTTCTCGTGACGCGCCTTCTCCTCCGCCTCCGCGGCCTCGCCTACGTCGCGCGCGACGCTCGCGACGTGGCCCCGGTCGACATCGCGCGCCTCGAGGTGCTGTCGACGGCGGGCTCGGGCCTTGCGATGAACGACCACGTTATTTCCAACTACTTCATCACGCGCGCCACGCTGCTCGCGCTGCGCGTAGGCGAGCCGAACAGGCTCACGCGCGCACTCGCGTTTACGGCGGGTACGCACGCGTCGCTCGGCCACGCGGGGCGCGCCGGGCGCACGGGGACCGACGAGCTCCTCGCCGCCACGAGGGGCGTCGCCAATACGGTCCGAACGCCGATGAGCGACGCGATGCTCGCGCAGGCCGACGCGTGGAGCGCCTACCTTTGCGGCGACTGGACGGCGGCCAAGCCGTTCATGCTGCACGCGCAGGCGCTCTACCGCGACCAGTGCTTCGGCGTGCCGTTCTTCCTCAACGGCGTCCGCGCGCTCCTGTTCCGCACGCTCATGTACCGCGGAGACGTCGCCGAGCTCGACGAGCACTTGAGCCCCGCGCTCCGCGAGGCCGACATGGTGGGCGACGTCTTCGCCGCGACCAACATGCGCACGGCCCCGTTGGTGTGGCTGCGCCTCGTCGGCGACCGGGCCGACTTGGCCGAAAGCGACTTGGCGTGGGTCGCCGCGAGGCTGCCCAAATCACGGTTCCTACTGCAGCACTTTTTCTACACGAACGCCGCCGTCATGCGGCACCTGTACGAAGGGGACGCGGCTGCAGCGTTCGAGGAGATCGAGAGGACGTGGCGCCCGCTTCGACGATCGCTCTTGTTGCGCATCGCGACGGTGCGCGCGTTGGCGACCGAGCAACGCGGGCGGGTCGCCCTCGCCGTTGCGGTCGTGAACGCAGGGGAGCGACGGCGAATGCTCGCGCGTGTGGCGGCGGCGGCGCTCAGCCTCGAGCGCGAAAAGATGGCGTTCAGTGACGGCCACGCGGCGCTATTGCGCGCCGGCATGGCCGCTCTTGCGGGCGACCGCGCATCGGCGACGCGCGCCGCCGAGCGGGCCCAGGCGGCCTTCGAGCGGGCGGAAATGAGCGTCGCCACGGCGTCGGCGCAATACTGGCGGGGCGAGCTTCTCGGCGGCGACGAGGGGGCCAAGCTCGTCGCCGACGCGACGGCGCGGCTCTCGGCCAAAGGGGTCAAGGCGCCGGCGAAGCTCGTCCGGATGCTCGCGCCCTGTCACCCGCTACTTGAACGCAGCTGATTGGCGATACGTGCGTCGGTCGAGTCCTTTGTGACAGGCAAGTGGAACGTCCGGGAACACTGAGACCGGCAGTGTCCCTAAGATGCGCGACGAGTGCTCGCGACGCGCACCGCTAGGCGCCGGACCACGAGACGCCGACACGGCTCCTCCAACCCAGCGCGCACGGCGAGGGCGAGCACGGCAAGCAGGGCTGCGTAGGCAACGACGAGCAGGCCGCTCTCCCACGCCGCCGGTTCGAAACGCGCGAAAAGCAGAAAGAGTGGTACGTGAAAAATGTACGTCGCGTAGCTCGCGTGTCCTAACGCAACTGTGGGCCACGCCGCGAGCCACGACGAGCATTGGTGATCGAGCGCCACGATCAGCGTGACGACGAGGGGCACGAGAACGCCCGAGTGGAGATAGGCGAACGGTACGATGCCCGAGGTGGCGAGCACGAGAAGACCCGTCGAGCTCGCCACAGCTACCAGGGGGTGCGCCAGCCTCGCGTCGGCGCCGACGTAGATCGCCGCGGCTGCGCCGGCAACGAACTCGGGAATCCGCTGGAGCGGAAAGAACTTTAGATACCAGCCCCAAAGTACCTCATCGCCAAGCGCGAGCGGGCGCCCCAGGTGGTCGGGGTCGAGCGCCGTGTACAGCGCAGGGGCAAGGAACGTCGCAGCCCACGAGAGCGCGACGGCGACGATAAGCGCGCGACGCGAGAGAACGGTCAGGCGCGTGAAGAGCCACGGCGCGATGACGTAGAAGAGCCCTTCGACGGAGAGTGACCATGCGGCCCAGTTGTGCGCGAACATCGCGCGGTGCGACCAAGCGTTCAGGAGACCGAGCTGCAGCGTCGCGCACACCAGCCCCTTCAGCGTCGCGAGCTCCGCGAGCGAGCGCGGCGCCGAGGCCGCGAAGCCTATGACGAGGCTTCCCAGGTAGAGCGGGTACACACGCGCGAAACGGCGCACCCAGAAGCCGCGCCGCGCCTCGCGTCGGCGGAAATCGACGCCGGCATAGCGCCGCGCGAGCACATAGCCGGAGAGGACGAAGAAGACGTCCACGGCCACGTGACCGGACGCCGCAATGCGTGCAAGTAGAGCCGTCGGCACTAAGTCGCGGCCGAAATGGAACAGCACCACCCACCATGCAAGGACGCCTCGCAGGCCCGTCAACGGAAGGATCTCCGTGCGGGGGGTCGTGGCGCGCGGGCCGCGAGGCGATGTCATCACGCTGACGAAGTGACACCCGCGAGGTCTGATCGGCTCAAAAAGAATCAGGTGATTGCAGATGACAAGGTGCCCGAAGTGGAGAGCGCCGCGGCCTCCGCGCGCGTCGTGGACGAGGTCATCGTTCGTGTGCTCGGGAGAGCCGATCGATCTCGGGGTGCAACGAAAGTTGCGCCTATGCGGCGAGAGTCAGCGGTTCTTCAGTTGACCTCGGACGACGGAACGTGGCGGTTTCAAAACGGCTTCGCGAATCGCGCGTAAGACGGTTTATGTAGGCCGTGCGCCGTTAAGGCGCGGAAGGGATTGATGATCTCGAAGAGTCATCGCTGCCCGAATCGGGTCGGACAAGCAAGGGCATCCAAGGACGATCGTTCTTGGCTCCTGACCGTGCAACGCAAGCTGTACGCGCGAAGTTGGAGAGTACGAGCTACGTCTTCGAGAAATTGTGGGGACTCGTCACCGACATCCGCAATCTTCGAATTGCTCTCGACCGGGTCCGCCGCAATCGCGGCGCACGGACGGGAGGCGTAGATCGAGTCACGGTCAGGCAAGTCCTCGACTCCGGTGGCGAACGCTTCCTCGCCGACGTCCGAGCGGAGCTGCGCAGCGGCGCATTCCGCCCGATGCCGGTGCGGCAGGTGCTCATCCCGAAGGCAGGAAAACCCGGCAAGTTTTGGCCGCTGGGCATCCCGACCGTGAAAGACCGGGTCATTCAGGCCGCGATGAAGAACATCCTCGAGCCGATCTTCGAGGCGGGGTTCTACCCCACCTCGTACGGCTTCAGGCCAGGCCGTTCCGTGCACGGGGCGATAGCGCAGCTCAAGACGCTCTTGCTCCCGCGCGGGATGAAACGTTGGGGGACGGCCGAAAAGCCGCCCTTCTCTTGGGCTATCGAAGGCGACATCAAGGGCTGCACGCTCGAGAATCGGCTGCGCGTGGCAAACCCCGTCCTGCGAGGCTGGGCGAACTTCTACAAGCATGCGTGGGGAGCGAAGCGCGTCTTCGTCTCCATCGACGATCATGTTTGGTGGACCGTCCTCCGGTGGCTTCGCAAGAAGCACCACCGCTCGCCGAACTGGCAAATCTACGCGCAGTACACATGGCGGAAACCGCGGGGACGGATGAAGCGCTGGCGCGACGGGACGACCAAGCTCGTCTCGATCTCGTCAACGCGCGTCTGCCCTTTTCACATCGGGTGGCAGAAGCCCCCTCTCTTCGCGTCAACATCCATGGAGAGCCCGGTGCGTAACGAAAGGCGCACGCCGGGTTCGGCGAGAGGCATCCGGAAACCCCGCGGGGCGACCCGCGGATAGGCGCCGGATGCCTACTCTCTACACGGATTTATTTCGAATGCCGGACCGGCACCGCACTTACCGAAGCCCGGCGGACAAGACGTGCCAATAGCCCCCCGCGGTAGGACATTCGCGCCCGGACCATGCGACGAATCAGTTGCTGCACGCTCAACTTCATGTCGACGTTGGCGCGCTGGACCGCAGCGCGCGCGCTTGAACTTCTCGTCACCCGGGCCGTTTCCACGCGAGCGATCGGATGACAATGCGGCTGGCGCGGTTTTAGCTTCCGTGATGCGTTCAACCAGGGTGCCGGTTCCTAGGCACCAGCTTCGGAGGCGAACGATGCGAACGTCAGCGGTACTCGCGATGGGCTTTCTCGCTCTCGTCGCCTGCAGCGATTCCGATGCGACGAGCGATGCTGGAACTGCGTGCACCGCCAGCCCGCCGTGCCCATCGCATGACAAGTTTGATCCCGTCACTTGCAAATGCATTTACGACGCTGACGCCGGTCCACCGGACGTAACCTGCACGCCCGCGAACGGCGAGTCGGCGAAGAACATCAAGGGCGCGTTGTGCTTCACGCCAGCGGCGCTCCCGACCGACGCGTACCCGATGGAACATGTTCGTTCGTGCATCGATGCTGCGAACGAGCGTCTCACCGATCTCGATTTGAAACTGCTCCGGTTCCTGGAGCAGCCCGGAATGTGGCGCTCCGCGCCGCCGGTCGTCGTGCCGAGGTA
>JANXMC010000594.1 GCA_025354825.1 Myxococcales bacterium
CGTAGCGATGCCGCCGGGCGACACGCTCGACGTCGTGGAGACGCCGCCGTTCCTCCGGTCGACGACGATCGCTTCGTACGACCAACCAGCGCCGTTCGAGAGCGCGACGAAGGGGTTCTTCTACGTGACCCTGGTCGACAAGACGTGGCCGCCCGAACGCCAAGAAGAGTGGCTGCGTGAGAACGATAATGGGGATATCGTCGATACCGCAGTTCACGAGGCGTATCCCGGCCACCACTTGCAACTTTCGTGGGCGAGGCGCAATCCGTCGATCCTCCGCCGAATGGCCAGCGCCGACATCTTCTCCGAAGGGTGGGCGCTCTATGCCGAAGAGCTGATGGCGGAGCTCGGCTACTACGACGACGCGAAGCGCCTCATGCAGCTCCAGTGGACCCTCGTGAGGGCCGCCCGCATCGTCATCGACGTCGGCCTTCACACTCGGGGGATGACCTTCGACGAAGCCGTCCGCATTTTGACGGACGACGTGCACCTCGAACGGACCCTCGCCGTGAGCGAAGTAAAGCGCTACGCCGGCTCGCCGACGCAGCCTTTGGCCTATTTGGTGGGCCGCGAGATGCTTTTCAAAATGCGTGAGGACTACAAGGAACGCGAGGGCGTACGCTTCTCGCTGAAAGCGTTTCACGCTGAGGTCCTCTCCCGCGGAACCATCCCCCCGGGGCTCATCGCCCGGGAGATGCGCGGGACTTCGCGCTGACTCGGCGCCGTTCGCACGTCCGGCCTGCACGCCGGGCGAACGCGTGATAAACGGGGCGTACCATGCGCTTTTCACGCAGCCTCATTCCGACCATCAAAGAAGCCCCCGCCGACGCGACGAACGTGAGCCATGTGCTCCTCACGCGTGGCGGCTTCATTCGGCGAGTCGGCGCCGGGATGTACGATTATCTCCCCCTTGGCCTTCGCGTTCTGAAGAAGATCGAAGCCATCGTCCGCACCGAAATGGATCGCGCGGGCGCCCTCGAGATCCTCATGCCGGCCCTTTTGCCGGCCGAGTATTTCAAAGAGACCGATCGCTGGACCAAGTTTGGCGACAACCTCTTTCGCTTGAAGGATCGCAAAGGGGCCGACTTCCATCTTGGGCCGACCCACGAGGAGATCGTGACGGACATCGCGCGCCGCGAGATTCGCAGCTACCGCGATTTGCCGAAGAACCTTTACCAAGTTCAATCGAAGTTCCGTGACGAGCCGCGCCCCCGCGGTGGCCTCCTGCGGTGCCGCGAGTTCGTCATGAAGGACGCGTACTCCTTCGACTCGACCGAAGACGGCGCCAAGGCGAGCTACGAAGAGATGCGCAAGGCCTACGTGCGCGTGTTCGATCGGCTCGGCCTCAATTACCGCATGGTCGCCGCCGATTCGGGCGCGATGGGCGGCTCGACGAGCGCCGAGTTTCAAGTGCTCGCCGATTCGGGCGAAGACGCCATCGTCGCGTGCGATGCGTGCTCCTACGCGGCCAACGTCGAGGTCGCCACGGTCACGCCGGCAGACGAGCCCGCGGGGACGAGCGGCGAGCGCACCAAGGTTCACACGCCCGGTCACGGCGGCATCGCGGACGTCGCGGCCTTCTTGAAGGTCGAGACGAAGCAGATGCTGAAATCGCTCATCTACCGCGCACAAAAGGAAGTCGCGATGGTCGTCGTGCGCGGCGATCACGACGTCAACGAGATTCGCCTCGCGCGCATCCTCGGCGTCGACGAGGTCGCCCTCGCGACGGAAGCCGACGTCCGCAAGACCACGGGCGCGGCGGTCGGCTACGCAGGCCCCGTGGGGTTCACCGGCCGCGTGATCGTCGACCGCGCCGCGTCGCTCGTGAAGAGCGGCGTCACGGGCGCCAACGAGACCGACCACCACCTCACCGGCGTCGAGCACGGGCGCGACTTCGAAGGCGAGGTCGCCGACGTTCGCCTTGCCAGCAACGGCGACACGTGTCCGTCCTGCGGGAAAGGGAAGCTCACGACATACAAGGGGATCGAGGCGGGTCACATCTTCATTCTCGGCACGCACTACAGCGCCAAGATGAACGCGACGTTCCTCGACGAGACGCAGAAAAAGCAGCCGATCATCATGGGTTGCTACGGCATCGGCGTGTCGCGTTTGGTCGCGACGACGATCGAGCAGCACAACGACGCGAGCGGCATGCGCTGGCCCATGAGCATCGCGCCGTACCACGTGCACCTCTGCACCCTCGGCAAAGACGAGCCGGTCCTCGCGGCGGCCCAGGCGCTCTACGATGCGCTCTGGTCGAAGGGGATCGAAGTGCTCTGGGACGAGCGCGACGAGCGCCCCGGCGTGAAGTTCAAAGACGCCGATCTCATCGGCATTCCGTTCCGCGTGACGTTCGGTGGAAAGAACTTCGCCGCCGGCAACGTCGAAATGAAGGCCCGCGACGAGAGCGACCCCGCCAAGTCGGAAATGGTCGCGATCGCCGACGCGCAGGCTCGCATCGAAGACTTCGTGCGGAAGGCCCTCGCGTAGTCGGGCGTATCTCTGGTCTCCTACGAGATCGAGAGATGATGAAGCCCCTTCGAAAGCCGCCTGGAGCTCTCCCCAGGCAAGCCTTCCCCGAAGGGGCGCCCATCAGCCCGCGCCAGATGTGGGCTGCGAATCGCTTCTGGATGGAGACGCAGAACCTCGTCACGAAGCGCTACGGCGGTAAGCGCAAGCAGCACTGGGAGGTGCTGCTCGTGATGATGAAGACGTTCGAGCTCGGCCTAAAGGTGATTGGCCAGTACGAACGTGGCGTCCGAAATGCCGAACGGCTCGAAGTACGGGAGCTCGACCTCTACTTCGACGCGCTGCCAGCGGCGTTCGACGGCTACACGCTGCTTCACATCACCGATCCGCACTTCGACGGGCTCCCGGGTCTCGACGACCGCATCGTCGCCGCGGTCTCGGGGCGCACGTTCGACCTCTGCGTGCTCACCGGCGACTACCGCACCGAGCTTCACGGCCCCATCGCCGCGACGATGGACAGCCTCGCGCGCGTCGTCGCGGGGGTTCAGGTGCGCGACGGCTTCCTCGGCACGTTAGGCAATCACGACGACTGCCACATGGTTGCGCCGATGGAGGAAATGGGCATTCGCATGCTCATCAACGAGCATGTGCAGCTCGCGCGCGGCGACGCTATTTTGCAAATCATCGGCACCGACGACGTTCATTACTACTTTACCGATCAGAGCCTCCACGCCCTCGAGCACGCCCGCAACGCGTTCTCCATCGCTCTGGTTCACTCGCCCGAGCTCTACGACGCAGCCGCCGCATGCGGCGTCGCGCTCTACTTGTGCGGCCACACCCACGCGGGGCAGGTCTGCCTCCCCGGCGGCCGCCCGCTCGTCCGCCATGTACGCACCGGCGGCGCCTTCATCCGCGGTCACTGGCGCCACGACGGAATGCAGGGGATCACCGGGATGGGGGCCGGCGCATCGGGAATTCCCGTGCGTTTCAACACGTCCGGCGAGATCCTCGTGCTCACGCTGCGGGCCGGGCCCGCTCCAGAATGAGCCGACGATCACCCGCGGCAGCACCGTGTATGATTCCAATGTGACCCGCTCTCTCGCACGCCGAGCCCCCATTCGCGTGCACGGCCATGGCGCGAAATCAGCCGTCACGTTCGAGGTCACACGCAGGTCGCGGCCGGCCTGGCTCTTCGAGGCCGATAGCGGCTTTCGCCTGCGTGTCTCTCTCGACGGCAAGCCGTGGCTCTGGTCGCGCATTCACACGTGGTGGGACGAAGCGCTCCTCGTCGAGGACTACCCCGCTGTGCACCGCACGGTCCTCCCACCGATTCTCCAGGACCATCTGCGCGCGGCGCCGCCTCCTGCCGACGTCGACGCGTGGGCCGACCACTGGACGCAGCGCGTGGCGGCGTGGCTCACCGAACGCCCCGCGGGGCCGCTCCACAACGGCCTTTGGTGCGCGACCGCGGTGCCGTTCGCCGCGTCGCCGAAGCTTCTTTCGTCCTACGACGAAGAGCCCATCGACGTCACCGCGCGGGGACTTCCGTCGCTCCAGCGCGTGACCGCGGCAATGCGCAAGACGATCCGCCACGACGACTGGACGCGCATGTCGGAGGGCGAGGTGCTTTCGCTTCGCGACCCGAAGGTGGCCGACGCCGGGCGCCTCAAAATGTGGCGCAAACGCGCGCGCGACGGCGAGCTCGTGCCGATCGTCGTTTGGCTCCTCCCGCTGCTTCAGAAGTACGTGGTGATCGACGGGCACGTGCGCCTTCACGCGGCGCTCGAAGAGGGGACTACGCCGACCGCCATCGTCGTCACGAGCGCGCGCGAAGTGGGTAGTGGGCTCTCGGAGGAGGAGCTCCTGGCGCTGCCGGAGAGCGTATTACGAACGTTCGACTCCGAATCGAACGAGCATATTTTGGCTCCGATGGGGCGCGCGTGGCGCATGGCGGGCGGCGCCAAAGCGTGGCGCGCCGAGCTCACCGCGAAGACGTTGGGGACGCCCTTCGCCGACGACGAAGACCTCGAATGGGCTTTCGAGTAGGGGTTAGACGCCCGCCCACGCCGCTTCGAGGCGCTTCTTTCGCGCGCCGACGGCGATATCGAGAATCGCCCGGTCGCGCTCCCACATCGTAAAAATCTCGGCCGGCGCTTTTTGCCATTCGCTCGCCATCGTCGCCAGTCGTGCTTTCGAATTGGCCAATAGGCCGCCGAGGACGAGATGCACCTCGCGACGCGACGGATCTTCGTCGCCGAGCGCGCGCAGAGCGACGAGATCGACCAGCGCGCTTTCGATGACGCTGCGATCGAACGCGAACGCGCGCCCCACGGCGACGAGATACCCAAGGACCGCCGCGAGCACGTGAATGTCCTCGATCGTGCGAAACGGCTTCACGTAGCGGTCGTAGCCGTCCCCCTCGAGAATCTCTCCACCCGCAACGGCGACCGCTTCGAGCACGACTTCGGCGTGGGGGATCTCCGGCGCGAACGGCATCGCCGGCCTCACGTTCACCGTCACGCCTGCGCGGTTCGCCGGGATGCGCACCACCTTCAATCGGTTCTTCCCCGACGGCCCCGCTCCGAGCGTTGCGACCACGAGCAGGTTCGAGCGGGCGTCGGCGAGTGTCGCCCACGTCTTTTTCCCGGTGACGCTCCACGCGCCATCGCTCGTTTGCCACAGGCGCGTCGTCATCGCGCTCGGATGACCGCCGTTCTCCTCCGTTGCGCACAAGCACGCGGGTACATCGAGAGGCAGCGCCGGCACCAACCGATGAAGCGCCGCCTCGTACGCGCCCGCGAACGCGTACCCGAGGCGATCGGCCGCAAACCCTGCCGCGATTGCGCGATCGACCGAGCTCGTGAACAGGCGCATGCGCGGCTCTGCGATCGCGCGATACTCGCCGAGGGTCGCCGCGTGCGAGAGCATCGGCGGCGTATCGAGGAGGTACGGAAGAATCGGGATCATTGCAGTCTACAATGCCAACTTCATGGCGTCAGAACGACTTTGCCGATCGCCTTGCGGTCATGAATGTAGTGGTGCGCCTTGGCGGCATCTTCGAACGAGAAGGTCTTGTCGACGCGCGGTGCGATCTGCCCCGTGCTGTAGAGCGCGAGAAGCGCTTCGAACTGCGGCGTGAGCAGATCGAGCCTCGAGAACAGGTGACCCATGTTGGTGCCGGAGACCGTCTTGTTGTCCTCCATCAGCTTCATGGGGCTCCACTTTTTGATGCGCAGCACCTGCGCCGCGGCGTGGAACAGATTGCGTGTTTTGCCCGAGCCCGCTGCGGCGGAGAGGCCAAACGCGACGAGGCGGCCGCACGGCGCGAGCAAGTCGTACCCGTCGGTCCACGATTTTCCGCCAACGGCGTCGAGGATCAGATCGACCCCCTTGTCGCCCACGACGGCGCGCACGGACGACGCGTACTCGCCGCCCGAATCGATGGGGTGGTGGCACCCCTGCTCGCGCAAGAACGCATGCTTCGACGGCGATGCCGTGCCGAAGATCACGCACCCCTTCGTCTTCGCGAGCTGAATCGCCGCGAGACCGACGCCGCCGGCCGCCGAGTGAATGAGCACGCTCGACCCTTCGCGGAGGTTCCCCGTGAAGAGCATCATGTTGTAGGCGGTGAGGTAGACCACGGGCAGCGCCGCGGCTTCCTCGAAGGTCATGCCTTCGGGAATCTTGAACACCTGGTCTTGCCCGAGGGCGATGACGTCGGTGTAGCCGCCGAATTTCGGCATTCCGAAGACGCGATCGCCCACCGCGAAACGCTTCACGCCCGCGCCGACTTGATCGACGACGCCCGAGATCTCGTAGCCGACGACGCATGGGAGCGGCGGCGCATCCGGGTAGAGGCCAACGCGCGCCATCAGGTCCGCGAAGTTGATTCCGGCGGCGCGAACGCGAATGCGAACTTGCCCCTCGCCGGCGACCGGATCGGCCGCCTCGCGCACTTGGAGGACTTCGGGGGCTCCGGTCTTGGTAATCCAAACCTGTCGCATCTGTGCTCCTTCGGATTTCGGCTACGCTCAGCGCGCCATCATGACCGACTCTCGTAGAACCATCACGTCGACCGATGCCGTGCATGCAGGAGATGCTCGGACGAAGCCTTTCGATGCGCTTCCCGAGTCGATCGTGCAGACCGCAACCTATACGTTCGCGAGCACCGAGGAGGTCATTCAGCTCACGGAGGGGACGCACGCCCGCGAGCATCGCGAAGAGTACGGGCGTTACGGAAACCCCACGTGCCGCGCCGTCGAAGTGCGCATGGCGGCCCTCGAAGCGACGGACGACGCCCTTCTGTTCTCGAGCGGCATGGCGGCCGTGACGACGACGATTCTCGCCCTCGTGAAGGCCGGGCAGCACGTCGTTCTGTTTCGCGACTGCTACCGGCAGACGCGCGAGTTCGTCACGAAGACCCTCGCCAAGTTCAACGTCGCGCACACCCTGGTCGAGCCGGGCGATCTCGACGGCCTCGCCGCGGCGATCCGCCCCGAGACGCGCCTCGTGATCAGCGAATCGCCGTCGAATCCGTATCTCACGTGCATCGACCTCGCGAAGATGGCGGCCATCTGCAAGCCTCACCGCGGCCTCAAGACGATGATCGACGCGACCTTCGCGACGCCCGTCAATTGCCGCCCGGCAAGCCTCGGCGTCGATCTCGTTGTGCATAGTGCAACGAAGTACATCGCCGGTCACAACGACGTGCTCGCCGGTGTCGTCTGCGGATCGACCGGCCTCGTCTCCCTCGTGCGCGACCTGCGCGACGTCCTCGGCGCCGTGTGCGATCCCCACGCCGCGTTCCTCGTCGGCCGCGGAATGAAGACGCTCTCGCTCCGCGTCGAACGCCAGAACGCGACCGCGATGCAGCTCGCGCGCTTCCTCGAAGCGCATCCGAAGGTCGAGCGCGTCTTCTACCCGGGGCTCGAATCCCACGAGAGCCACGCCATCGCAAAGTCTCAAATGCGCGGCTTCGGCGGCGTCGTGAGCTTCATCGTTCGCGGCGGCCTCACGGCGTCACGCGGCGTGTGCGACCGCGCGAAGCTCGCCCGCATCGCGCCGTCCCTCGGCGGCGTCGAGACGCTCATCGAGCCGCCGGCGGTGATGAGCTATTACGAAATGACCACCGAGCAGCGCGAGGCGATTGGCATTTACGACGGCCTCGTTCGCCTCGCCGTCGGCATCGAAGACGCGGCCGACATACAGGCCGACATCGCCCAAGCCCTGGGCGACTAAGACTCAGCCGAGTGCGTCGAGCGCCGCGAGGAGGGCATCGGCCTGGGCCTGGACCGACTGGGGATCCATCACGCCCATGTTCTTCACCTCTTGCTCGTCGATCATTTCGGGCGGAATTTCGGCCAGAAAACGGCTTGGCGTGCGGTTCATCGGCTTGCCGCGGCTCACTCGGAATTTCGCCCGCGAGAGGAAAAGCTCTTGGCGCGCGCGCGTGACGCCTACGTAGAAGAGGCGGCGCTCTTCTTCGATATCTTGGTTGTTAGGGTCGGTCGCCTTCGCTTCGAGCGTGCGCGTGTGAGGCAAAAGCCCTTCTTCGCACCCCACCAGAAACACCAAATCAAACTCGAGGCCCTTCGAGCCGTGGAGCGTCGACAGCGTCGCCGCGTCTTTGAGCTCTTCTTCGTCCGCGCCGAAGTCGAGTGTGAGCGCGTGGAGGAAGTTCGCGAGGTCGTCCTTCTGCGCGCCGCCGCCTTCCGCCGCCGCAGCGCGGCGCTCGTCGCGCTTCGTGAACGTGCGGAAGAGCCCTTCGACGTTCCCCCAGCGGCGGGCAGCCATGTTCGGCGTTCCGGAGCCGGCGTCGATATCGGCTTTAATTCCGGCCATTGCGGCGACGCGGCGGACGACCTCGCCGGGGAGCGCCCTCTCGACGTAGAGCGCTTTGCGCGTCTCTTGAATGATTCTCTCGAGGTCGCGGCACCCTTCGCGCGCCACCGCCGGGACGTCGTCGAGGGCGTCGACGCGCTCCACGGCTTGCATGAGCGTCCACCCGCGGGCGAGGGCGTGGAGGGCGAGCCTGTCGATGCTCGTATCCCCACTACCGCGAGCCGGGTAATTGATGATGCGACGAAGGCTGATTTCGTCGTTGGGATTCACCGCCGCCTTCAAATACGAAAGAAGATCTTTTACCTCTTTGCGTTCGAAGAACGTCTGGCCGCCGACAACGCGGTGAGCAATCGAGTTTTCGCGTAGCGCTTCTTCGATCAGCTTCGACTGGCCGTTCGAGCGATAAAGCACCGCCATGTCCTTCGGACGGCGGCCGAGATCGCGAATTTGCCGCTTCATTTCGCGGGCGACGAACGACGCCTCCACCTCGGGAGAAGGCGCGATGCGAACGTGCACCTTCTCGCCGCCACCCTGCTCGGTGAACAGCGTTTTTTTGTATTTCGAATCGGCCCGCTTCGATATGACCGCATTGGCCACTTCGAGAATGGGCGCACGTGAGCGGTAGTTCTGCTCGAGCTTTACGACCGTCGCGCCGGGGAAGTGCTGCTCGAAGTCGAGAATGTTCCGCACGTCGGCGCCACGCCACGCGTAAATCGACTGGTCGTCGTCGCCGACGACGCAGATGTTTCGATGGCGCCCGGCCAGGAGGCGAATCACCTCGAGCTGGGCGCGGTTCGTATCTTGGTATTCGTCGACCAGCACGAAGGCGTAGCGCTCTTGCCACCGCGCCAATACGTCGGGCTTGTCGGTGAAAACGCGCGCCACCTCGCAAACGAGATCGTCGAAGTCGTAGGCGCGAAACTGCTTTAGCGCCGCCTGGTATTTCGGATACACGAGCTTGGTGATCTCGTCGTATTCGTCCACGCCCGAATCGGGAAGATCCTCGGCTTTCATAAAGGCGTTCTTGGCATTCGAGATGCGCGCCAGAATCGCCGTCGCGTCGAAGCTCTTGTCGGCCTTGAGGTTCCGCAGAACCTCTTTCACCGTGCCGAGCACGTCGCCCTGATCGAAAATCGTGAAGGCGCCGCCCATGGCCGCGCGCTCTTTCGTGAGCACCTGAAGGCCGAAGGAGTGGAACGTCGAAATCGTGAGCGCCTTGGCGTTCCCTTTGCCCTTGGGGCCGAGCACGTGGGCGACGCGCTCGCGCATTTCGCCGGCGGCTTTGTTGGTGAACGTGAGGGCGACGATGGCGTGGGCGGGGACGCCACGCTCGAGGAGACGCGCAATGCGCTGCGTGATGACACGCGTCTTGCCCGACCCCGCCCCCGCGAGGACGAGGAGCGGCCCCATCTGGTGTTCGACGGCCTGTTTTTGTGCGGGATTGAGCGGGTGCGACATGAGGTGCGGCGGCTTTCAACGGCGCTCGCGCGAGCGGCCATGCAGCGCGTCGCCGTAAACCATGGCGGGGCGGGGGGCGGAAGCTTGCAAATGTAAGTGCCGCTGACCGCGGGGGATTTGCCCATCTCCACGCGCCCCGCCTTCTGGCGAGGCGTTCTGTGTATCTTCGACGCCGATGAAAATGCGGCGCCCGCTTCCCGTGCCCTTCGCTCGTTTCCAAGCCCGCACCGTGCTCGCCTTTGGTGTCGTCGGCGCCTTCGCGTCGTCGGCCTGCGGCGGAGCGCCCGAGGCCGCACCGCCCGCGAAAGCGCCCGTGGCCATGGCGACGGAGGCACGCGTGACGTCGGCCGATCTCACCGCGGTGCCCGAGCCGTCGAATCTCATCTTGTACGCACGGATTGCGAAGCCGAGCGCCGCGACGGCGGTCGTGGGCGGCTGGCTCAAAACCCAGCTCCCGGGCGTGCCGATGCCGGGCTCCGACGTCGTGAGCGAAGTCGTGGCCGGCGAATCCGTCGGCGACATCGTCGATATGGATCAACCGATCGACCTCGCGGCGACGGCTACGTTGCAAATGGGGAAACCTACGCAGGCCTTTGCCATCTCGGCGGCCGTGAAAGATCCGGCGAAGGCCAAGGCGACGTTCTCGTCGGGCTCGATGAAGCTCGTTCCCGGTGAAAATGGGCTCCTTCGTATCGACGGCCTCGGCGACCCGGGCGATGGCGACGACGACGACGAGGCGCGCACCTGCGCCCTCGTTCCGTCCTACGGCACCGCGGCGGTGCGGCTCGTCTGCGCCTTCGGCCACAACGGCCTGGCGGGGCTAGCGCCCTACCTTTCGCGCACGGCGCCGCGCCTTCCGTCGAGCTCCGACGTCCACGTCGAGATGCGCTTGAAGCCGGTGCGGACGTTCCTGAACGAAAACGCGAAGTCGCTCCCGTTCATGATTCGAACGATTTTGGCGAGCGGCTCGGGCTCCGGGTCGGCTAAATTTTCGGGCTCCGCGGGGCGCGAGCTCCTCACCGCTGCATTGACCGATCTTCTCGATTTTGCCCGCGACACGGATACCGTCGTTCTCGACGTGAAGATGTCGGACGCGGGCGCGGACGCGACGCTCACGACGAAGCTCACGTCGGCGACGTCGATGCTCGCGCGCCTCGGTCTCTCGCACCCCGAGCGCGTCGATGTCGCGCCGCCGGCGTACCTTCGCCTGCCGGCCGACGCCGAAACCGCGACGTTCAACCGCGGCTACGACGACGCGGATCTCGCGCACCCGCGCGAGCTCTTGGCGACCGCCTTGGGCGAAGCGCTTGCGAAAGAAGGGGTGCCCAGCGTCGATGCGAAAGCGCTGACGGACGCTCTCGCGAAGCTTTTGTACGCGTCGCCGATGGTCCATGCGTCGGGCGTCGACGACGCGGCGATCGCAAAGGCGCTCGCGCCGGGAGCCCCGAAGAAAGACGCGAAGGCCGGTGCCGCGGAAGCCCGCCCCAACGAAGCCGCCGTGCGCGATGCCCTCATCGGGTATCGCATCGTCGGCGTCGAAGAGCCCGTCGCGGTCGTGACGTCGAACGCGAAGGCGCTCGTCGCGGCGTTGGCGCGCCCCGGCGTCGCGAAGTGGCTGAAGGAGTCGAGCGGCGCCGCCGCGCCGCCGACGCTGAAAATCGTGCCCGTTGCTGCGAGCGCGAAGCTGCCGAAAGAGACGATGCACCTCGAGCTCGTGATCTCGCACGAGGCGCCGATGGCCGGCCTCGACGCGAGTCTTGTCGGCGGTGGCAAGAAGCCTGCGCCGCCGCGCACGGGGAAAGGGCCGGCGCTGGCGCCGCTTCGCGTCCACGTCTTCATCGTTCCCGACGGCGCGCGCACGTGGATCGCGCTCGGCGCGACCGAGTCGCTCGTCGTCGCCCACGTCGCAGGCGTGCTGGCCGGCGCACCCGACGCAGGCACCCTTGCGAAGCGACCGGGCGTCGACGCGGTGCGCGACGCGAAGAGCAACGGCGGGGGCTTCGTCACACTCCACGGCATTGCAACATCAGCGATGATCGTCCAGGCGCTCGGCGACGGTGGCCTCCACCGCGCGTCGCGCACGTACGCGAGCCTCATGGCGACGCAGAGCAAGGGGGGGACGGTTCTGCCGTACGTGGCCCGTGTGCAGCCCGCCGCTGCGGGGGCGAGCGGCGGCTCGACCGAGATCACGATGACCATCCCGAAGGGCGGCATCGAGGACCTCATCGGGCTCGCGATGCGCGGCGGAATGGGCATGTGACCGCGCGTTGCCCGTAAACGGCGACGCGAATTTGGCCGTCACCGAAGGCCCGGGTAAGTACATGTAGGACATGGGCTCCTACCGGCAGTTTCTCGCGGCCATCTCGCTCTCGACGCTTGCCACGTTCTCGAGCGCGGCGAGCGCCGCGACTGCGACGGGCTACCTCGACGCCCACGCCACCTCCGACGACGTTCGCGTTTCGATCGACACCGCGGGCCAAGCGACGATCGAGCACCGCATCGCGTTTCGCGTCGGCGCGGGGCAGTTCAAGGGGTTCGATATCGTCGGCGTCGAGAAGGACGCCGTCCTCGAGCCCGTCGTCGCGGTGACGACGCAAGACGCCGGCGAGAGCGCGCCCGTCGTCGGCGGCGCGGGCTCGGCGACGCCGCTCGCGAACGGCATGGGGGCCCACGTGGCCGTGCGCGAGGGGAGCGACACGACGCTTCGAATCACGCTCGACGACGCAAAAGGGGTGAAGCGCGGCACCTATGCGTTCGCCCTGCGCTACCGCGTGGACATGGTCGCGGGGCGCGCGATCAGTCGCGACGGCGCGCTGTTTCGCGTCGTGTGGACCGCGCCCATTGCCCACGAAGGGCTCGACGGCGCGCGCGTGGTCTTCGAGCTTCCCTCGGCCCCGACCGAGCCGCGATCGGCTGCGCAGAAAGACGGCGCACCGGCCGACGACGGCACCCTCGCGACCCTTCGCCGCGCCATCGACCACGACGAGCTCGAGCTGGTTCGCCCCCACGTCGCGCGCGGCGAAGCGGCGACGTGGGCCGTACGTGTCGACCCAAAGGCGTTCCCCGAAATTCACGACGCGCGCCTCCGTCCGCCGCCGCCCGTGCTGCAGGCAGCGCCCGCCCGTGGCGTCGACGCGGCGCTGCTTGCGGGGCTCGGCCTGCTCGGCGCGCTCTTCGCGTTCGTCGCCCTGCGCAAGGCGCGCAACGTCGCGACGGCGTGCGAGGCCGCACAAACCACCCCGCGCCCCCTCGTCGCGCTTCCGCTCGCGGCGCGCGTCGCCTGCGCCGGTCTCGCGTTGGCCGCCGGCGTCTTCATTCAGCTTGGCGGCAAACCGACCGGCGGCGCCATCTTCTTGTCCGCCGCGATGGCGCTGGTCACCTTCCGCACGCCGACGGCCAAGATTCGCGCGCGCGGCCCCGGCAGCTGGCTCGCGTTCCGCCCCGACGAAGCGTTCGAGCCTGCCGCGGCGCCCGGCGCATGGCTCGACGCGGGTACGCGCCGCGGCCGCGCCGCCATGGCGATCGTGGCGGCGGTCGTCGTCGCCATCACGTGCGCCGCCGCTCACTTCGGGGCCCGCGCGCCGCTGCTCATCGCGCTCGACGCGATAGTGCTCCTGCCGCTGTTTCTCACGGGCGGGCAGGCCCAGTTGCCTCCGACCGCATCGACCGCCGCGCCGTGTCTTCGCCCGTATTGGGCGCGGCTCTCGCGGGATGCGTCGCTTCGCGTGACCGCATGGGCGCGCGTGCCGTCGGGCGAGAGCGTCGCCGACGAGCTTCGTGTCCTCACGGTGCCACGGGCGCCGCTCGCGGGGCTTTTTGGCCTCGAAATCGGCCTCGCGTGGGCCCTCACACCGGCCGGCTATGCGCCCACGCCCGAAGTGCTCGTGCGCGTTCACGACGGCTCGGCCGCCGCGGCGCGCCTCACGCAGATTGTGAACGACGCGCGCTCGGTCCCTGGGCGCCGCCCCGACGAACGCGTGTTCATGCTGAAGCCGCGATCGCCGAGCGTGCGCGCGACGCTCGCGCTGGTGACCGAAATCGCCCGCGAGCTTTCAGACCGCCGCGTCGTCGTCGCCGGCACGTCAGCCGCATCGCGCGAGGCCGGACGCGCGCCCGAGCGCCGCGCCCGACGGGCCGCGCCCGCGCCCCGCATCGCCCACGGCTCGGAGGTATTCGTCGCGGGGACCCCGTAATCGCGCGTAAACTGGCGACGCGCATGGGCGGTCGTCCGCGCGTGCGCCGCCCGAGATCCCGCCGATGACCGAGCCCCTTCAGCTAAGCCGCGCCCACGCGCTCTGCGTTTACGCGGAGCCCATCGTCTCCGGTCGCCGTGTCGTGGTCATCGGCGACGCGTCGCTCGGCCTCGGCGCGCGCCTGGCCGATCTCGGCGCGCGCATCGTGCACGTTTACGATCCGAACGCCGAACGCGTGCAGTGGGCGACCCGCACGCCCCTTCGCGGCGTCACCGTTCGCGACCTTCCCCAGGGCGAGTTCGACGTCCGCGACGGCGCCTTCGACGTTGCCATCGTGCCGGACTTGGGGAGCTTCGCGAACCCCCAAGCTCTCGTCGCGCGCCTCCGAAGGCTCATTGGCGCCGAGGGTGTTTTCATCACGGCCGCCCGCAATTCGCAGGTCGCCACGGGCGGCGCGGCGTCGGCGACCCTTGGCGGCGCGCTCGACTACTACGAGCTGTACGACCTGGTCTCGATGCAGTTCGAGGCGGTGCGCATGGTGGGGCAGGTCCCGTTCGTCGGCCTGACCCTCGCCGAGCTCGGCGAGACCGAAGAAGCGCCGCAGGTGAGCGTCGACACGCAGCTCGTCGTCGCCTCCGAGCCGCCCGAAGCGTTCATCGCCGTCGGCTGCTCGACGCGCGTCTTCGCGTCGACCGCGTCGCGCCTCGAGGCCTACGCGATCGTGCAGCTTCCGGCCGACACGTTCGGCGCGACGTCGGCGGCGGCGCCGGTGGTGGCGACGTTGGCGGTGGCCGTCGCACTGGCTGACGCGCCCGTCGCGCCGCAGGGCGTGGAGCCCGCGCCGCAACCGAGCCCGCCGCCCGTCGACGAGGAGCGCGTACGCGCTCTCGAGATGCGCGCGGGGGACAGCCTGGTTCGCGCCGAGCGCCTGGCTCACGAGGTCGCACGACTCGAGGAGGAGCTCGAACGGCAACGCGAGCGCGGCTTCCGGCTTGTGCGCGACGTCGAAGACGAGAAAAAGGCCCGCGTCCGCGCCGAACAGGAGCTCGGCATCGTTCGCCAAAGCCCCGACGTCGTGGCGATTCGCGAGCGGATCATCGCCCTCGAAGACGCGCTCCGTGCGGCCGATGCGGCAAACCGTGAGCTCGCGATGCAGAACGCGACCCTCGCGGAAGATGCCCTCAGCGGCACGGTGCATCTGCGTGGCGAGATGCAGCAGGCGCTCGCCGTCGTGAGCGACAGCCACGCCGAGGAGATGACGCGCCTCGAGGCCGAGATCGATCGCCGCACGGAAGCGACGCGCCTCCTCGAAGCCGAGCTTGCGCGGGCCATCGATTCGCAGGCGTCGCATGCCGCCGAAATCGAGCGGTTCGAGGACGTCCTGCGTGAGCGCGCCCAGGCCCTCGTGCTCCTGGAGCAGGAGCTTGTGCAGCACGAAGCGGCTGCGCGCGAGCTCGTCGAGCTGAGAGGGCGCCTCGACGCCCTTGCGCTCGAGACCGCGCGTCGTGAGGCCGACGTGCAGACGAGCGCCTGGCGGATCGCCGAGCTCGAACAGCGCGGCGCGATGCTCGAAGCGCGCGCCCGCGACGCCGAGGCCCGCGTCGAGGAGCTTTCGTCCTCAGCAGCCTCACCACCCGCCGCTTCCGAATCGCCGGCTGCGTCCGCGTCTGCGCCCGTTGCCGTGGAACACTCCGAAGAGCTCACTGCGCTCCGCCAGGCCCTCGCCCAGGAGCACGCTGCCCGCGCCCGCCTCGAATCGGGCGACGCCCTGGCCCGTGCCCGCGCCGAGATCGAGCGGCAAGCGGTGCTCCTCGAGCAAATGTCCCGCGAGCTCGATCGCCGTGACCGCGACGCCCTCGCCGCCGCCACGCAGGCTGTCGAGGCTTCGGTGGTCGCAGCCGAGAACGGCCACGGACCTGCCGAGACGTAGCCAAAACTACGCGCGCCCTTTGTTCGTTGACACATCCCAGCCGGGGCTTAACTTGCGGCCGCGAGCCACAGTGATTTGCCCCGTTTGTGTGCGTCGCTCATGATGTGCCGGGGACTCGCTGCCAGGCGCGAGAGCCCACACCTTCGATGTCGACAAAGCGCTGCTACTACGAAGTTCTAGGAAGCTCCCGTGGCGCCGCGCCCGACGAGATTCGTCGCGCCTACAAGAAGGAAGCGCTGAAGCACCACCCTGATCGCAACCAGGGGAACCCCGAGTCGGAGAAGACCTTCAAAGAGGTCAACGAGGCGTATCAAGTCCTCTCCGACGACGACAAGCGCCGCATTTACGACCAGTTCGGCCACGCCGGGCTCGAGAGCGGCGCCGGCGGGATGGACGGCGGCATCGGCGACATGTTCTCCCACATGCAGGACCTCTTCACGGAGATGTTCTCGGGAGGCGGCGGCGGGCAGCAGCGCGGCGTTCGGCGCGGCGGGGACCTCCGCGTACAGGTGCGCCTGCCGCTTCGCGACGCCGCCTTCGGCTGCAAGCGCGAGATCACGGTTCACGCGCCGACGCGCTGCTCAGACTGCAACGGCAACGGCGCCAAGCGGGGCACCCAACCGGAAGTCTGCACCGGCTGCCGCGGCACCGGCCAAGTGTCGAACGCGCGCGGCTTCGTGATGTTCACCGCAACCTGCCAGCGTTGCCACGGCCAGGGGATGATCATCAAAGACGCGTGCCCCACCTGCGAGGGCCAGGGCATGGTGCAGAAGCCGCGCAAGGTCATGGTCACGTTCCCCGCGGGCATCGACGCCGGTCAAAGGCTACGCGTCCCCGGCCAAGGCATGGCGGGCGGCAACGGCGCGCAAGCGGGCGATTTGTACGTCGAGGTCGACGTCGAGGAAGACGCGCGCTTCGAGCGTGACGGCGCAGATCTCATCACGCGCGTCCACGTCACGTTCACCGACGCGGCGCTCGGCGCGGACATCTTGGTCCCCTCCCTCGGCGACGCCGACGACGCGACCGTCGAGCTCACGCTGCCGCCGGGAACGCAGTCGAACGGCGTGTTTACGATGAAGGGGCAGGGCGTTCCGCGCCTCGACGGCCGCGGCCGCGGATCCCTCGTCGTCGTCGTTCAAGTCGACGTTCCAACTGTGCTCACCGAGCGCGCGCGCAAGCTGATGGAGGAGCTCGACGAAGAGCTCCGCCCCGAGCAAGGGCGTAGCGCACGGGCCGGTCGCGCCGTCACGGACGCACGCGTCGCAGGCAGCAAGTAACGCGCTCGCGCGCGTTCGAACGAGCAACGAGACGGAGACCTTCGACCTGGACTTAGAGGCCCTCAAAGCGCGCCTCGCGGCGACGTCGACGCTCCGTCCGGTCGGCCGCGTTCTCGGCGTCACGGGGCTCGCGCTGCGCTGCGCGCTCCCCGGCGTGCGCGTCGGCGACGTGGTTCACGTGAAGCGCCGTGGCGAGCCGCTCCCGTGCGAAATCGTCGGTTTCAACGGCGGCGAAGCGATCGCAATGCCCCTCGGCAGCCTCGTGGGCGTCGGCCCCGACGACGAGGTCGAAGCCACCGGCGGCGCCTTCACCGTGCGCGCGAGCGAGGCCCTCTTAGGCCGCGTCGTCGACGGCCTAGGCCGCCCCATCGACGGCGGGCCGCCCATCGTCGGTGGCGCCCTCGTCGCGGTCGATCGCGATCCACCGAGCCCCATGGAGCGCGCGCCGATCACCCGCCCGCTCTCCACCGGCGTCCGCGTTCTCGACGGCCTGCTCACGCTCGGCGAGGGGCAACGCGTCGGCCTCTTCGCCGGCTCCGGCGTCGGCAAGAGCACGCTCCTCGGCGCCATCGCACGCGGCGCTGCGGCCGACATCGTGGTCGTCGCGCTCATCGGCGAGCGTGGCCGTGAGGTCGGCGAATTTCTCGAGCACGCCCTTGGCGCCCAAGGGCGCGCCCGCAGCATCGTCGTCGTCGCGACGAGCGACGTCGCGGCGCTCGAGCGCCTTCGCGCGGCCCAAGTAGCGACGGCCTACGCCGAGCACTTTCGCGACCAGGGGCTCAAGGTGATGCTCCTCTTGGACTCGGTCACGCGCTTCGCCCGCGCACAGCGCGAGGTCGGCCTCGCCGCCGGAGAACCGCCCGCGCGTCGCGGGTACCCGCCGAGCGTCTTCGCCATGCTTCCGCGCCTGTTAGAGCGTTCGGGGCAGGGGAAAAAAGGGTCGATTACCGCGCTCTACACCGTGCTTGTCGAGGGCGGCGACATGGACGAGCCCATCGCCGACGAAGTCCGCGGCATTCTCGACGGCCACGTCGTTCTCGATCGCGCCATCGGTGCGCGCGGCCGCTACCCCGCCGTCGACGTGAGCGTGTCCCTCTCGCGCGTGATGGACGCCGTCGTGACGAAAGAGCACCGCGAGAGCGCGCGGCGGCTTCGATCGCTCATCGCGACCTTCGAGGCGAAGCGCGACCTCGTCACGATGGGCGCCTACGCGAAGGGGACCGACAAAGACCTCGACGAGGCCATCGCGCGCATGCCGCGCATCGAGCAGTTTCTCCGGCAAGACCACATGGACAAGGTCGCCTTCGACGACACGGTCGCGACTCTCGCGCAGGTCGTCACTGTGCGCTAATGCCCACGTTGCCATGACCGTCCTTCAGGTCGCCGACCTCCGCTTCGGCTACGCCGGTGATACGCTTTTCGAGAACGTCACGTTCACGCTGGCCCTGGGCGAGCATGCGGCGCTTGTCGCACCCAACGGCGCTGGAAAATCGACGCTCCTTCGCATCATTGCGAAAGAAGTCGAGCCCGATGGCGGTTCGACGGTGGTGAAACGCGACGTGACCTTCGCGTACTACCGGCAGTCCCACGAAAGCCTCCCCGAAGGCGACGTTCTCGGAGCCTTTTTGTCCGGGTTCCGTGAAGTCGTCGACTTACGCGACGCCCTTCACAAGGCGCAGCACGACGCGGCGTCGGGCGAAGCGAGCGCCCTCGATCACCTGGCGCATCTCACCGACCGCTACCACCTCGCGCGCGGCGACGAGCTCGAACGCGAGGTGGGCATCCTCGCGCACAAGCTCGGCTTCTCCGACCGCGATCTCGAGCGCCCCGTCGCGTCGCTCTCCGGCGGTGAGCGCGGGCGTCTGCATCTCGGCGTCGTCCTCGCAAGCCAGCCTGACTTGCTCATGCTCGACGAGCCCACGAACCATCTCGATCTCGACACGATCGGCTGGCTCGAAAGCTACTTGCGCAGCTACCGCGGCGCCGCGCTCATCGTCAGCCACGACCGCGCGTTCTTGGACAACGTCTCGAACCAGACGCTGGAGCTCGGATCGCGCGGCCTTCGCGTCTATCCGATGAAGTATTCGGACTACGTCGTCACCCGCGAGGAAGATCTCGAGCGTGAGCGCGGCGCCGTCGAGCGGCAACAGGCGCTCGTCGCGAAGACCGAAGACTTCATTCGTAAGAACGGCGCCGGCCAGAAGTCGAAGCAGGCGCAGAGCCGCCGGAAGATGCTCGACAAGCTCGAACGGATCGAGCGCCCGGAAGACATCTGGGCACTCGCCGACAAGATCGCCTTTCGCTTCTCGCCGGCTGCACGTACCGGCGACATCGTCATCGACGCGAAAGGGATGGCGGCCTCGCGCGGCGGCCGGCCTCTCTTCGGCGGCGTCGATATTTTGATACGGCGAGGCGAGCGTATCGGCATCGTGGGGCCGAACGGCGCGGGGAAGTCGACGCTGCTCAAGATCATCGCGGGGCGCGGGATGCCCGACGATCGCGGCGACGTGAAGCGCGGGACGAATCTGCAAGAGGGCTACTTCGACCAGCACCTCGGCGACGTGAACCCCGCGCTGACCGCGGTCGACGAAGTGCGGCGCGTACGCGGCGATTTCACGGTCGAAACCGCGCGCCAGTACCTCGCGCGCTTCCGCTTCTGGGGCGACGATCCGCTTCGCGTCGTCGGCGGCTTTTCCGGCGGAGAGCGCGCACGCCTCGCCCTCGCGAAGCTGCTGCTCGAGCCGCGCAATTTACTGTTCCTCGACGAGCCGACGAACCACCTCGACATCCCCGCCGCCGAGATCCTCGAAGAGGCGCTCATGGGGTTCGAGGGGACCGTGGTGCTCGTCTCTCACGACCGCCGCTTTCTCGAGAACGTGACGACGCGCATCGTGAGCGTGCGTGACGGTAAGGTCGACATCTACCCGGGTGGCTTTCGGGACTACAGCGCGTCTCTCGCTGCCGCGAAGGCCGACGCGGAGCGCAGCGACCGCGACGACAAGCGCGGCGCGTCGAAAGCCAAAAAGCCCGAGCCGCAGTCGAAGGGGCAGCCGCAACCGGCGACGGCGGCGGCCCCCGCGAAGACGGACGCCGAGAAAAAGGCGGTCTTCGAGCAGCAGCGGAATGACGCGCGCCTCCTCGAAAAGAAGAAACGCCGATTCACCGAGCTCGAGAAAAACATCGCCACGGCCGAGCGCGAGGTCGAAGCGCTCCGGGCAAAGCTCAAGAGCGCATCCGCGGACGCTACGGAAGACTGGGAAAAGCTGGCTGAGACGGCCACGCAGGAGCAAGCTTTGCAAAAGAGGGTCGACTCGATGCTGATGGAGTGGGCGAAGCTCGCAGAGGAGCTCGCGTGACGCGCGCGAAGGCGTCGAACGCGAATCAAGCTCGGCGCGCCCTGCGCGGCGTGGTGATGGCGGCGCTGTGCTTTGGCGTCGCGCCGTCGCTGCTCGTGGCCACGCCGGGCTGCAAGCGCGGTGAAGCGGCCGAGAAGAGCGGGCCTTCGGCGCCGAGCCTCATCGTCAAAGACGACAGCGAAGGCCTTCTTTTGACGTGGATCGACGAGCGCGGCGACTTCCACGTGGAGCAGCGCGTGAGCGAGGTGCCGCTCATCGGGCGCGACACGGTGCGCGTCGTCGACACCACGAAAGAAGAGGGGACCCACGGCGAAGGCATCGTCGTGACCGACCTCCGTCAGCCCCGCCCCGACGGCACCTACGCCGTTCGCGCGATGACGCGCGCCGAGTTCGACACGTTCGCCGTGACGCGCCGAGAGAAGCACGCGGCGACCCTCGCAAGCGCAGCGCCGCCCCCGGCCGATGCGCCGGGCGACACGCCCACGCCGAGCAATCAAGCTCCCATGGCGCCGGGCCCCGCGGCGGCCCGGCCTGCGGTCATCATCTACGGCGCCGAGTGGTGCGGCGCGTGCCATCAAGCGGCCGCGTGGCTCAAACGGAAGAACATCGCGTTCGTCGAGAAGGACATCGAGGCCGACGCGACCGCGAACAACGAGATGCTCGCGAAGCTCAAAAAGTCCGGGCTGCGTGGCGGATCGATCCCCGTCATCGATGTGCGCGGCGTCGTGATGGTCGGCTTCAGCGCGGACAAAATCGAAGAGGCCCTCGGCCGCGGAATCTGATGGCGCGCGCGCACGCTGCAAAGCGCGCGGTCTACCTTTTTTTACGGGAGATCACGCGTTCGTAGACGTCGCGCTTCGGCCGTCCGCTCCACGCGGCGAGCCGTTCGGCCACGGCCTTCGCGTGGGTGCCGCGCGCGAGCTCTTCGTTGATGCGCGCTTCGAGGGCCGCGTCGTCGACCGCGTCGGCGCGGGTGTCCGGTGCGTAGGCGCCGAGGACGATGACGACCTCGCCCATCCACTCGCGAGCGTCGGCCGCGAGCGTCGCCAACGTGCCGCGCACGATCTCCTCGTGGAGCTTCGTCAGCTCCCGCGCCACGCACGCGGTGCGTGTCGCCGTCGCGTCGGCGAGCTCTTTGAGGGTCGCCGCCGTGCGGTTCGGCGACTCGAACAGAATCACGGGCTCCGGCGTTGCGCAGGCGACGGCGATCGCATCGCGCCGGGCGGTGCCGTCGCGCGGTAAAAACCCAAGAAACCGAAAGCCGCGTTCGCCCGCGAGGCCGCTCGCGACCAAAGCTGCGAGCACCGCGCTCGCGCCGGGGATCGGCACGACCCGAATGCCGCGAGCGATGGCGGCGCGCACCAGCACGTCGCCCGGATCGCTCACGACGGGCGTGCCCGCATCGGTTGCGAGGGCCAGCGATTCGCCCGCCTCGAGGCGCGCGGCCAAGCGTTCGACGTCGCGTGCGTCGGAGTGCGCGTGAAGCGCCGAGATGGGCTTCCTAAGAATCGCAAAATGCGTGAGCAGCTGCCGTGTTCGGCGCGTGTCCTCGGCGACGACGCGGTCGCACGTGCGAAGCGTTTCGACGGCGCGCGCCGTCATGTCGCCGAGGTTGCCGATGGGCGTGGCCACGACGTAGAGCACGCCAGGCCGCCCGTCGCCGCGCGGGGCGACGTCGATGCGCTCGTCGTCCTCGCCCTCGCCCTCGCGCTCGTCGACGCCGAGATCGCTCGAACCGCTCAAGAAACCTCGGTCGCTTCGCCCATCTCCGCGCGCAGGTACTCGCGCAGGTGGCCCGTGAGGCGCTGTTCGAGCTGCCGCACGCGCTCACGCGAAATGCCGAAGCGGTCGCCCAGCTCTTGAAGCGTGAGCGGGTCTTCCGAGACGAGGCGCTCGTCGAAGATCGCGATGTCCTTCTCTTTGCCCACGAGCGTTTTGCGGAAGTTCGCGAGCTTCTCCTTGAGCATCGCTTGAAGCTCGCCGTCGGCCATGAGCGCTTCGGGCCCTTCGCCGCCCGCGGGCATCATGTCGATCTTCGCGATCGACCGGCCTTCGGAGTCGCCCACGGGCGCGTCGAGCGACTTCTCGCTCGCGGCCAAGCGCACGTCCATTTCGGCGACGTCGCTCTCAGGCACGTTTAGCTGCTTTGCGATCTCGGCATCCGTCGGGTCGATGCCCATCGCGATGAGCTCGGCCTTCTTCTTTCGCAGATTGAAGAACAGCTTCCGCTGCGCCTGCGTGGTGCCGAGCTTTACGAGCCGCCAGTTGTTGAGGATGAAGCGGAGAATGTACGCGCGAATCCACCACGCCGCGTACGACGAGAGCTTCACGCCGCGGTACGGATCGTACCGCTTCACGGCCTGCATGAGGCCGATGTTCCCCTCTTGCACGAGGTCCATGATGTTGCGGTATGCGCGCCGATACTCGTAGGCGATCTTCACGACCAGCCGCAGATTCGACGTCACTAAACGCGCTGCCGCCGCTTGATCGCCGCTGGTCACGAACTTCACCGCGAGCGCGTTGGTCTCCTCGGGTGTGAGCAGCGGATGGCGCTGAACCTCGCGCAGGTACACGGCGAGGGCGTCGAACTTCTCCGCGGAGCCTCCCGAGCTGCGCGTAATCGCCGTTGCGCGCGCGGGGATCTCCGCATCGGCACCGTCGCCGCCATCGGAGCCTTCGCCCATTCCGGACTCGTCTGCGCCGTCGATGTCGGGCGAGCTGTCGGCCGCGCCGGGCGTGGTGATCTCGCGGCGCTCGCCGTCACCGTCGTCGCTGGCGGCGTCGCGATCGTCGTCGCGATCTCCGTCACCATCCGAATCGAGAGCACCGCTGTCGGACGACGGATCGAGCTCATCGTCCGCCTTCGCGGACGCTTTCGGTTTGGCCTTCGCGCGCGTCGCCGCCGTGGCCGCTTTCGGTTTGCGCGTTTGGGGCACGACCGTTGCTCCTCTTATCCGCACTCCTACCATTTCTCTTATGCCTCGAGAGGGAATCGATGTTCGCGCGCCCGCCGCGGTTGCCGCCCCCTCGATTGACAACGCGGGGGCACTCCGTAAACCATGAACCGCCGCGCGCCTCGCCATGACCACCTCCCCCGACCCGCCGCCGACGCCGCCCATGGAGCGGGAACGGGAACGGCGTCCACGGTTGCTTCTCACCGACAGCGACTTCGACGCGCTCCGCCCCGAGCGCGCGCCTCTCGCGTCGGCCGTGTCGACCGCGCCTCTCGCAAACGCAGCCGGCGGTGCTGGGGCCGCTCCAGCGAGCCGGTCGCGCGTCGAGCTGAAGCCGCGGATGCTCCGGTGGGCCCGCGATGTCGTCGCGCGCCTTCGCGAGATCGGCGTCGTCGTCGATGCCTCGGCGTCGGACGAAGCGCAGCAGGTCTACTTCTGGCGCAACGTCGTGGCGCGTCGGCAGTCGCCCGTGCGCGAGCCGCCCTTCGCGATGGAGCCGGGGACGCGCCACGCGTTCCTCACGCTCACGATCGACCGCAGCTGCATCGAGGTCGCCTTCGAGCTTCATCCGGAAGCGTGGGTCGACGTGAAGAACTTGCGAGCGCGTCTCGCCGATGCGACCCGCGCGCTGCAGCTCACGAGCGCCCTCGAAGCGCTGC
>JANXMC010000657.1 GCA_025354825.1 Myxococcales bacterium
GGTCGTCGAGCAGGGTGAGCTCATCGTCGAGGACGCGCGCGTCGACGAGCGGGTGCAACACAACGGCGCGGTGAAAGATCTCGGCGTCGTCGCCTACGCCGGAACGCCGCTGACGACGTCGCGAGGGCAGGTCCTCGGGGCGTTCTGCGCCATCGATACCGTGCCGCGCGTCTGGTCCGAGCGGGACATGATCACGCTTCGCGAGCTCGCCGACGGCGTGCTGAGCGAGATCGAGCTCCGTCAGATGAACGAAGCGCTCGTGATCCCCCTCGAGGCAGCCCTTTCGGAAATAGATGCGCTCTTCACGCATGCCCCCGTCGGCATCGTTCTGTACGACGAGGACATTCGCTACCGCCGCTTGAACCAGCGCCTCGCAGCGATGAACGGCGTCTCGGTCGAAGGGCACATCGGCAAGCGGATCGACGAAGTCACGCCCAACGCGCCGGCGAGCATCGACGCGAGCCTGCGCGAGATTCTCCGCACCGGCGAGCCGCTCGCCGACTACGAAATCGAGTCTGAAACCCCCGCGCAGCCCGGCGTTCTTCGCAGTTGGCGCGCGAGCTACTTCCCGGTGCGCGACATCGAGGGGAAGGTCATCGGCGTCGGCGGCGTCGTCACCGAGACGACCGAGCAGCGCCGCTTCGAGCGCGAGCGCGCCCAGGTGAACGCGCTGTTCCGTGACTTTCTCGACAACGCCCCCGTCATGATGACGGTGCTTGATCGCGACGGTCGCTTCATGCTCGTCAACCGCTCGATGGGCGCGGCCATGGGGCGCGCGCCCGAAGACGTCATTGGCAAGACGGCCCGCGAGATCATGGAGCCTGGCGCCGCCGCGCACGTCATCGCGTCCGACGAGGCCGTACGCCTCGCGGGCAAACCCATCATCTTCCGCCAAGAGCTCGTTCACCCTGACGGCCAGCGGCGCTTCTACCAGGCCGCGAAGTTCCCCGTTGGGCGCGAGCACGGCTTCGACGATGCAGTCGCCAGCATCGTCCTCGACGTCACCGCCGAGGCGGTCACGCGGCGGCACCTCGAGGTTCTCTCGAGGCTCGGCTCGGTCCTCGGCGAGCACATCGACGAGAAGGCCGCCTTCGAAGCGGTTGCAACGCTCATCGTCCCCGAGATCGCCGACGGCTGCTCGCTCATCGTGCGCACGACCGAGGGCGACGCTGCGAGCGAGATTCGCCTCGTGGGCGAGCGACACGTCGAGAAGCGGCTCGAGGCGATTTACCGCGAGATGCTCGAGAAGTTCCCCAGCCGCAAAGACGCGCCGTTCGGCTACCAGAACGTCTTCCGCACCGGGCAGGCCGAGCTTCTCAACGACGTCTCGAAACTCCCGCTGCACCTCATCGCGCAGAGCGCGGAGCACCTCGAGATCCTCGAGCGCTTCAACGCGCGCTCGACGATGCTCGTCCCCGTCACGATGCACGGCCGCGTCTCGGGCGTTCTGGTGCTCTTCACGGGCCGAGCGTCGGGCCGCCAGTTCGTCGACGACGATCTCGGCTTCGCGAAAGAGGTCGCGACGCGCCTTGGGATTGCCCTCGAGAACGACCGCCTCGTTCGCGAGCGTGTTCAGGCCGTCGACGACTTGAGCCGCGCGAACGAAGAGCTCGAACGGCGCGTCGCCGCCCGAACGACGGAGCTCTCGCGGCAGAACCAGGCGCTGCAAGAGGCGCGCTCCGACGCCGACCGCGCAAACAGCACGAAGAGCGAGTTTTTGGCGCGAATGAGCCACGAGATCCGCACGCCGATGAACGGCGTTCTCGGAATGGCGACGCTGCTCCTCGAGACGAGCCTCACCCCCGAGCAGCACGAGACCGTGGAGACCCTCCGAACGAGCGCCGATTCGCTGCTGTCGATCCTCAACGAGATCTTGGATTTCTCGAAAATCGAGGCCGGCAAAGTCGATCTCGAGATGCAGGCGTTCAATGTCCGCACCTGCGTGAAAGACTCGATCGACCTCTTCTCGGGCGCGGCCAGCAACAAGAGACTCGCCCTCGGCCTCGAAGTCCACGAAGACGTTCCCCGCGGCATCGAGGGCGACCCCACACGCCTTCGGCAGGTGCTCACCAACCTGATCGGGAACGCCATCAAGTTCACGAAATCGGGCGGCGTGACCATCGTCGTCTCGCGCGAGAAAGAGTCGACGGGCCCGGGTGTGGTGCTCCATTTCGAAGTTCGCGATACCGGAATAGGGATTACCGAGGAGCAGCGCTCGCGCCTTTTCACGCCGTTCACGCAGGCGAGTGAATCGACGTCGCGCATTTACGGCGGCACGGGGCTCGGCCTTTCGATTGCCAAACAGCTCGTCGAGCTGATGAGCGGGTATATCCACGTCGAGAGCACGCCCAACGTCGGCACGACGTTCCACGTTGTCATTCCCTTTCGTATTGCCGTGCTCGCGAAGCTCTCGACGAACAACCTCCCGGGCTTCGACCCCGACCTGGGTAAACGGTCGCCGCTCCGCGTGCTTCTCGCCGAGGACAACCTCGTCAACCAGAAGGTCGCGACGCGGATGCTGGAGCTCTTCGGCTACACCGCCGACGTCGCCACCAACGGCGCCGAGGCGATCACCGCCGTGCGTGAGCGCCCGTACGATCTCATCTTGATGGACATGCACATGCCCGAGGTCGACGGCGTCGAGGCGACCCGCCAGATTCGAAAAATGCGCTGCCCGTCGGGGCGCCCGCGCATCGTCGCCATGACCGCCAGCTCGTTCTCGGAAGACCGCGCGCGGTGCATCGACGCGGGAATGGACGACTTCGTCAGCAAACCCGTAAAGGCTCAAGAGCTCGGCGACGCCCTCCGCCGCGCCGCAAAAGAGCTGGGCCCGTCCCCCGCCCGACGCCACTCGCAGCGGCCGCCGGCCACAGGGGGCTCGCCGTCCGACGCGCCGCCGTCGAGCACGTCGGGGGCGTGGCGAGGCCTCGACGAAGACGCCTTCACGCAGCTCGAAGCGCTCATGGGAAAGGGGTCCCACGAAATGAGCTGGCTCATCAAACGCTTCGTCGAAAACGCCAATCGCGCGACCGACGAAATCGCCAGCGCCCTAGGCGAAAACAGCGCCGAAACGGTCTACGGGCTCGCCCACACGCTCACCGCAAGCTCGGGAATGCTCGGCGCCCAAGCCCTCTCGAGCCTGTACCGATCGCTTATGACCGCCGCGTCCGAGAAAGACGCGAAAGCCATGGGCGCCCTCGCCGAAGCCGTCGAACGCGAGCTCAACGTGGTCGTCCAATCCCTAACCCACCGAGCCGGCGCGGCGTAGGCGAGAGACAGAAGAATCTAACGGGGAGGCGGGGAGGCAAGGAGGGAGGGGGAGGTCAGAGGTTTTTTTGGTCTGGGCACCTAGCTCTGACCCCTAACTTCTCGTTAGACCTTCGGCACTCGGCCCCTCGCGAAGGTGTTTCGGCACCTCCCCGCCCTCCCCGCCTCCCCGTTGGATTCCCTCTTCGAGGGCTCGCGGGGGAGTTGGCTATTCGGCGTCGGCGTGGAGCCAGAAGTTTCGGGCGGCGACTTCGGTGATCGATCCTACGAGCTGCTCGAGAGGTGCCGGCTTTTTGACGAAGTCGCGGACGCCCAATACCGAGAATTTCCACCGTTCTTCTTCGTTCGCGCGGGCGCTCACGACGAGGACGCGGGTGTCGGCGCCTCCGGGGAGGGCTCGTATTCGGGATAGGGTGTCGATGCCGTTTAGGCCTGGCATATCGAAGTCGAGGATAATCAAGTTAGGCATCGTCGCCGCGAGGGCCACCGCTTGGGCGCCCGAGACGGCGAAGCGCGTCTGCGCGACGTTGGCGCCGAGGGCGAGCTCCACGGCACGGCCGGCGAAGGCGCGAGAGAGCGCGTCGTCGTCGACGATGAGGACGCGGAGGCTCGCACCCGGCGACGCTCCGGCGAGCGCGGGCGACGTGCGGACGTCGGCGTTCGCGCGTTTCTCGGGCGACTCTTTCCACAGCGTCGTGAGGCTCGTGGGGGCGACGTCTTGGGTGCGCGCGGCGTCGAGAGCATCGGCGAAGGCGGCGCACGTGGCAAAACGATCGGCAGGCTCCTTTGCGAGCGCGCGCTCGAAGGCGGCGTCGAAGGGGGCGAGCTCCGACCGATATGTCGAAGGCGCGGGCGCCAGCGTGAGGGCGTGGAGACGAAGGAGCTCCATCAGATCGCCCGCCTCGAACGGGAGACGCCCGGTGAGCAGCTCGAACGCCGAGCACGCGAACGCGTAGACGTCCGCGCGTGAGGCGAGCGCCGGGTCGACCAGGTTGCCGAGCCCTTGCTCGGGCGCCATATACCCGGGAGTTCCGGAGCCGATCTTTCGCTCGCCGGCCGTCGAGTCGATCGTCGCCGCCAGGCCGAAGTCGACGAGGACCGGGCGCCCGGTGTCCTGCTCGACGACGACGTTCGACGGCTTCACGTCGCGATGGACGATGCCGCGCGCATTGACCGCGTCCACGGCGCGCGCGACGAGGCGCAAGAGATGGCCCGCGCGGACGAGCGGAACGAAGGCGCGGCGGTCGGTGTGCCCCGTGATGATGACGTCGAGGTTCTCGCCGTGGACGTATTCCATCGCGTAGAAAGGCGAGACGTCGTGAACGCCAAAGGCGTGGACGTGGACCACGTTGTCGTGGCGAAGGGCGGCGAGCGTTCGCGCTTCGCGACGGAACCGCCCGAGGACCTCTTCGTTCGTCACATAGGCGGGCACGACGAGCTTCAGCGCCACCAAGCGCGTGAGGCCGACGTCCTCGGCGCGGTAGACGATCCCCATGCCGCCGCGACCGAGCTCGGCTTCGATTTTGTAGCGGTTGTCGACGAGGTCGCCCGGCTTCAGAGGCGTGCCGCGCGCCTGCAGCGCCGTCACGACGCTCCGCCGCCGCTCGCAGGCAACGCGAGCCACGTGGTGAGGGCCTCCAACACGGGGCCGCTCATCGCGTGAAGGCGCGAGAGCGACGCTGCGAGAGCGTCGTTCTCGCCGCGCACCGCATGCTCTTCACACTCGCGCGCGAGGGCCGAGAACGCGACGGCGCCAATCTGCCCGCCGCCCCCGGCGAGGGCGTGGGCGACTTGCCGCACCGCAGGGATGTTCCCCTTCTCGAACGCGTCACGAATCGCGGCCATTCGCGGTGGCGTCTCGTCGAGGAAGATCGTCAGGACCTCCTCGACGAACGGCCTTCCGCCGAGGGCGAGCAGCTCCTCGAGGACGGTCCACTCGATCGTCGAGGCGGCGGCAGTAGCGTCAGCGGTCGCGGTCGTCGAGCTCAAAGGACCTCCCTTTGAGAACGATACGCCCGCCCTTCGAATCGATCCAAACCTCCGGCGGCAGCCCACCTCACAAGCCCCAAACGAAGGCGGGGCGTCGGGCCTTACATTTCCCGACGCCCCGTTTCGTGTGCGAGTCGCGCGCTCGCGCGTGCGACTACTCGGCCGGCGACGGCTCGGGCGGAAGAGAGCCGGCCTGCGGCGCGTGGGATTCGTGCGCCTCGTGCTCACCGTTGCCGAGGTCGCCCTCGCCTTCGGTGCCGCCGTGCGCGTGCTCGCCACGGTGATCCTTCGCGAGAAGCACGTAGACAGACGGGACGACGAACAGCGTGAAGAGCGTCCCAATGGTCATGCCGCCCACGAGGACGATGCCGATCGAGTTTCGTGCGACGGCGCCGGCGCCCGTGACGAGCGTCAGCGGGAAGTGGCCGACGACCGTGGCGACGCTGGTCATCAGGATAGGGCGAAGGCGCGTGGTCGCTGCGGCGCGAACCGCATCGAGCTTGCTCATCCCCTTCTCTTGTTGGGCGTTCGCGAACTCGACGATCAGGATGCCGTTCTTCGACACGAGACCGACGAGCGTCACGAGGCCAACTTGCGAATAGATGTTGAGCGTCGTCGTCCAGCCGTCCGTGAGACCGAAGCCCATGCCGGGCGGCCCCGCGAACTTGAGGAACGTGAAGATCATCGCGCCGAACATCGCGAGCGGCACCGAGCCGCCGAGGATGACGAACGGGTCGCGGAACGAGTTGAACTGCGCCGCGAGCACGAGGAAGATCAGCAGCAGCGCGAGCCCCATGGCCGGCAAGAACTTGCCGCCCTCTTGCCGAAGCTGCCGCGATTCGCCCGTGTAATCGATGCGCGACCCCGGCGGCAGAATCTTGGCTGCGGAGTCCTCGAGGACGCGAAGGCCGGCCTCGAGAGACCGCGGCGCGACGCCGGAGATCTTCACCGAGTTGAGCTGCTGGAAGCGGTTCAACGTGCGCGGCTCGACGCCCGACTTGAACGACGCGACGGCGCTGAGGGGCATCAGCTGCCCGTTGGGGCCAGACACGTGAATGTCCTTCAGCTGATCGACCGTGAGGCGCCCCGCGCGTTGAATCTGCGGAATCACCTTGTAGCTGCGTCCGTCGATGTTGAACCGATTGACGAAGTTACCGCCGAGCATCGACGCGAGATCCGCGCCCACCTGCTGAAGGCTCAACCCCATCGAGGCGACCTTGTCGCGGTCGATGACGATCTCGGATTTCGCCTGGTCGATCTTCACGTCGGTGATCGGCGGGAAGGCGAACTGGCCACTCTTCGCGGCCTCTTGCACAATCTGCTCGGCGTAGCGAACGAGCTCGGCGTGGTCGGCCGTCGAGGCGATGATGAACTCGACGGGGAACGTGCCCGAGCTAGGGAGGGCCGACGGCAAAAAGGCCGGCGCGCGCACCCCCGCGATGGAAGAGAGCTTGGCGCCGACTTCGCCCTGAATCGGGAAGATGCTCCGCTTGCGCTCGTCCCAGGGCTTGAGCAGCATGCCGCCGAAGCCGCCGTTCGCGAACGTGATCTGGAAGCTGTGATCGAACTCGGGCGTGGTCATCCACAGTCGGTTGATCTCCGCGGTGTACGGCGTCATCTGCTCGAGCGTCGCGTTGGCCGGCACGTCGATGGCGCCGAAGACGACGCCCTGATCCTCGTTCGGAGCGAGCTCCGCGGGCGAGAACATGTACATGGGCACGACGAGGATCGAGAGGACGATCCAGACCGTATAGACGAGGCCTCGGTGGTTGAGGGTTCCGTCGAGCATGCGCGCGTAGCCGCGCTTCAACGCGTCGAACCCGCCTTCGATCTTCTTCGCGAGAAACCCCTGCTCGCTGTGAGGCTTGAGCAGCTTCGACGCCATCATCGGCGAGAGCGTCAGCGCGACGAACCCCGAGATGAAAACGGCGCCGGCGAGCGTGAAGGCAAACTCGCGGAAGAGCGAGCCCGTGAGAC
The DNA here is from genome assembly GCA_025354825.1 of Myxococcales bacterium. Lineage (GTDB taxonomy): Bacteria > Myxococcota_A > Polyangia > Polyangiales > Polyangiaceae > JANXMC01. The sequence continues at coordinate 7,234 of JANXMC010000657.1, forward strand.
CTCCCTGGAAGCCGATGGGCGCGTAGACGGCCCCGAGGGTGATTGTCATCGCGATGATCGGGCCGACAAGCTCACGCGCGCCGATGAGGGCGGCTTCGAGAGCGCTGTGGCCGTCGCGCATGTTCCGCTCGACGTTCTCGACCACGACGATGGCGTCGTCGACGACGAGACCAACGGCGAGAACCACCGCGAGGAGCGTGAGCAGGTTCAGCGTGAAGCCAAACACCTGCATTAAGAAGACGGCGCCGATGAGCGACACAGGGATGGCGACGAGCGGCACGATGACCGAGCGCAACGACCCCAGGAACAGGAAGATGACGACGACGACGATGAAGACCGTCTCCGTCAGCGTCTTGACGACCTCGTCGATGGCGTTGTTGATGTATTTCGTCGAGTCGAAGGCGACCTGGCCGTCCATGCCCGTCGGCAGCTCTTTCTTGATCTTCTCGATCTCGACGCTGACCTTCTTGATGACGTCGAGGGAGTTGGCGTTGGGAAGAACCCAGACGCCCATGAAGGTCGCCTTTTTGCCCGAGACGCGGACGTCTTGCTCGTACGTGTCGGCGCCGAGCTCGACGTCGGCGACGTCTTCGAGGCGAACGAGGCCGCCGTTCTTCTCGCGCACCACGAGGTGCTTGAACTCCTCGACCGAGGTGAGATCCGTCGTGGCCGTCAGATTGAGCTGCACGAGGCCGCCCTTCGTCTGACCGATGGCGGAGAGCGCGTTGTTGGCCGCCATCGCCTGGCGAACCTGCGCCGGGCTGACGTTGAGCGCCGCCATGCGATCGGGCTTCAGCCACGCACGAATCGCGAAGGTGCGGCCGCCGAGAATGTCGGCGCGTTGCACGCCTTCGATGGCCGAGAGGCGCGGCTGCACGACGCGAATCAGGTAGTCGGTGACCTGATTGTCCTCAAGAAGCGGCGAGCCGAACGCAAGGTACATTGCCGCGAACTGCGAGTCGGAAGGCTCGATGTTGATCGACGGGATTTCGGCTTCGGGCGGCAGATCGGCGCGAACCTGGTTCACGCGGGCCGTGATGTCGGCGAGGGCGTTCGACGCGTTGAAGTTCAGCTTCAAGCGAACGTTCACGGTCGAGAGCCCTTGGATGCTCGACGACTCAATGTAATCGATGCCGTCGGCGGCTGCGATGGCCCGCTCGAGAGGCGTCGTGATGAAGCCGCGAACGAGATCGGCGTTGGCGCCGACGTAGGCCGTTCTCACCGAGACCGACGCGCTCTCGAGCTTGGGATACTGGCGAACGTTGAGCGTTCGCACGGCCTGAAGCCCCGCGATGATGATGACGAGATTGACGACGATCGCGAGGACCGGTCGCCGGATGAAGAGGTCGGTGAGCTTCATGGGCCGGGCCTCAGTGGTTCTCGAGCTGCGGCGTGAGCGACGCGTTCACCTTGACGCTGTTGTTGATGACGACCGAGGCGCCGTTGCGGAGCTTGAACGCCCCCGCGCTCACGATGGTCTGCCCGGCCTTGAGGCCGTCGGCGACGGCGGCGAAGTCGCCTCGCGCCTCGCCGAGCTTCACGAACTGCTGGCGCGCGACCTTCACGGGCTCGCCCTTGTCGTTCTTCACCGGCGCGCCCGCGTCGTCCTTCTTGTCTTCGACCACGAAGACCGAGTCGCCGTAGGACGCATGAATCAGCGCCGTCGCGGGCACCGTAATGACCTTCGCGCTCTCCGGGAGGCGCACTTCGACCTTCGCGAACATGCCCGAACGGAGCTTCTCTTCCTTGTTCGGGACGGTCGCGCGAAGCTTCATCATGCGCGTGGCCGAATCGACGACCGGATCGATCGCGGCGATGACGCCGTCGTTCGCGGAGCCTTCGGCGCCTTCGATGACGATGCGCACGGGCATGCCCACCTTCACGTTCGACAGCCGCTGCTGCGGAAGCGAGAAGTCGACGTAGACCGAGTCGATCGCCTCGAGGACGGTGAGCGTCGTCCCCGGGTTCAGGTACTGACCGAGGTTCACCTGGCGAATGCCGAGGCGCCCCGCGAACGGCGCCCTCACGACCTTGCGATCGAGCTGCGCCTGAATGCCGTTGACGTCCGTCGACGCCGTCTTCAGCTGCGCGTCGTCGTTGTCGAGCTGCGCCTGGGCGACCGTGTTGGTCTGCACGAGCGAGCGCGTGCGCCCCGCGGTGATGTTCGCGAGATCCTTACGCGCGTTCGCCGTCGCGAGCTGCGCCCGCTCGACGCTCGAATCGAGCTCGACGAGCACTTGGCCCGCTCGGACCATGGCGCCGGACTCGAAGTTGATGCGCGACACGACGCCGGGCGCATCGTTGCTGAGGGAAACCCCTCGCGCGGCGGCAATGCTGCCCACGGCGTCGAGAGTCCCCTCCCACGACTGTTCTTGGGATACGGCGACCGCTACGGCCTCGGGGGGTGGCCCCGACTTCTCCATCGCCTTGCCCATGTTGATGAGCGAGGAGATTTGCTTGTACTTGATACCAACGAGCCCGCCGATAACGGCGAGGAGACCTAGGATGACGAGAGTAATCCGCACGCGCGTACGATTCCCGGGAATGGGCTCGCGTTTCGACGCTTCGCGTTTTTTTACGCATTCGCTACCGTTCTCCGCAATGCAGGGCAAACGGGCTTGCGAAAGCTCGCATTCGGTGAGCAACGCTCTGCGTGCCCAGAGCATCGTCGACTCGCTCTCGAAGCTGCCTGTAGACGCTCGCGACGCGGCGTTCGAAGCGCTTGCAGGCATAGCCGACGACGGCAGGTTTACAAAGGAAGCAGCGCCTCCCGGGCCGTCGCTCATCGGATATCACGCAAGCTCTGTTGCCGCGGTGTTGCGTACGCTCTGGGAAGTGCCGCTGGGGGGCGCCGACGTGTTCGTCGATCTCGGGGCGGGCCTTGGAAAAACGGTGCTTCTGGCAGCGCTGCTGACGCCGGCGAGAGCGCGGGGAATCGAAGTGCAAACGCCCCTCGCGACAGCGGCGCGGGACGCCGCCAAGCGCCTCGGCGTCGCCGTCGAAATCACCAACGCCGATGTTCGCGACGCCCCCCTCGCCGATGGGACGCTTTTCTATTTGTACGCGCCGTTCACGGGCGACGTGTTGGCCAATGTCGTCCTGCGCCTCCGCGCCGTCGCAGAGGACCACGACATCGTCGTCGCCGCCCTCGGCGTCGACCTCGCGCGCCTCGCGCCGTGGCTCGCACCGCGGTCCGTCGATTCGTTCTGGCTCACGCTGTACGACAGCGGCTTTCCCGGCGCACGCCCACGATCGGGGGCGACGACGGGCAGGACGCTCACCAGCCCCGCGGCCTTCGCCGTGGCGTTTGCACAGCCTCCGCCTCGAGAAACGCGCTAGCGGGTGGCCCGCGGCGACGCCGCACCGAAGCCGGAAACCGGTTTCACGAGAATGCCGACGCCCTCGCGCTCGCCTTGGTCGATCTCGAAATGCCCAATTTGTTACGTCGAGCCGACGCCGCCGTGTCGACTGCGGATTGCGCGCGGCGTTCGCGACATCCAAAAACCGATCATCGCGCCCGACCTCCCCCGGACAGTGCGCGAGATGCGCGTCCCGGGCACGACGCCTGTGGGAGCTACGACGGCGTGAGGGCGACGGCCTGCGCAAGGGTCTCGTGCTCGAAGACGAAGCCGCGCGCCAGGGCGCGACGGGGCACGCCGAAGCGGCCGGTGAGCGCGAGGACAGGCTCGGTGCGCATGAAAAGGCCCCCGCGTGCACGGCCCACGACGGCGCGGGGAGGTAAAAGTCGCATCCGACGGCTCGCCGAAGTGCCGCCATCAGCTCGCGGTTGGTGACGGGAGCGCGGTTTGTCGCGTTGAAGACGCCAGCGACGTGGGCGTCGTCGATGGCCCACGCGATCATGCGTGTGAGGTCGTCGATGTGAATCCAGCTCACGACCTGATCGCCGCGCCCCACGGGGCCGCCGAGCCCGCGCGACGACAGCCCGCGCAAACGTTGGAGCACGCCACCGCGAGCGCCAAGGACGAAGGCGATTCGTAGGACCACGCGCCGCGTGCCCGGCGTCGGTGACGCGTCGAACGCGCGCTCCCACGCGAGGGCGGTCTCGACGGGAATGCCCGTGCCCGGTGCGTGGGACTCGTCGCACGGCTCGGCGCCGGCATCGCCGTAAATGGCCAACGTGCTCGACTGCACGAGCACCGCCGGCGGCCTCTCCGCGAGGCGGATGGCGCTCGCGACGACGCGCACCGAGTCGACGCGTGAGTCGTTGATCTCGCGCAGGTTCGCGGGCGTGTAGCGGCAGTCGACGTTCTTGCCCGCGAGGTTTACGACGGCCGTCGCGCCGTCGATTTCGCGCGCCCACGGCCCAAGGGTTTTGCCGTCCCACGCCACGGCTCGCCCCGCCCGGCCCGCGGCGTTGTAGGCGTCGGCATCGCGCGTGAGAATCACGACGTCGTCGCCGCGTGCGACGAGCGCTTCGGCGAGCGCCTGCCCGATGAATCCGCTGCCGCCGGCCAGAACGATGCGACGCGCGACCTGCTTGGCTCGAGTGTTCATGGCCGAGCGAATTGCGAGCTGCGTGCCAGCCGCCACTCGCCGCGATTGCGGGGTAAAAATAGGGCAAATGCCCACCGCGCGGACGTGCGCCGTCCACGCCGTGGGCACTGCAAAGAGCTTCAGGAAGCGAGCGTGTGCCTAGTCGCGATCGGCCGGGCGTCGGCCGAAGTCGAAGATGTCCATCAAGTCGTCGATGGCCGCGCCGTTGCGCGGGACCCACGGGTTACGAAGATCGGCAATCGGGTTCGGAAGGTTGTCGCGGCTGCGACGCGTGATCGGCGGGAGCCCCCAGTTGCGCTCGACGAACTTGAGAATCGAAACGTGGTCGGCGTAGTGGTGAGAGATGTGCCCGCCCTGGGCCCACGGGGAGACGGCAATGAACGGAATACGCGTGCCGTCGCCGAAGAAGTCGACGGGGGCCACGTAGCCCGAGTCGTAGTAGCCGCCGCCTTCGTCGAAGGTGATGAAGATGGCCGTGTCCTCGAAAAGGCGGGGATTCTGCGCGATGGCGTCGACGATCTTCTTCGAGAACCCTTCGAACAAATTCAGCTTCGACGACGCCGGGTGGCCGTCGAGGAGGCCGCTCGGCTTCACGATGGAGAACGCCGGGAGCCACCCCTGGGCGATATCCGAATAGAGATCGTCGGTGTCCTTGATGTGCGTCGTACGAACGTCGGCGTTCGTCATAATCGACGTGGAATACTGGAACGGATTGCAGATGTTGCAGTATTCGTCGCCGGGCGCGTAGCCGTCGGGGTCGGCGACGTATTTGTTCCAATTCTCGCCGTAGTAGCGCCACGAGACGTCGTGCTCGAGCAGCTCGTCGCCAATCGTGCGCGTGCTCGACGGGGGGATGACGAACTCGCCGCTGTTGACCGTTCCGTCGCCGAAGTAGCCGGGGTCGTAATTGTTCAGAAGGTAGTAGTGCCCCTTCTCACAATTGGGCTTCACGCGCATTGCATGCAAGTAGTCGACGACCGAGCCCACGCCGGGCGCGCTGTCGTCGGCGCAGTTGCTGTACGTGCCGCCCGAATAGCCGTCTTGCGTGTAGTAGTTGTTGGTCCCGGCTTGCGGGTTCGGGTTTTCGATTTGCAGCGCGGGGGGCGCCATCGCGTGCCCTTTGCCGTCGCTGTACCAATCGGCGTCGCCCGTGCCGAGCGCAACGTGGTTCGCGCCGGTGCCGCCCTGAATCGCCTGGTGGAAGTTGTCGCTCATCGAATAGGCGTCGGCGAGGCGCTTGAAGTACGGAACGTCGCCCTGAAGGACGTTGTAAAAGCCCATCGCCGTCGCCCCTTCTCGGGTCGACATGTCGTTGAAGTCGGCGGGCTGCGCCGCGCCGTTGCTGCCTGCGCCAACGCTGGTTTCCACCCACGGAAAGAGGTCCGAGCGGCAGCCCGCGGGGTTGGCCCACGTGGCATGCTCGGCGCTGCAGTCGAGCTGTTGCCACATTTGGTAAAAGCGATGGACAGGGCTCGCCGCGTAATCGTCGTATTTGATCCCCGGCGTAATTTGAAAAGGGCCCGGCGCGACGTTCAGCGGATCGCCGGCAAGTCGCGTATCGGGGGTGCCGCTCTTGAGGCCAGTGCCGCCCGTCGTGAGATAGCCAACGTAGTCGGCCGGAAGGGCGTTCCCTTCGGCGGCCTGCGCCTCGGCGAGGGTTGCGAGGTACGGCTGCTTCGGCCCGCCGGCGAGCACCGGCGGGAGCTTGCTGTACGCCGCTTGCGAGCCGGGGCTCATCTCGAACGCGCTCCCCGAGCTGACGGCGAGCTTCTGCGTGGCGAGGGCGAAATTGGGGCCTGGCGAGCCGTCTTCCTCGATGATCCCCTTCGCCAGCAAGTTGTCGACACGCTGATGGTGCTTCGGCTTGTACGTCGCGAAGACGTGGTCGAAGGTTCGGTTCTCGCCGACGATGACGACGACGTGCTTAATCGGCGTTCGCGTCAATCGATCGCGGCGGCCCGTGCGGGCGCTGTGAAGGGCCGACGCCTGGCTGCCGGTTGCAGCGGAAAGCGCGTCGTCCGTTGAGTTGGCGGCCGCATTTCCGGAGGGTCCGGAGCTGCAAGCCGCAGTGGCAGCCGTCGCCACCACTGCCAAGAAGCAGAGCGATGTACGCATACGCATTTTGACTCTCCTGTTCGCACGAAACCATTCGTGGCTATCGCCACGACCCCTGAATCCCAACTTCGAAAAAGTGCTTCTCAGCGCGCGTCGGTCAGCGTCTCGAGGAACGCGACGACGGCGTCGATCTCACGGTCGTCGAGCGCCGGCGCCTCGCCGGGGTGGCGGTTGTAAGGCGCGCTGTCGACGTTCACGTACTCGCGGTATTTCTCGGGGACGTCGTCGAAGACGACGCCCGACGGATACCAACGTTTCGGTGTCGTAGCGCGCGTTGCGTAGAACGCGACGGCGTCACGAAGCTTGGAGAAGACGCCGTTGTGCATAAACGCCGGACGGAGCGCGACATTGCGCAACGACGGCGTGCGGAACGCGCCACAGAACTCGTCGCTATCGGTGTGAAAATGCGTATCGGGCCTCTGGCAGAGCCCTTTGTCGAAATAGGTAGGGTCGGCGTTTCTCGGTAATTTCTGATTCCGCGGAGGCGCGACACCGTCGTAGCCGTAATCGGTAAAGAGCGACCGCTCGGGGTTTGGTATCGTATCGTTCAGCTTGTGGCAGCCGGCGCAGCCACCCTTGGCCGAATCTTTGAAGAGCGCGAGCCCCCGCGCCTCGTCGGCGGAGAACGTGGCGTGCCCTCGCAGAACCTCGTCGTACTTCGAGGAAAACGGGGACATTTCGGGGCTCGTGAGGTACGCCGCCACAGCTTCGCCCATGGCGCGCAGCACGTTTTCGCCGTCGTCGAGCGCCGTCGAAAACTGGGCCCGCAGCGGCTCGGCGTAGTCGGCCTTGCGGACTTTCGCGACAACCTGCTCGGGGGTTCCGCCGTTCATCTCATTGGGATTGAGAAGTGGCTGCTTGAGGAGGTCGACGAGCGAGTCGGTGCGGCCGTCCCAGAAGAAACCGCCAAAGGCGTCGACGAGCGGCGCGTCCTCTTCCCAATGAAGGTGAAAGGGGCGAACGAATCGCAAATACAATACGGACGGCGTATTCCGTAATGCGAGCTCGCCGGGCCGGCTTCCCCGCGCGACGCCGAGCGTCGAACCGTTGTTGCCCGCGAAGCCGTGAGCCGGATCGTGGCAGCTGGCGCAGCTCGTCCCCGGAGGCTCTGAGAGAGCCGGGTCGAAAAAGATGCGTTTTCCCAGGCTAATTCGCGCGTTCGAAGCCTCCACCGCGCCAGGCGGCGGCTCCGCACGCACGGCGGCGTGGGCGACGGGCTCGATGCCCGGGTCGCGCGGATGCGAGTGCCCAAGCTCCCACGCGACCATTAAAATACTTGGGACGAGAATCGCCCCCATCGTGCTCGCCACAGCTATGGGAAGGCGAACGCGACCCCGCCCCCGCAGTCTCTTCGACGTGCTCATCGTTTCGCTCCATCTCGAGGACATGCCTCGACGTGCGACACGAGAAGCTTCTACCACCGCGATCGTGACGTTCGCGTACCGACGCGGGAAACAGTCTCGAGCGCGGCCGTAATGCGATTACCGCCGAAGATGAAGCGAGGTTAATCGGAAATAGGAAGGGGAGAAATCTCGCTATCGCGCGAGGAAGGGAGACCCTTCGAGATTGCGAAGAAGGTCGGCGACGTCGTTGTAAATCGCCGCTGCGCCTGCGAGATCGCGGTCCTTCCAGCCACCGGAACGCACGGCAACCGAGGCGACGCCCGCTTTACGGGCCGACTCGAGATCGTACGGCGTGTCGCCGAGCATGATCGCTTCGTGGGGCTTACAGCCTGCGCGCGCGAGGGCAACTTGCAAGATATCCGGATCTGGCTTCGACCTCTCGGCGTCGGACGACGACGTCCGCGTCTCGACGAGGTCGTCGACCTTCGCAATCTTGAGAAGCGGCGTGACATCGCGCTCGTTTGCGGACGTCGCCACCACCAGCTTCAAGCCGAGCGCTTTGAACCGCTCGAGAAGCGCGCGGGCGTCGGGGAAGGGCCTCAACGTCGAAGCGTAGGTCTTCTTGAAGATCGCGCCGCGGCGCTCGCTAATTTCCACGCCGCGGGGGCTGTCGCTCTCGACCCCCGTGAGCTCGGGCAGCACCTTGTCGCCACCTTTTCCAATGAGCGCGCGAACCCGATCGAACGCCACCTCGAAGCCCGCCTCGGCGAGCGCATCGACCCACGCCGCGGCGTGGGCGTCGTTGCTGTCGATGAGCGTGCCGTCGATATCGAGAAGAACCGCCTTCAACGTATTTGCCATTCGAGCCCCCGTCGGAAGTCCGTTGTCATCCGTCTGTCCCCCGTCATTCGAAGAACGACGTGCGCATCGTCCGTTCGCCATCGTCGAACTTCACGCGGACGCGCTCGTCCTTCACTTCGACGATGTCGCCTTTCCCGAATTTCGGATGAACGACCGTGGCCCCCGGCGCGAGGGCCGGCGGCTCGACGGCTTTCACGCTCTCCTCCTGGGCGCGCGCCCGCGCCTCCATGGGTATCGGCGACGGACGGGCCGCGCCGTTGAGGCAGTTGTCGCAGCGGCCGCAGAGCCCTTCGGGCGGGACGTGAAAGTACTCGGCGATGATTTCGGCGCGGCACTTCGTCGACTGCGCGTAGTGCATCACCGCCTCGATTCGCTC
>JANXMC010000676.1 GCA_025354825.1 Myxococcales bacterium
TAAGGACCGCACGGCAAAGCAGCGACCAACGGTTGCGAGCCTCGTGAAGAAACTCGCCCACATCCGCCGCACGAAGCGGCTGGACCGCGGGCGAAAATGGGCGAAGCGAGCCGTCGTCGTCGATGGAACGCGACCGCGTACGGAGCGTCGCGCGTAGCCCCATTGGACCGCGCGGCCCGATTGACCTTGTACGAACGCTCTTCCTCGACAAAGACACACGCGACCCATGCCCGCTCCGCCTGGCCCACGCGCCGTCGTCGTCCCCTTCGCCGTCCCGCCCGATGCGAAGGGGCTCGGGCTCGGGCTCGCGGCGTTCATTCACGCGAACGTGCTGGTGGGGGGCGAGAACGTGGCGCTCGCGCAGCTCCACGCGAAACGCGATGGCGACCCCGAAGGCGCGCCCCTCGAGCCTGTCGAAGCGTTCATGCCGATGGCCGCGTGGCGTGAGCTTCAAGGGGAAAACGGGCCGCCGCCGAGCGTCGAGACGATTTTCACAGGCTCCTTCGAGCCGCCGACAGACGGTCGCGGGCTGCTGAAGATTCTCGCGTTCGATGTCCACACGGGCGCGACGCGCGCGAGCGTCGAGGTGCCCCTCGACGACGACGCGGCGGGCGACGGCATCGTCGCGGCGTTCGACGAGCTCGCCAAATCGGTCGACATCGTGTCGATGGCGCTCCGCGATATCGCGGGCCTGCCGTGGGAGGCACTCGAGAGCGTGCTCAAAGGCGAACGCGCGGCCCTTCACGATCCGCGCCTCGGCGCCCCGGCGGACAGGCTCGCGCCGCTCGTGCACCTCGGTCGCGCGGTCTCCGATGGGCCCGATGCGCGCTACCCCGCCGCACGCCTCGCGGCCCTCGCCCTCGACGTCGCGCTCAACGTCGGCCTCGCGCAAAACGGCGGCCCTCGCTTCATCGAGACCGCGCGGCGCGCCCTCGAATCGGCCATGCGCGACGCACCGACGCAGCTCGATCTCGTCGAGGCGCTCGCCATCCTGTGCCTTCGGACGGGCGACGCCGACGCGGCCCTCGTCCACGCGAAAGAGGTCGCCGCGCGCGCGCCCGAGCGGCCTCGCGGCGCGGTGCTGATCTCCGAGATTCTGCGCGGCCGAAGCGACTTCCTCGGCGCCTTGGCGGCGATCGACCGCGCCCTCGCGGTGAACGTCGGAGAGCCTTTTTTGTGCGTCGAACGCGGCGTCGCGCTCTACGAAAAGGGGGAGCACGACGCGGCGATCATCACGTGGCGCGAAGTGCTCTTGCGCCACCCCGCAAACCCGGGCGCCTACGAAAACCTCGCCCGCGTTTCGCTCGACCGCAAAGACACCGTGTCGGCCCAAGCCCTCGTCGACGGCGCGCTGGGCGTCGAGGGGGCGCACCCCGAGCTTCTGCGCCGCGCCATCGAGCTCGCCCTCGCGACCGAGTCCGAGGGGCTCTCGCGCGCGTCCCGCGTCGCGACGCTCGTGCGCCGCTTTCTGGAGCGCATACCCGACGATCCGTGGGGGCTCCTGAACCTCGCGCAGTGCCACGCGCAAATGGGTGAACGCGATTTCGCCATCGCGCGCCTCCGCGACGTCGAGCGGCTCGCGAAGGACTCACCCCTCGCGGCCGAAGCGCAGCGCGGCCTTCTCACGCTGCGCGAGCCCGAGGTCGCCGCCGAGATCGACGCCGTCGTGCGCGCAGCTCGCGCGGCGAGCGACGACGACCTCGACGGCGTCGCCACCCGCGCGCGAAGGCTCGCCGAAGCCCACGACGCGTGGGTCGCCCACTACGCGTTGGGCCTCGTCGAACGGCGTCGCAACCGCGTCGACGCGGCGCGCGCCGCCTTCGAAGCGGCGCTCGTCGTCGCCCCGGGGTGCCTCCCCGCGCGGGCCGAGCTCGCCGAGCTCGCGACGATCGCGGACGGCCCCAACGCGGCCGCGAACGCGACGAGCTTACCGCGGTCCGTCCTTCCGCCTGCGCGACCCGCGAGCGAGCCGCCGCCGTCGGGGCAGAGCGCGCCAAAGACCGAGACCGAGACCGCGTCCCCGGATGCAGGCGCAACGGTGACGCCGAGCACCAACCCGTTCACGCGCTTGAAGGACTCGTTCGCGCGGTGGCGGCGTAAGGATTAACGCCACGCGCAGGCTTCGCACTCGGTGCGCTTGTCGAATACGGCTCGGCATTTGTACTTCGCCCAATTCCATTTGAGCTTTCGTCGCACTCCGCCTCGCGCCGACGATACAGACAGGTCTGCCTATTGCCGATCAAGGTAAGCGGCGTGGGAGGCCATTCGCCCTATACCGAATAGTCGCGCGCGCCGAAGATCGCCGTCCCAATACGCACGATCGTCGCGCCTGCACGAATGGCAACTTCGAGGTCGCTCGTCATTCCCATCGAGAGCTCGGGGAGCGCGGCGACGCCGCCGTGGAGCGCGCGGAGCGACACCAGCGTCTCGAACGTGGCCGCAGCTGCGGCGAGGTCGTCCGGGGGCACCGTCATGAGGCCACGAAGGACGAGGGACGGCTGCGCGCGCACGGCGTCCATCACCTCGAGAAGGTCGACGGGCGCGGCGCCGTGCTTCTGCGGCTCGGCGGCGACATTCACCTCGATGAGCACGGGAAGCGGCGCGCGCTCGGCGCTCGCGACGCGTTTGCCAAGCTCGCGAGCAAGGGCCGGACTATCGATGGTGTGCACTACATGAGCGGCGCGGGCGACGAGCTTTGCCTTGTTGGTTTGCAAATGGCCAATGAAGTGCCATTCGATATCCGGCAAATCGGCCAGCTGCTCGGCCTTCGTCACGAGCTCTTGGGCGTAGCTCTCGCCGAAGACGCGCTGCCCTGCGTCGTAAGCCTCGCGAATCGCCTCGACGGGCTTCGTCTTCGAGACCGCGACGAGGCAGATTCCGCTCGGATCACGCCCGCACGCGGCGGCCGCCGCTTCGATGCGCGCGCGTACATGGGCGAGCGCCCGTGGCAGCGAGTGCTCGCTCACGGCTTGAAACCGCGGCGAAGGCGCGTGTGCCAGACCATCGTGTCGCTGGTGCGATCGAGGGGACCGCCGTGGAAGTCCCCCTCCACCTTTTCGATCTCGAAGCCGTTGTAGTGAAGCAGCGCCTCCCACTCGCGGGGGAAGTACTGCCGGTGCGCGAGGGGCGTCGACCAGCCTTTCGACGCGTCGCTCACAGGCTCGAACATCATCGACACGAAGAGAATCTGCCGCACGCGATCGTAATCGAAATACTCCCAATACCGAACGACCTCGCCCGTCGTGGGGTGGCGAAAGCGCGGCGCGTGGTAGGCGCGATTCGGGTCGCGCGAGAGATCTTCCGGCTGCGGCACGGAGAGGTCCATCACGAAACGGCCGCCCGGATCCATATGGGAACGAACGCGCGCGAAGAAGCGCTCGGCGTCGTCCCGCGTATAGAGATGAAGCGCAGTGTTGAACGGGCAAAAGACCATGGGGAAGCGCTTGCGCAAGGCGAGCGTGCGCATGTCCCCCTGCTTCACGGTCACGCGGCGCTGCACTTCGATGGCCTCGTCGGCGAGGCGCGTGCGGAGATCGGCGAGCATCGCCTCCGAGTGGTCGACGCCCGTGACGGTGACGCCGTGGCGCGCCATCGCAAGAGCGATGCGCCCATTGCCGACGCCGTATTCGAGGACGGGGCCGCCGTGTTTCTCAGCCAACGTGACGTAGTACTGAACGTCGTCGATCCGCTTTTTGTACGTCGACGTGTAGTAGGTCGCGTCTTCGTAGTGCGCGCGCGAGCCCGCCGCGAGCTCGTGGTCGACGCCGCGGCCGGCGTTCGCGGAAGTGCCTTTGGCCATTCTTCTCTCGACTCTTCGGTATTCCACCAGGCGAACCCCAGAAACGAGAACGGCCGCGCCTCGGTTGGAGGGCGGCCGTGCCGGCTAGACGCCGTGCTCAGCGCAGAATCAGGTAACGCCGAACTCTTTGCGGTTCATGTCGACGATCCACTCGTTGACCGCGTCGTTCGTCGGGCGGTCGTAGTGGACTTTGCCGGCCGCGATTTCGCGGAGGGCCGTGACGGCAGCCTTGTTCTTCGAGTGAACGAGGGGGGCGTTCCCCTTCATGAGCTGGCGCGTGCGGATGGCGGCGAGAACAACCAGTGCGAAGCGGTTCTCTTCGCGCTCGAGGCAATCTTCAACGGTGACGCGGGCCATAGATGCTCCTGAACGGATGTCGCGCTTCAGAAAACGTCGCGCGAACGAGGGTGGTGGACCGTAGTCCCGCTGCAACATTCGGGCAAGTCCTCGCGTCGCCGCCTAGCGCGATCGGCCCCTTTCGCGCATCCTCGCGCGCGCCGTGGAGCAGCTCGAGGGCAGTCGTCGTGTGCGAGGGGGGCAACCTAGCACGTCGCCGCGCTCTCTTTCACGCGCGTGCGCGCACGCGCGCGCACTGTTCGCGCACCGCAGCCGCCTCGGGCTCCTGGCGATTACGCTCGCGAACGTCGCCGTCGTCTGGGCGGTCTCGGTCCTCCCGGGGCAGGATCTGCCGCAGCACCTCACGTATGTGCGCATTCTCGTGGGGTACGGCGACGCGAGCCTCCCGTTCGCGGCCACCTACACGCTTCCTACACATGTTCAGAGCTACTTCACGACCTACTACCTCCTCGCCGCAATCGCCCGTCTGACCGGCGTCGTCACCGCGGCGCGCGTTGTGCTGTCGCTCTACGTCGTCGCCATGGTCGCCGCCTTCGATGCGCTCACGCGGGCGCTTTCGTCGCGCGCGCGCACGCATGCTGGCGTGGGCGAAGCAGGCTCACCAAGCGTCACGTCGCTCCTCGCGCCACTCGTGATTTGGAATCCCGTCGTCTGGATGGGATTTCTCCCTTTTTACATCGGAATGCCCGCGATCTTGTGGGGCTACGCGGCATTTCTCGAGGGGGCCCATCGCGACGACGACGAGCGCCCTCGCCCCGGACGGCTCGCCCAGGTTGCCGTCGCGGGTGCGCTTCTCGCGTCGCTCCATACCGTCGCCGCGGCGGCCTTCGTGCTGCTCGTCGCCGTTCACGCGGCCCTCGCGCGTGGCCGCCGCACGCTTCTTTTTGCGGCCGTTGCGCTCTTGGCGGTCGCCCTCACGAGCGGCCTCTTTCGCATCGTCGGCGACCCGGCCCTCGGCGACGCGGCGCCGGCGCTTTCGCGGTTTGGCGAGGTCGTCGGCAACGGCATCGACGAGGTCACGGGGATTCTCCATATCGATTGGGGCACGCCGCTTCGAAAGCTCGATTACGCCTATTTGGCATTCGTCGGCGCGCTCACACTGCCGCGAAAGATGGCCGTCATGGCGGGTGCGCTGACCGTTGTGGGCGTGGCCGTCGCGTCGCGGGCCCGCGAGGCGAATGAGCCGGCAGCGCGGCCAACCCCGGCGGTTCGCACGGCCACCGCGCGCACGCTCACGGCGTATTGGGCACTCTGCCTTGTGATCCCGTCGGCCATTCAAGTCCCGTCCGACATAAGCTTTTTGGATTACCGAATCATCGCCGTCACAGCTGCGATCTCTCTCGCGTTCGTCGACGAGCGGCTATTTGCTTCCCGTGCGGCGCGGGGCGCGTTGGCGCTCTTCGCCGCGCTGGTGACGGGGCTCTGGGTGCGCACGATCACCGCCGTTGGCAACGAAGCGCGTGCGGTAGAAGCGCTCGTCGGCCGCCTCGATTCGCGCGCCGTGCTGCTCGCGCTTCCGATTGACGATACGAGCCGCGAGATCGATGAGGGGAACACCGTTGGCCACTATTGGCCAATGCTTCATACGATTCAAAACGGTGGCCTCACGTCGCAATTTTGGGGAAAGTTCACGCACCACCTGCCCATCGGCTACCGCGACGGGCGCGCGCTGCCCGCCCCGGACGATCGCCACCCTTGGGAGGCGACGCGCGCGCAAATCCACGCGTTCACGCACGTCGTCGTGAGCTATCCGGATGAAAACGCCGACGCGGCTCAGCGAACCGGCGCCTCCGCGATTCGCGCCGTTCTCGCGACGGATGCGACGGTCGTCGCGTGTGACGGGCGATCGTGCCTCTACGCCGTGCTCCCCGCATCCGGGAAGTGAGCGCGCGGGGCGTCGTCGAGCGAACGCCAGAGCACAAAAAGAGAACAGCGCCCGGGGCTGGGGGGGGAGTGCCACCGGACGCTGCGACGGGGAAGG
>JANXMC010000702.1 GCA_025354825.1 Myxococcales bacterium
CGATGGACGAGCCGCCGTTCGACGGCTTCACGAAGAGGCTGTCGCCGAGCGCCGCGCGAATGCGTGCGGCCACGGCGAGCGGCGACTCGCCGTTTCGAACGACCGCATCACCGCGCGGGACGGGGAGCCCTGAGGCCGCCAGCATCACGCGCGCCGCGCGCTTGTCCATCGCCACCGCCGACGCGAGCACGTTCGACCCGACGTAGGGAATCTCGAGCACCTCGAGGAGCCCCTGAAGCGAGCCGTCTTCGCCGACTGCGCCGTGGCTCACGGGGAAGACGACGTCGTAACCGCCCTCACGAATCGATTCCGCGAGGAAGCCGTTCAGCTCCATACGCACGGCCTGATGGCCCACGTCGGTGAGCGCTTTTGCAACGCCTTTCGCAGACTCGCGACTGACCTCGGCCTCGGTCGACGGGCCACCTTGCACGACGACGACGCGGCGTCGCGCCATCAGAGGCCCCCTTCGCCGGCGGATGTTGCCGGCGGTTCGGCGGCTTCAGGCGCGTTGCCGCTCGAGAGGTCGACGAGCTCGATTCCTAGATCGCGCGAGAAGTCGAAGATGCGTTGGTCGCGATAAAACTCACCAAACACGATGCGCGTGATCCCGGCATTGGCAATCAGGCGGAAACAGGCCCAACAGGGCGACGCGGTGACATAGATGCACGACGCGTCGACCCGGGCGCCGTTCTTCGCTGCTTGGACAATGGCATTCGCTTCGGCGTGAACGGTACGGACGCAATGGCCGTGATCCATCATGTGCCCCACGTCGTCGCAGTGGGGAAGGCCGCCGATGGATCCGTTGTAGCCCGTGGCGAGGATGTTTTTATCGCGCACGACAACCGCGCCTACGTGCTTTCGGTCGCACGTCGACCGGGTCGCGACTTCGCGCGCGATATTCATGAAGTAAACGTCCCACGAAACCCGATGGGGGTGCATGGGAGCCGCTTAGATCTACGGCAAAGCGACCGCAATGGGGACGCGCGATCGAATCTTCCCGCGACTTCTTC
The DNA here is from genome assembly GCA_025354825.1 of Myxococcales bacterium. Lineage (GTDB taxonomy): Bacteria > Myxococcota_A > Polyangia > Polyangiales > Polyangiaceae > JANXMC01. The sequence goes on from JANXMC010000702.1 coordinate 1,011, forward strand.
TGGTGCGTCAGAGATTGGGTTTATGATCGCGTTCATGCCCATGAAGCTTTCTCGCCGTATCGCCGCGCGCGTTGCACCGTTTGCCCTCGCGTTCGCGATCACCGGCGCAAGCAGCCTCGCCAACGCCGCGCCGGTTCAGCAAGAGCTCGACCTCGCGGAGCAGGCTTATGCGAATCTCGATTACCCGGAAGCAAACAAGATTGCCGAGCGTGTCGTAAAGCAGCGCGGGCTCAATCACGATCAGCTCATTCGCGGCTATCGCGTTCTCGCGCTCACGTACGCGGTGCTCGACAAGGAAGTCCCGGCGAAGGACGCCTTCGTCGCGCTCCTCACGTACGACCCTGATTTCCAGGTCGATGCGAACCTCGGCCCGCGCGTGCAAACGCCGTTCTTCGAGGCGCGCGGCTTCTGGCGTGCGCAATCCGGTAAGCCCGGTATCGAAGCGTCGACCGTTCTTCGCCCGAAAGAGCCGGGGACGATTCGCATCACAACGCGTGATCCGTCCCACGTCGTGAAGAAGGTGAACGTCGGGTTCCGTTGGGGAGCGACCGAGGAAATGACGGTGCGCACCGTGGCCGTGGGCGACAACGTCCCGGTCGAAGTGCCCCCGCCGCCGCCCGGCACGACCCGCCTCGATTACTACACGCAGGCCGTCGACGATCGCGACGACGCCGTGTTCGAAGTTGGCAATGCGGGGTCACCCAAGAGCGCCGTCGTGCAGGTCGATCAGGTGCGCGTCGTTCAAGCCGCGAGCGGCGGTGGCGGCGTGTTTTCGAGCCCGGTGTTCTGGATCATCACCGGCGTCGTCGTCGCAGGCGCGGCGACGGCGATTGGAGTCGTGGCCTTGAAGCCGGACGATAAGGTCGTCACGCACACCACTTATGTCCCAGCGACGAGCGGCGCCCTCTCGCCGATTCTCGGGTGTGGCGGCGCGACCTGCAACTAATGCGCGATCCGCAGTATCCGGAATAGCCAAAAGGCCGCGAGGAGCACGATGCTCCCGCGGCCTTTTGCGTTTTGATCGTAGCGAGGGTTAGCCCTCGCAATCGAAGCTCAGCGTGTGGGGCAGTTCGCGACGCCGTTGCAGCGGTTCACAAGGCTATTGCACTGCGGATACGGGGGCACTTCCGTGAAGCGGTCAAACGGGTTGAGGGAGACTGTCGTAACGCTCCCCGAACCGGCGGCAGCGACGTCGCCCACGCCGCAGCCGATGAAAATCTCGTCCGCTGCGCCCGACCCCTTTTGCGCAACGACCAAGACCGCGTAGGTTCCGTAGCCGACGGTGAACTCTCCGGCGGGCTTCGCTGCGGAGCTCGACGGGATCATGTCGCACGGCGATATCAGCGCGGTGCGGGCGATCTCCTTGTACGTGTCTGCGGGGAAGTCTTGGCGCTTCGTTCGGCGATCGATGAGATCCGCACAGAACGCGATACGGCTCGCCGTGTCCGACGCGTTCTTACTCGCATCGAACACCACGACCTGCACGAGCGCGCTCCCCACGGCGTTCGACTGATTTTGGAAGTCGATCGTGTAGGAGAGCGCGGTCGGCGGTGCCGCATCGGTTACTTCGACCGTGGTCGTTTTCGCACTACAGCCGCATGCGAAAGCGCCCAACGCCAAGCTCGCACCAAACAGCGCCTTCATCGAACCAGTAGAGCGAGTCATTGGCGGCAAGTGTACCTATTGCAGCTGGTCGGGAGTAATTCTTTCGATCGTCGAATAAGTCGGTGCTGCGTTCGCCACCTGGCTCACCTTCCAAACGATGTAGCCGGCAGCGCTCCACCCTTCGGTGTCCTTCAAATCAACGTCGCCCGAGGCGCCTTGGTAGTCGATGTCCTGACCCGCCTTGAGCGCAACGAGCGCCTGCGCGAACTCGGCGGGTCCGTACTTCGTGCCGGGCGGATTCGCGACCGCCTTGAGCGCGTCGCGCACCTTCACCGGGTCGGTCGTTCCACCCGCCGATTGAATGGCGAGGGCGATGAGAATCGCGGCATCGAAGGTGTTGGCCGAATAGGAGGGAATATCGGCTACGCCAGCAGCGAGCGGGTATTTCGTCGTATACCGAGTACGGAAGTAATCGAACTGTGTCCGACCCGCCGGGTTGGTGTCGGGGTTCGTGCCGTACACGCCCGCTGCGTAATTCGGCGATGCCGCCTTACTGGGATCGGACTGCGATTCCTTCAGGAACTTCCCGGTGTAGATGCCGTCCGTGCCGACGGTGAAGTACTTGGACGGGAATTTCGCGGCCTGCTTGCTCCACGCGGCCATGAAGCGCCCCGCCGTCACCTCGTACGAGACGATGACTTGGCAGTCGGGGACGTTTGCCAACCCGGCCATTTCCGTGACGATGGCGTCGGCCTCCGTGGAGGCGAAGTCGCCGCCCTCCGTGGGGATCGTCTTCTGGTAGACGACTGTCGCGTCCTGCCGCGCGATGAAGGCGTTCTTAATGACGGGCACCATGCTGGTGCCATACGAACTGTCGATGCTGATGATTGCCATTTTGCGACATCCAGCGACGCCGCCGTCGGGCGCCGCTGCGCCACTCGGGCCGTTGTACGCGAAGCGCGCGACGGCCTTAGCCTGGAAGTCGTCGGGCGGAACCGTTCGGAAGAAGTACCGGTCCGCGCCGCCAAAAACAGACCCTAGGGATAGACCGGCCGACGTAGCCGAAGGCGACAGTTGAATGATCTTCGCGTCCTTCACCGGCGGGTGCGCAACCACGACTTGCCCGCTTCCAAGCGGGCCGATGATCGCGGCCACTTTGTCTTTCGTGAGAAACTTCGTCATGACAGCGGTCAGGTCACCCGTAGACGACGATTTGTCGTCTTCGATGATGAACTGAACGTTCTTGTTCGTAATGCCGCCGTTGCCGTTGATGAAGTCTTCGCTCACACGAATCGAGTTTTGAATGCTCTCCGCAATGCCGGCGAGGTCACCCGAGAGGCCAATGGAGACGCCGACTTTCACGGTTTCCCCCGTGACCGAGCCCGTGTCGCCCGTGCCGCCGCCTGTCTCCGCGATGGTGCCCGCATCGCTGCCGGTGTAGGTGCCAGAGGTTGTTTCGGTGGTACAGGCCGCCACTGCGAGAGCGCCGAGGGCCGTGGTCGAGAAAATACCAAGCAACGCAAGACGCTTCTTCGCATCCATGAGTGTCACCCTCCTCCAGATTTTGAGACAAGCTTTGCCAAGTACGCGCGACGGCGGCCTAGCAAACCGAATTGCGCGATTCGCTATTTGAAGGCGAGTCGACGGCTGACGGTCTCGCCGTTCTTAATTGAGAATGAGAACGTCTGTTTCACACCCTGCTCGGGATTCTCGAGCGTGAGTGTGTGGCTTCCTGCGCCCATCGAAAGCTTGATCAGCGGCGTCGTACCGAGAACGCGGCTCCCCTCCGAGACTTTCGTCCAAGGGTACGTGTCGAGTGTGAGAAACCCTTGCCCCTCTTCTTTCGGAGCGGGCGCAGGAGCGTCGACAGCAACGGCGGGCTTGGGAGCCACGGCGACCGGTGCGGGCTGCGGCCGGGGCGCGGAGCCGCCGCCGTGGTGGGTCTCGACCTTCGGCGGGGCCACCACCGGAGGCGTTGTCGTGGCTGCGACCGCAGACGCGGTGGCGACGGGGGCTGCGGTCGCCGCAGGCTCGACGGGCTTCGCGATGGGGAGCTGCGTGGCCGCGGTAGAGGGCTGAACGAGCGGCTGCGCGACGAGCTGGGAAGAGCCGGCGCCAGCGGCCTTCGCGGCATTCGCGTCGGCTTCCGAACGGCCACCCGCCATGAACGCAATGACGCCTACGACGCCGAGCAGAAGCACCGCGACGCCGCCAAAGAGGAGGAGCCCTTTTTTGGACTTCTTCTCTTCAGGTGCGCCGAGCGCGCCCGGATTCGAAATCACGCCGCTGCCGCTGCCGCTTCCCACGCCGAGCGCCATGAGCTGGCTCGACGGATTGGAGCCAGAGTGATCGAACCTCCGGAGCGAATCGAGCGTGAGCGCCGCGAGCTCTTGGGTCGACGTGGCATTTCCCACTGCGGACATATGCGTCTGGATCTGCCGCTGAACCTCTTCGCGGACCTTCTGGAACATGGTCGTGACGAGCTTGCCCACCTCTTCTTGGCGCACGTTGGTGCCGCACGTCGAGATGTAGCTCTCGAGCGCGTCGCGCATCTCTGCGGCCGTCTGGTACCGAAGCGCGGGGTCCTTCTCGAGCGCCTTCGCAATCACGTCGTCGAGGGACGAGTTCACGCCTTCGACCATCGTCGACACGCGCGGAATCGGCATATTGAGCAGCCGGTGAAGCGTCGCCGCCGCCGAGTCGCCCGTCATGAGGCGCTTCTTGGTGACCAGCTCCCAAAGCACAATGCCCATCGCGAAGATGTCGGCGCGGCGATCGATCGCACCGCCCATGGCCTGCTCGGGCGCCATGTACGCGACCTTCCCCTTGAGCACGCCGACCTCGGTTTGCGTCGAGCTCAATGCCGCCTTCGCAATTCCGAAATCGACGAGCTTCACCTGCCCGTCGTAGGTGACGAACACGTTGTGCGGGCTCACGTCGCGGTGAATGATCTGAAGCGGCGTCCCGTCGTAATCGCGCAGCTCGTGGGCGTGGTGCAGCCCGTTGAGCGCGTCGGAAACGACGCGCGCGAGAAGCGGCAAGCCTGGGTTTTCCCCAGCCTTGATCGCCTCTTTGACGATCTTGTTGAGCGATTGCCCTTCGAGGTACTCCATCGCAATGAAGTAGGAGCCGTTGTGCTCGCCGACCTCATACGTGTGTACGACGTTAGGATGGTTCAAACGCGCCGCTAGACGCGCCTCATCGAGGAACATGTTGAGGAACGAGCCCTCTTCTGCGAGCGCGGCGCGTAGCCGCTTGACCACGACGAGCTTGTTGAAGCCCATCGGACCGCGCGCCACCGCGAGGAAGACGTCAGCCATCCCCCCGCGTCCGAGACTCGCAAAGAGCTGATACTTGCCAAACGCCGAGGAACCCGACGGCTGGCTTATGAGCTCCCTCTCCACTTCCTGCTCGCTACCCGCTCGCAGCATCAAAGGAAGAAGCTATCGGCGCGTCCTCGAGCGGTCAAGCCGCTCTCTTTCTCGCGTGTCATAACGCCACGGCCGCCGACGGGCTCCTTCGAACGCACATGCCCGCGGCGCAAAATCGGCTCACTGATCGCGGCCGCGCTGAGCACGCCGCGCTTCACGAATGCTTCATCCTGCGTTCAGGCTTTTCGTTTGTCCGAGGGGTTTCGCGCCTCGGGTCTGCAACTGGCCTGCGGCGCGAAGACTGTTTCCGCCTGTTTCGCCCCCCATGGTCAGTCGCCGGAATAGCCACTTCGATAACAGGCAAAAAGCGGCGCCGATTACGCAGTAACGTAGGGACGGTCACGCCCACTGCCGCGCGGTGACGCGCGCGTGCACGGCGCCCCGTGACGCCGCGATCACGGGGAATGGTCGTTCATGTCGGCTCGAAGGGCGCCGCACCTCGCGCGATGTCGTGGGCGCCCGGCCGAGCGCATCACGTTGTGGGCGGGCGTGCGTTCGAATTTGCGATTCGATAGCCCGCCGAAGCGAGCGCATCGCTGACCGCGGCGATGTGATCGAAGCCGCGCGTTTCGAGGACGAGCTCGACGAGCGTTTCGTTCAGCTCGGTCGCGGCGAACGTGCGGTCGTGGTGGATCTGCACGATGTTCGCGTTGGCGTCGCCCAAGACGCGCGTGAGCTTTGCGAGGGCGCCGGAGACGTCCGGGAGCGTCACTTCGAGGCGCACGATGCGCCCCGATTTCACGAGGCCGCGGTCGATGATGCGGCTGATCACGTTCACGTCGATGTTGCCGCCGCAGACGACGACGCCGACCTTCTTCCCGTGCACGGGCAGGCGGTTGTGAACGAGGGCCGCGAGGGGAGCCGCGCCCGCCCCTTCGGCGACCGTTTTTTCACGCTCGAGGAGCAGCAAAATCGACTCGGCGATCTCCTCTTCGTCGACGAGCACGAGGTCGTCCAAGTACTTCGAAATCACCTCGAACGTCTTGTCGCCCGCGCGACGAACGGCGATCCCCTCGGCGATCGTACGGGCGGCGGCGACGGTGACCGGCTTCCCCGCGGCGAGCGCCTCTTTCATGCTGGGGAGCGCCGCGGTCTCGACGCCGTAGACCTTGATGCGTGGGTTCGTCTCTTTGATCGCCACCGCGATCCCCGCAGCGAGCCCGCCCCCGCCCACGGCGACGACGATCGCTTCGAGGTACGGGTTCTGCTCGAGCAGCTCGAGGCCGATCGTCCCCTGCCCCGCCATCACGTGGTCGTCGTCGAAGGGGTGCACGAACGTGCGGTTTTCGAGCGCTTGCAGCCGCCGCGCCTCTTCGTAGGCTTCGTCGTAGCTCGTGCCGTGAAGCACGACGCGGCCGCCGAAGTTGCGCGTGCTCGAAACCTTGATGAGCGGCGTTTGGAGCGGCATCACGATGGTCGCGTCGATGCCGAGGCGGGTCGCGTGGTAGGCGACGCCTTGGGCGTGGTTGCCGGCGCTCGCGCAGATCACGCCGTGCTGCCGCTCGTCTGCCGTGAGGGCCATGAGCTTGTTGCAGGCGCCGCGCTCTTTGAACGAGCCGGTCATCTGCAGGTTTTCGAGCTTCAGCCAACACTTGGTCGACGTGAGCTTGCTCAGCGATTCGCTGTACGCACAAGGCGAGAGAAAGACACTGTCGCCAATGCGTCTACGCGCCTGCTCTACGTCTGCGAAGGTGATCACGGACGGGTTTTAGCGCGCATTTTTAGCCGTCGCGGTATGAATCGACGGGGACTTTTGATTGACGCGTCGCACGCCGAACGGCACGAGGAATGGCATGAATCGATTCGGAGTGGCTGTAGCCGTCGTGGTGTCGTGCGGCGCCCTCGGGATGTTCGGCGCGTTCGTCTCGCAAGCCGCGGCCGCTGGGTCCGACGACCGCGTCGTTGCCGAGACGATCTTGAAAGAGGTCGAGCACGACGAGGCGCACAAGTCCCTCGCCGCCGAAGCCGTGGCGAACGCGCATAGCGCGCTCGAGCGCGCCGCACGCATGCGAAGCGGTGGCGACGAAGCTCACGCGAGGCTCGCCGACGGTCTGGCACGCGACTGGGCAGAGGGCGCGCGCGACCTCGTCGGAGCCGCCACCGTGGAGACGCGGGCCCACGCCGCACAGCGCGATGCGCTCGACGCCGGGGCGCGCGTGGAGCGCGAACGGGCGCTCCTCGAGGAGGCGATCGCGCGGGTCGGTCGGCTGCGTGCGCAGCTCGACGACGCGGAAAAAGAGAAGGTCGCTCCCACGCCCGTGAACGTGACGGCCGTAGGCGACGGAGGCGCGTCGAAGAAGGCGCCCGCACCGCGCACGGGCAACGCGGCCGGCAACGTGAAGGCCACCGACGCAGGTGCGCCGTGAGCCGCGCGCAGATGAAGACCGCCTCGTGCGCAGTCGCGACGAGCTTCGCGCTTCTCATGAGCGCGTGCGCGGGCACCCGAGGCGCGCCGCCGCAGAGCATTGCAAATGTCGATCGCGTGCGTGAATCGCCCGGGGCGAAGCTCGCGGCGACGCGCGCGCCGCAGGCGTATGCGATGGCTGAACAGCGGCGCAAAGAGGCGATCGCGGCCAACGCCGACGGCGACACGACCGCGGCGAGCCTCCTCGCCGAGCGCGCGGTGGCGGGCTACAGCCGCGCCGTCGTGCTCGCCCGTGCGGCCGACGCGCAGCACGAGCTCGACGACGCGCAGGCGCTTATTTCCAAGGCCGATTCGCAATTTCGCGAGCTGTCGGCGGGCCGCACGAACGCCGAGCGCGATGCCCAAGATCTCGAGACGAAGCTCAAGGTCGCGCGCGAAGCGCTGCTGCCGTCGACGAGCGGGGCGACCACGCCCGACCGTGAAGCGGCGCGCCTCACCGCAGCGCGGTCCATTGCCGTGCAAGGAGCGCTCTTGTGCGGTGCCGCGCGGCTCATTGCCGCAGCCGACGACACGCTCACGAACGCGGAGTCCGCCCTCGCGAAGGTCACGACGCAGCTCGACGCCGCCACGACCAAGGGTCCTGTCCCCATCGACGCCGCGGCACGCGGTCGTGCAGCGTGCCTCGCCGTGCTGACGCGAGCACGCCGCACCGCGAAGGACGCGGTCACCGGCCAAGCCGACGCGCTCCTCGCCGAGCTGTCGACCGCGAACATGCTCCCAACGCGCGACGAGCGCGGCGTCATCGTCACTCTCCACGACGCCTTCGCGAAGAGCGTAACCCCCACGGCCGACGCCAAGCAAAGGCTCGAAGAGCTCGGTCGCGTCGCCGCCGCCCACGCGGGCGTCGGCGTTCAGATCGTGAACCACGACAGCACGCCAGACGGCGTCGCAATCGGGCAGTCGCGCGCCGACGCGGCCGCATCGATCGTCATCGGCGCCGGCGCATCGAAAGAGCACACGAAAGCCGAAACCGCCGGCACGCGCGCCCCCCTCGTCGATCCGCGCGACACGGCCCGCAAAGGTCGCAACGCAAGGCTCGAGATCGTCTTCGTAACGCCAGGCAACTGACCTAGAGCGCTCGCCAGAGGGGCGACCGCGCTACGGGACCAGTTTGTAGCCGAAGCCGTACACTGTGAGAATGTGCTGCGGCTTTTCGGCGTGCAGCTCAATCTTCTTTCGTAACTTCACGATGAAGTTGTCGACGGTGCGATTGGTCGGCCCCGCTTCGAGCCCCCACACCTTGGACAAAATTTCATCGCGGCTCACGGGCTGCCCCGCGCGCTCGGCGAGAAGCCTCAGAAGCTCGACTTCGTAGAACGAGAGCTGTTGCTCGTGACCACGCACGACGAGCGTGTGCGCCGTGAAGCTCACCTGCGCCTCGCCGATCGCCATGACCTCGGGCGTGCCGGGCTGGCGTGCGGCGCGCCTGAAGATCGCCCGCATGCGGGCGATGAGCTCGTTCACGCTGAACGGCTTGGTGACGTAGTCGTCGGCCCCCGCATCCAGCCCGCGGATCTTGTCCATTTCCTGGGACCGAGCGGTCAACATCAGAATGGGTACGACGGCGTTGAGGCGCCGAAGCTCCTCGCAGACCGCGTACCCATTGATGTCGGGAAGCATGAGATCGAGAACGATCGCGTCGGGGTTCTCGGCGCGGGCGAGAGCAATACCCTCCCGCCCTTTGCCCGCCGAGAGAACGCGAAACCCTTCGAACTCTAGGGAATCGCGGAGCCCCAACACGATGTGGGGCTCGTCTTCGATGATGAGGATCGTCTTCTTCGGAGCCAACGCGAGGAGCTTACACGCCCGGTGAGCGTTCTACTTCCCTGCGTCGGAGGTGGACGCAGTGCTCCCCTCGCTCGAGCGGATGCACTGAAGGCTGAAGCGCGAGCCCACGGCGCGGCTCGCGAGCTCCGTGAAGAGAATCGCTTGCTGGCAGGTGCCCGAGGGGGTCTTGCCAGCAGCGTTCGTCACGTAGCACCAACCGGCTTCCGGCGAGTCTTTGCAGGTGTCGCCCGGCTGAACGACGATCTGCTTCAGCTTGCAGACGGGGCGCTTGGTGAGGTCGTCGCCGCCCGCATCGCCACCCGACTCGGCGGCCTGCGTCTCGCGGACTTTCGAGAGGATCGTGGCTTCCGGGATTGAGCGACCGGGGAACGTCGCCCCATCGGTGCAGGTCGTCTCGGGGCCGTTGGTGCCGAGGGTCTCGAGAATGAGGCAGGGGACTTCGCCGGCCGTATCGACCGTGAGCGCCTGCGGGAGGCACTGAATCGAGAGGGCGTTCTTGAGGCGGTCGACGATCGTCTTCACGGCCGGGCGATAGCCGTAGAGCGGGTCGGTGTGCTCGGCGTTGTCGACGACCTTGATCGGGCAGATCGACGAGATGATGCCCTGGTCGCCGAGGGCGCGGACAACGGAGAACTCGCGGATTGTCGGGTATGCCTTACCGCGGACCTGCGTCGTCGGCGTCGCCGTGTCGCAGAGCGGCGGAAGCTTCTGTCCGTCGCAGTCGCAGGCGTTTTTGTACTGCTCGTCGAGGCAGTTCTTCGGGCCGCTGGGGAGCGGGAAGGTGCAGGCGAACTCGAGGTCCTTCTTGCCCGTGTCCCACTCGCGACCGGTGTATGGATCCGCATCGTTCTTGTCG
>JANXMC010000708.1 GCA_025354825.1 Myxococcales bacterium
CGTGACGACCGCGTCGGGCAGCGGGTCGCGCGCCTCCGCGGTGACGAAGAGAGTGCCCGCGACGGCAAACTCGACGGGGTCGCCGATCTTCCCGTCGTGGCAGACGAGGCACGGTTGCCCCGGCCGATGAAGGGGCCCGGGATTCACGCCGCCGACTTCGTCGCCCAGAGCCGTGCGCGCGTCTGAATTAACTGGGTTGCAGGCCGCCGCCAGACCGATCGCGGCGTGCGCGAAGGCGACCAGGAGCGCGCGTCGAGGGCGGCCGCTCATAACTCCCCCTCGAGCGACACGCCGCCGATCGCGGCGCCTCGCGTTCTTATGTAAAGATCGTTGATGTAGTTGGTAATGCTCACATTGAGATCGACGCCCAGCACCCACTGCTTCGGAACCTCGCGCGGGCCGATGCCCCAGCGAAATGTGCCGCCGCCTGTGAACGAAACCAGGGGGCCGAGCTCGCGGTCGCCCGTTCGGAGCGCAGGGTAGTCGGCGCCCGGTCGAAGCTCGTACGCACGCTGCCAGAAGTCGACGGGGGTCTGCCCGTGCACACGGGCATGAGGCCCCACCTCGACGCGGCGCGAGAGATCGACGAGGTAGCGGAGGTCCGTCGATGTCGCGCCGAGCCCCCACGAATCGGCGTAGACGCGCTCGTCCAGGCGCAGCGTCGACGCCTGGAACCGGTGGGCGATGCGCCCCGTGAGCGCATACCGCGCGCGGAACGTCGGCAGCTGTTCGAGCACACGCGCAGGCAGACGGAGCGCATTGACGCTCGCGACCGACGCCCCCCGCGCGACCACGGTGCCGGGCGCGAACAGGGGCACGTACCGATACGGCTTCGACGCGTCGCCGCTCTCGAACGACGCGTCGATGAGCGCGGTAGCGATCGTAGCGGCATCGAGAACGAGCGAGCCGCCGGCCTTCACGCCGTTGCGATCGATCTGGCGCGAGAAGACCGAGTACGCCGTCCCGTGGCGCCCCGAGATGTCGTGACCGTGGTCGTACCCCACGATCAGCGTGAGGTTCTTCTCGAGCAGGTCTTTCGATACGACAAGGCCGCCCGTCACGGACGTGTAGTCCGGCTCGACGGAGAGCGCCGAGCTCACCGACACGCCGACGGTGCCCGGCTTGTAGCTTCCCGCGAGCGTGCCCGCGTGGCGAACCTCGATCCAGCGCGGCGAAGCCGTCGATACGATGTCGACCGAAGCTGCGGAGACGACGTCGACGAGGTAGCGGCCGCTCACGTCCCAACCGGCCGTGGGGTTGGACACGGTCGCGGCCATCGTAGGCGTAATCACGAAGACGTGGTCGGTGTCGGCGTAGGCCGCGACCTCGCTCGAAGCGCGCGTCACGTAGGCCGACTGCGGCGGCGGTGCGGTCGGCGGGCTCGGTTCGTCCGCGACGGCGAGGGGCTCGGCCGCGAAGAGACCAAGCACGGTAACCGCAGCCGCCGCGCGCGACGATCCGCTCAATTGCATCCGCATCCGCCACCCGCGGCGACGCTCCCGCCGATCGCCCCCTCGTGGACGGCGCGGACGTGCTCCTCGCCGGGGCCGGCGATGTCGGACGTGGACATCGACGGATGCGCGAGCTTGCCGCGCTCGTACGCCGCGACGGGCGTGCAGCCGCCGAGGCCGAAACCGAGGGCGGCGGCGAGCGCAACGCCGACAACGCGTCGGCGGCATGAATCGCAGCGTGCGGACGAGCCCACTGCCTCTAGTCGTAGCCCTCCGGGAAGGTTGCATAGAGGGTATTTCGCGCTGAGCTCGTCTTAATATTCGTAAGCATTCGTGGAGCCTCGGCGACGGCTCCGGCTCGCAGCGCCCGTGTCGTACTTCGAACACGTTCGAAGTCATTTTCTTGCCGCGGTGCTTCGAGTTTCTTAGAAGAAGCTCGTGCCCACGAAGCTCAACCAACATGACATCGACGGCGTGAACGTGAACGCGTGCTTGCCCGGTGAGTTGAACGCCACGAGCTCGTGCCCCGCGAGCTGAAACCGCACGGTCTTTACCTGCCCCACCGGCCCGGGCTCGCCCTCGGCCCAACGCTCGACGGCGCGGATCGCCGACCCTTCGAACAGCGACACGTAGAGCTTTGCCGCCTCTTCACCGACGCCATCGAACATGAGGAATGTCGAAACGGACTTGGCCATGGTGGGAGCGATCTACCACTCGCGGGTCCCATCGCTCAAGCCCCTGCACCTCCGACAATTGGCAAGTAGCGCCCACATCGGTTTTCGAGATCGAGATTGCCACTCTCACGAAAACCCGCGCATCGCCGTGAAACAGGCAATGCACTTCGTCGTGGCGTGATCCATGCGACCTCCACCGCCGCAGCGCGCCCAGGGCGCCGCGCGTACGAGATTCACGAGTGCGAGTTTGACGACGAGCGCGCCCGCCCTATGAGCGAGGTCGCGCGCAGCGTCCCGCGCGGGGGACGGCGATTGCCGTTCGCCGAGGGAAATCCCTCGACGCCCCGGCGAGTGACGTCAGGAGACTTTTTCGGGTATTCGAACAATGCCACACAGCGCGGCTGCGGCTTGACGTGGAACACGTTCGACACGCGTGGGGTCCGGCCCCGCGTGCGAGAAGAAGCATGCTGTCACCGACTGCCTTCGTTGCCGGCGGAGCGCGCCGCACGAAGGCTGGTACGGCTGATCACGGACATGCGTTGCACGTCGACTTGCAGTAGCCGCGCATCCACGACTCGCCGCACTTGCCGTAGCCGCTCTGCTGCGCGCACGAATACTGCGGCTCGCCCGCAGACGCGGGGGGCGGCCCGTCGCTGCAGGTCGGCGCGCTCGCGTTGACCTGACACGTTTTGCAGGTCGACCCGCAGTACCCCTTCATCCAGCTCTCGCCGCACTTGCCGAACTTCTGCTGGTCACCGCACGAGTACTGCGGCTGCCCTGCGGCGGCGGGGGGCGGCCCGTCGGTGCACGCCGCGGCGGGCGCGCTCGCGAGCTGGCAGGTTTTGCAGGTGGACGCGCAGTACCCCTGCATCCAGCTCTCGCCGCACTTGCCGAACCCTTTTTGCTCGGCGCACGAATACGAGGCCTGGCCAGACGCCGCGGGCGGCGGCGCGTCGGTGCACGTCGTTCCGCCACCGCCGTTTCCACTCGGCGGCGGCGGGTTCGGCGCGGGAGCCTGCGCTTGCAGCGATTGAACCTCCCCCTTCACGACGGCCGCCGACCACTGCCCGTTCGCGCGCGACTCGGTGTCGGTCGTGGCCGTCGGCAGCTTGAGAACGTCGTGCACTTCGGCGCCGTTCAGGCGAACCGCATAGCGCGTCCCCTCTTGCGCGTAGAACGTGAAGAACCCTGTGTGATCCTCCGACGCCGCCGCGATCACGCGCCCGCCGCCTTCGACGAGCTCCATCGTACGAACCGGAATGTCCGCGTGCCGCGCTTGGAGCTGAAACCAGTTTCCGCCGGCGAAATGGCGCACGCCGTAGCGCCGCTCGAGGGGCGCCTCGCCGCAGCGGACGATGCTGTAGGTCGCGCCGCGGATGTCGTTCGGGCTGCTCGCGACCGCTTGAAACGCCTGGTACGTGCTCGCGTGGAGATCGAAGTGAACGCCGCGCGCGGCCTCGTAAACGTCTTGCCCGTCGCGCAGTGAATCGACGAGGCGCACGCGCTGCGTGACGCTGCCGAGGGTGAGGTCGACGCAGACGTTGCAGAGCGATCCGAGGGGCAGCCCCGCGATGCCGTCGAGCGTGGGGAAGTGCACCCCCGCAGCGCGGAGGTCGTCGTACCCCTCGCCGCGTTGGAGCGGAACCATGCACTGGTTGCCGGCGCCGTCCATGTTGCGGCTCGCGTCGTTCGCGATGCTGCTCGCGGAAGGCGACGGCGTGACGTCGCCCGTGATTCGGTACGTGAAGAACGCGGCGCCGCGCACCCCTTCGGCCGTGAAGGCGGCTTCGCTCGGTGTCTGAAGCTCGTCGACGTCGGCGTCGGTCGGCGCGATGCAACCGGCCGCCGTGAACGCGATGAGCGCGAGCGGCGCGAGGGACGTGATTCCGAAGACGATGCGACGTTTGGAGAGCGTCATTGCGCGAGGACGTAGCAACCGATACGCCACGTCGCCCTCGGCCGATTTTCGCAATTTGACGCGCGTTTCCCCGCGCAATTCGACCGGTCCGTCACGCGCTGCATCGACCGCCTGGTCGAGAGCGATCCGCGCGCTGGATCGCGCGTACCCGCGCGAGTCAGTCGGCGGGCGTGCCCGCGCCCGCGCTTGCGTCGGCTCCCTCGGCCGCGCTCACGAGCGCCCCTTCGAAGAACACGACGGCGAGCTCGCGCGTGAGCAACGTGAGGCGACCTCGTCCTCCCGGGATCTGCCCGCTCACGAGGAGCGCGGCGAGTCCGTGCACGAGCGACCACGCCACGAGCCCAAGGTTTCGCGTCGAGACGTCGCGCCGCAAGAGGCCGGCCGCGCGGCACCCTTCGATGGCGTCGCGGAGGAGCGCGAAGCTCGCGTCCGCTGCCCGGGCCAGCTCGGGGTGGCTCTCGCGCGCCTGCGCCATGGGCGTGCCGAACATGAGGCGAAAGTGGTGGGGATGATCGACGGCGAACGTGACGTAGCTCGCCCCGAGGGCACGCACGCGATCGCGCGGCGGCATGTCGGCGGGGCATGCGGCGAGCCCTCGCGCGCGCAAGATTCCGAACCCTTCCTCGGCCAACGCCGCGAGGAGGTGAGTCTTCGTCTCGAAGTGGCGGTAGGGCGCGTTGTGCGTCACGCCGGCGTGGCGTGACAGCTCGCGCATCGTGAAGTCGGTGCTGTCGTGCTCGGCGATGAGCGCCACCGCCGCGTCGAGGAGCGCGCGGCGAAGGTTGCCGTGGTGGTACGTCCCGTCGCGTTCAGACATCGCTCTCTAGGCTCGAAAGATAGACTTTCCAATCGATGTGGACAAGAGCCACATTCGATCGTAGTTCATGTTGACAATGACCACATCAGCGCGCGATCGCGTCCGCGGACCCATCCCCGAAGAGGTCGACGTCGCCATCGTCGGCAGCGGCCTCGGCGCTCTCGTCGCCGGCGCGAACCTCGCGCGCCGCGGCCTAAAGGTCGCGCTCTTCGAGTCGCACACGGTGGCCGGCGGCTGCGCCACACATTTTGCGCGCGGGCCGCGCAGCGCGCGTTACCACTTCGACGTCGGCCTCCATTACATCGGCGACTGCGGCCCCACGGGGCAGATCCCGCGCATCTTGAAGAACGTCGGCATCGACCTCGAGTACGCGGCGATGGACGCCGACGGCTTCGACACGCTCGTCTTTCCCGATCTCGAATTTCGCATTCCGGTAAGCGTCGACACGTACCGCGATCGCCTCGTCGCCACGTTCCCCCACGAGCGGCGCGGCATCGACAAGTACGTTCGCCTCCTGCGCCAAGTGATGCGGGCCGGGCAGCGGCTCGACGCAAAAGGCGGGCGCCTCGGCCTCTCGGACATGGTCGCCCTCGCGTTCGACATGTATGGCCTGGGCCGAAATCAGAACCGCACCATCGGCGCCGTTCTCGACGACTGCGTGCGCGATCCGCGCCTTCGCGCCGTGCTCTGCGGGCAGAGCGGGGACTACGGCCTGCCGCCCAGCAAGGTCAGCGCGTTCTTGCACCTCGGCCTCGCGGGGCACTACTTCCGCGGCGCGTATTATCCCAAGGGCGGAGGGCAGATTATCGCCGACAGCCTCGCCTCCGAGATCGAACGAGCCGGCGGCACGGTGCATCTCGGCCACGGCGTCGAGCGCATCGTCGTGACGGACGGCCGCGCGACCGGGCTCGTCCTCGAGCCGAAGGCGGGCGCTCCCTCCCGCGCGGTGCGTGCGCGCGCCGTGCTGTCGAACGCCGATCTGCGCCTCACGATGGAGAAGCTCGTCGGCCTCGACCATCTGCCCGCCTCGTGGGTTTCGCGCTCGCCGAAATTCGAGATGGCCGCGGCGCTCTTCATGACGTTCCTCGGCGTGCGGACCGACATGGCCGCGAAGGGCATGCGGCGCACGAACTACTGGCAGTTCGACGGCTACGACATGGAAGGGTTCTACGCCGCGGACACCGACGACGCGCGCCAGGGGAAGCCGATTCGATCGCGCGGCTGTTACATCACGAGCGCGAGTCTGAAGGACCCGGAGTCGGCCGCCCACCACGCGCCGCCTGGCGTGACGAACATCGAAGTGATGACGATCGTCCCCGGCGGCAGCGCGCGGTGGAACGTCGCGAACGACGACTGCGAAGGGTTCGCCTACAAGGACAATGAGCCGTACCGCGCGCAGAAAGCGCTCCTCGAAGACGAGATGATCGCGCGGCTCGAGAAGCTGTTCCCCGGAACGCGCGAGTCCATCGTCTACCGCGAGTCGGCGACGCCCGTGAGCCATCGGCGCTACACGCGCGCGACCGATGGCACGGGCTACGGTCTCGCGGCGACGCCGGAGCAGTTCTTGAAGAATCGGCCAGGCTACCGCGGGCCGCTCGAAGGGCTTTATTTGTGCGGCGCGTCCACACGGGCCGGCCACGGCATCGTCGGCTCGATGGCGAGCGGTGAGCAGTCGGCGAAGCGCATTCTGCGCGACCTCACGGCGTGACGATACGCCCGGACGCCGGGACGCGCGGACGAGAGATCCGCCTCGGCGTCAGTGCGTGTGGGGGTGGTGCACATCGGGCGCGTGCTCGTGGCTGTGCGACGTCTCGTCGTGGGCGTGCACGTGGCTGTGCGACCCGTCCAAGCCGTCGATTCCGCCGTCGTGGGCGTGCTCGTGATGCCCGTCGTCGTGGCGGTGCGCGTGCTCGTGGACGAGCGCCTCGTGAACGTGGGCGTGGGCGTGGCGCTCGGACAGGTGCAGGTAGACCGCTGCGACAAACAGCGCGCCGGAGGCTGCGCTTGCGGAATCCGGATGGGCGTCGCCGAGGGTCCACGCGCCAAGTGCGCCGAGGAACGGTGCGATGGCGAAGACCGACCCCGTGCGCGCGGCGCCGATGCGACGCTGCGCCAACAGATAGAGCCGAAGGCTCACGCCGTACCCCGTGGCGCCGCACGCGAGGAGCGCGACGGTCTCACGCGCAGCGGGCCACCTTTCGCGCAACCCCAGGGCCATGACGCCCGCGAGCACCGCACCGAGGCCGGCTTTGCACGCCACGACAGACGTCGGATCGACCTCGGCGAGGGGGCGTGTCCACGTGTTGTCGGCCGCCCATGCGAGTGAGGCGAAGGCCACCGCCGCGAGCCCCCACGCGCCGTGCGTGGCGCCCACGCCGTCGGAGCCGGAGACGATCGCCGTGCTGCCTGCGGCGACCATGAGCAGAACGGCGAGGCCGATGCGCGCGCCGATCGTTTCGTGAAACACGACACGCGCGAGGATCACGGTGAAGACCGCCTCAAGGTTGAGGAGGAGCGACGCGCGCGCCCGATCGGCGTGCTGGAGCCCCCATGCGAGCGCCGTTGGCGCGACGACCGCGCCCGCGATCGCGACGAGGGCGATGCGTGGAAGGTGTGAGCGCTCGACACGCGCTTCGCGTCCGGGCCGCGAAAGCACCCGAGTGAGAAGAGCGATGGCGGCCGCGCCTAGATAGAGCAGCGACGCCGTCGCGAAGGGGCCCACGCCCGCGCCGAACCGGCCCACGAGCGGCGTCGTGAATCCGAACGCGACCGCGGCGGCGATGGCGAGGGCGACGCCCGTGACGATCGGCCGCGACGTGCTCATCCCCGTCGAGACTAGATCATCCCCCATGGTAGGCGTAGGCGCCGATGCCGACCGTCGCTCGCTGCACCGCGCTCTCTCTCCTGACGACGCTTATGCTCGCATGCGCCTCGCCTCCGAGGGCCGCGTCCGCG
>JANXMC010000853.1 GCA_025354825.1 Myxococcales bacterium
CTTCCACCCGTCGCTGAAGCGTACGCCCGCCGTGATGCGGAGCTTGCCGCCCTCCACCTCGGCGCGCGCCTTGAGGCGGTCGAGCATCACGGGATCGCGCGCGCGCTTCTCGGCCACGATGCGCACCTCGTGCTCGTCCCAGCCGCGCAGCCTCACGAAGCCGAGCGGGTTGACGACGGTGAGCGACTCGCCCGCGACGGGCGGTGAATCGAGGCGCAGCGGCGCGATTTTCGCGTTTGGAACTGCGCTCTCGAGGAGGAGGATCGCGATGTCGAACCGACAGATCGACGAGTCGTCGGCGTGGAAAATCTTCTTCGCGACGATGGGATTCGCCAACTGGGCGGCGGTAGGCGTGGCACCAGAAACCACGGCGAGATCTTTCGCGGCCGAGTCGGTCGTGAACGTGTCGTAGGTGTTCGTCGTGCCGTCGGCGCCGCATCCGATGCCGACCTTCGAGGTGGCGGGAGGCTCGACCATCTCCGACACACAGTGGCGCGCCGTGAGCACCACGTTCGGCGCGATGAGCACGCCGCTGCACGTGTACTGATCAGGGCCCACGGTCTGAACGATCAAGACGACGGCGTCCTGGCTCGCGTCCGAGTTGGTCCCGGCGATGACGGGCGAGGACACCGCCGACGTGCGGCCGTCTGCGTTGCTCTCGACGGCGTCACCGGCCGAAGAACACGCCGGCGACAGCGCCGCGGCAGCGACAACGAGAGAGACGAGGACAGATGTGGGGAATACCGAACGGCGCATGATCTAAATCCCTTACCCTGCTGCATCGGGGTCACGCAACGCGCCTCGGGCCGCATTAAGACGCCGTCTCGCGTCATCGATCGCAACGGGGCATTATTCTCGGCACCGGCGCGCAGACACCGCGCATCTATTAAGAAATATGTGATGACGACGTTCGCCCTCGAGCTCGATGCCGTCACCAAACGCTTCGGCGACAGGGTCGCCGTGGACGACCTCACCCTGCGCCTCGAGCCCGGCACGTTCTTGGGCCTCCTCGGGCGAAACGGCGCCGGGAAATCGACGACCCTCAAGATGATGACGGGCCTCGTGCGACCCACCGCAGGGCGCGTGTTGGTGCTGGGGATCGACATGGCGAAGGATCCGATCGCCGTGAAGCGGCAGATCGGTGCGATGCCCGAAGACATGGCGCTCATGGAGCTTCTCACGGGGCCGCAGTACCTCCGCTTCGTCGGCCGCATGCACGGCCTCGACGAAGCGCTCATTGCGCAGAGGCAAGAAGAGCTCTTCGCGATTCTCGATCTCGCGCCGGGGCCGCGCACCCTCGTTGCCGACTTCAGCTTCGGCATGAAGAAGAAGCTCGCCCTCTCGGCGGCGCTTCTCCACGGCCCGCGCATTCTGTTTCTCGACGAGCCGTTCGAGGGGATCGATCCCGTGACGAGCCGCACGATCAAAGAGATTCTCCTCACCCTCCAACGGCGCGGTGTGACGCTGATTTTAACGAGCCACATTCTCGAGGTGGTCGAGAAGCTCTGTCCGCTCATCGCGATTCTCGACGACGGGCGCCTCAAAGGGTTCGGCACCCTCGAGACCCTTCGGCAGCGCGGCGAAAGCCTCGAGGCGCTGTTCGTCGATCTCGTCGGCGGCGAACGGAAGGGCGAGCTTTCGTGGCTGTAGCGCGCGTGGGGCTGTTGCGTGCGCTCCTCGCGAGCCATGCGCTCTCGACGCGAAACCGCATGGCGCGCGACCTCGGTCGATCGGGGCGGTGGGGCCTCGTCGTGCTTCTCGTTTTCCTTCTCGCGACCGCGATTTTGCCGACGCTTCTCGGGCTAGGCGCATCGGGGTACGCCCTCGGTTTGTATCTGCCCGGCAAGGTGCCGACGGCGATGCTCGGCGGCCTTTTTTCGGCGGTCGCGCTCATGGGTGGCGTCGTGAGCGGCACCCTCGGCGGCACGCGGCAGCTCGCGTGGGAGAGCTACCGCGGCTACCCCGTACCGCTTCGGACGATCTACGTCGCCGAGCTCCTCGCAGGGCTCGCCGACATCGTCCCGATGCTCATCGGAGCCGCCCTCGCGTCGCTCCTCGTGGGGCTCGCCATCGCGCGCCCTCGCCTCGCGTTGCTCGCGCCGTTCGCGTGGGTCGAAGCGATGGCATTCGTGCTCGTCCTGCAGGTGCTCGTGGGGAGTCTCGCGGCGTCCCTCGTGAAGCGGCTCCGAATGGCGTTGCTCGCGGTCGCGGCGCTCGCGTGGGTCGGCTCGACGATCCCCGCCATGCTCACGCCGGGCTTCGGAACGGACGGCGCGCACCCCGCGCTCGACCCCGAGCAGCTCGCCAAGCTCGCCCGCTTCGGCGAGCTCCTCCGCGACGCCGTCGCCCTCTTGCCCACGGGCGCCCTCGCACGCAGCTACGCAGCCCTCGTCTCGCGCGACTACGCCACCGCCGTCGCGCTCCACGCGTACCCCATCGCCACGGTCGTCGCGCTCTCGTGTCTCGCGGCGCCGCTCCTCGCGCGCGAGGCGTCCCAGGTGGGCGCCACCGGCGAGACTGCGCAGCGCGGCGGCGCGCGCGAACGCCTCTGGACCTTCACGAACCCCGTCGTCGGCATCGCGAAGCTTCACCTCCGCGCGCTTCTCGACAGCAACGTCGGACGGTTCGGGCTCGTCATGCCGCTGCTCACGATCTTCATCGTGAAGGGGCCGCTCGCCCATGCGATGGGGCGCGGCGACTACCTTGTCCCCGCGAGCTTTTCGTACATCGCCCTCGGCGGAATGCAGCTTCAAATGAGCCTCTTCGGCCTCGATGGCCACGGCACGAAGGCGCTCTTTCTCCTGCCGATTTCGGCGCGCACCATCCTCGCGGGCAAGGTGATGGGGCTCGCCGCGTACCAGCTCGCTCAAGTGGCGCTCCTCACCGTGCTCCTCGCCGTCGTCCAGCGCACTCCCAGCGCGCTCCTTGTCGCAGGCGTCCTTCTCGCGGCGACGTACTTCCTCGCGCAGGTGACGCTCGGTCAGATCACCTCGGTCTGGATGCCGCGGGCGATCCCACGACGCGGCGCCCGCAAAGCTGGCGTGCCGCTCCCGCTCCTCGCCGTCGGGATGGGGTCGTGGGGCGCGCTTACGGCAACCGTCGGTGGGGCCTACTCTTACGTCGCGAAGCACGCCCCGGGGTTTCTCATTCCGGCGATGCTCGCGACGGCGCTCACAGCCTTCGCGGGGCTCGCTCTGTCGCGGGCACAGGCCGCGCGCTACCTGGAGGAGAATCGGGAGCGCGTCATCGAAGCGATGTCCTAACGCGCCCTCCGCGCCTCGCATCGCGAAGCCCGAAAAGGCCGCGTCCAAAAGCTCGACCGTGGCTTGCGGATTGACATACTGTACGTACCGTTTCACATATCCCTCGCGATTGCGAGGCAGCTATGTGGATCGTTCGGCTCGCGCTACGGCGCCCGTACACGTTCGTCGTGATGGCGATGCTCATCGTCATCGGCGGCGTTTTCTCGATCACGCGGATGCCGACGGACGTCTTCCCCGAGATCGACATTCCCGTCGTGGGCGTCGTCTGGGTCTACGGAGGGATGCCGCCGGAGGAGCTCGAACAGCGCGTCACCGGCAACTACGAGCGCGCCCTCACGACGACCGTCAACGGCATCGAGCACATCGAGAGTCAGACGCTCTCCGGCGTCGCCGTCATCAAAGTCTTTTTTCACCCGGGCACGCACATCGAAGCGGCCGTCGCGCAGATCACGGCCATCTCGCAGACCGTCGTGCGGCAGTTTCCGCCGGGGATCACCCCGCCGCTCATCATTCAGTACAGCGCGTCGAACGTGCCTGTCCTGCAGGCGTCCGTGCACTCCGACACGCTCCCCGAGCAGACGCTCTTCGACCTCACGTCGAACTTTCTGCGGATCGGCCTCGCGACGGTGCAAGGCGCGCAGATGCCGTTCCCGTTCGGCGGCAAGCAGCGGCAGATCATGGTCGACCTCGATCTCGAGCGCCTCCATGCCCAGGGGCTTTCGCCGCGCGATGTCATCAACGCGCTCACCGCGCAGAACCTGATTCTCCCGTCGGGCACGGCGAAGCTCGGTGGCCAAGAGGTCTCGGTCCGCTTGAACAGCAGCCCCTCGGCCGTCGCCGAGCTCGCGTCGTTGCCGGTGCGTACGGGCAACGGCACGGTGGTGACGATCGGGGACGTCGCCTCGGTGCGCGACGGCTTCTCGCCGCAGACGAGCCTCGTGCGCGCCGACGGCAAGCGCGGCGTCCTCGTGCCGATCCTCAAGTCGGCCGGGTCGTCGACGCTCGACATCGCGTCGCGCGTGCGGAGCGCGTTGCCGCAAATTCTCACGACGCTGCCGAAGGAGTACAAGCTCGACGTCCTCTTCGATCAGTCGGTGTTCGTTCGCGCCTCCATCGAAGGCGTCGTGAAAGAGGCGGCCATCGCTGCGGTTCTCACCGGCCTCATGATCCTGCTGTTTCTCGGCAGCACGCGAAGCACGATCATCGTCATCGTCTCGATTCCGCTCTCCATCTTGGTGAGCATCATCGTTCTGGCGATGCTCGGGCAGACGCTCAACTTGATGACCCTCGGCGGCCTCTCGCTCGCCGTCGGTATCCTCGTCGACGACGCGACCGTCGAGCTCGAGAACGTTCACCGCAACATCGCGATGAACAAGCCGCTCGTGCAGGCGATCCTCGACGGTGCGCAGCAGATCGCGACCCCCGCCTTCGTGGCGACCCTCTGCATCTGCATCGTCTTCGTCCCCGTCGTCTTCATCACGGGTGCGGCGAAATCGCTCTTCACGCCCCTCGCGATGGCCGTCGTCTTCGCGATGATGACGTCGTACTTGCTCTCGCGAACCCTCGTTCCGACGATGGTCCACTACCTCCTCGGCGCCGAGGTGCATCTCCACGTGCACCAAAAAACGGGCGACGGCCACGCGAACGCGAAGCCGACGAAGAAGCCTGGGATCGTGTGGCGCATACACCAACGGTTCAACGTCCACTTCGAGCGCTTTCGCCGCAGCTACGGCGGCTTCCTCGACTGGGCGCTCGACCACCGCGTGCTCGTGACGGTTGGCTTCCTCGGCTTCGCAGTCGCGTCGTCCGCCGCGCTCTTTCCGGTCCTCGGTCGCGACTTCTTCCCCACCGTCGATGCCGGGCAGTTGAAGCTCCACGTTCGCTGCCCGCCGGGGACGCGCATCGAAGAGACCGAGCGCGCCTTCGCGCAGGTGGAAGACGTCGTTCGCTCGGTGATCCCGAAAGACGAGCTCGACACGATGCTCGACAACATCGGTCTCCCCGTCAGCGGTATCAACCTGCTCCTCGGCGACCCGTCGATGATCTCGGCGGCGGACGGCGAAATCCTCATCTCGCTCAACGAGAAGAAGCACGGACCGACCTCGGTGTACGCAAAGCAGCTTCGTGAGCGCTTTGCGAAAGAGGTCCCGGCGTTCGAGGTCTTCTTCCTCGCGCCCGACATCACGACGCAGGTGTTGAACTTCGGTTTGTCGGCGCCGATCGACGTGCAAATCGTGGGGCCCCTCGGCAATCAGAAAGAGAATCTCGAGATCGCGCGGAAGCTACGCAGCGAGATCGCCGGCGTTCGCGGCGCGGTCGACGTTCACCTCGGCCAGTCCGTCGGCGCGCCCGAGCTTCGCGTCGACGTCGATCGCGCGGAGGCGAGCCAGCAAGGGCTCACGCAGCGCGACGTTGCCAACGACATGCTCGTGTCCCTCAGCTCGAGCAGCCAGGTCTCGCCCAGCTACTGGCTCGACCCCAAGCGCGGAGTTCAGTACCTCGTGGCGGTTCAGACGCCGCAGTACAAGGTCGACACGATGAGCGCATTGCAAGGCACGCCGATCTCGCTCGGGCCGGGCAAACAGCCGCAGACCCTCGGCAACCTCGCCACGGTGAAGCGCGTCGGCACGGCCGTGAACATCACGCACTTCAATGCGTCGTCCACCTATGACGTGCTGTCCAACGTGCAGGGGCGCGATCTCGGCGCGGTGGCCGATGCCGTTGAAACGATCGTCAACAAGGCGCGCGACACGCTGCCGCGCGGCAGTCGCCTGTCGGTTCGCGGCCAGGTCGAGAGCATGCAATCGAGCTTCAAGGGCTTGGCCTTCGGTCTCGTCTTCGCAGTCGGCCTCGTCTACTTCCTCATGGTCGTGAACTTTCAGTCGTGGCTCGACCCGTTCATCATCTTGATGGCGCTTCCGGGCGCGGTCGCAGGCATCGCGTGGCTGCTCTTCGCGACGGGCACCACCGTCAGCGTGCCCGCATTGATGGGGGCGATCATGAGCATCGGCGTCGCCACGTCGAACAGCATCTTGATGGTGACCTTCGCGAACGATCAGCGGAAGGAAGGGGCCGACGCGCGCCACGCCGCCTGGCTGGCGGGCGTCACGCGGTTGCGCCCCGTCGTCATGACGGCGCTGGCGATGATTCTCGGCATGCTGCCGATGTCGCTCGGTCTCGGCGAAGGCGGCGAGCAGAACGCGCCCCTCGGTCGTGCGGTCATCGGCGGCCTCTCGGTCGCCACGTTCGCGACGCTATTTTTCGTCCCCGTCGTCTACAGCGTGCTTCGCAAGAAGCCGCTCAAGACGGCGGACAAAGAGCTTGAAGGAGTCTGACGATGGGCACCATGCGCACCACGAACGCAGAAGAGACGGCGCCGATGGACGGCACTCCGCGCCCGTCGAATGCGCCTCACGAAGAGCCACACCACGGTGAAGACGAGGCGTTCGACCCCAAGCCCCATCGGCCCGGGTCGCGCGGTCTCGCCGTGGTCGGGCTCCTCGGCGCGGGCGTGCTCGTCGCGCTCGTCGCCGTGGGTGTGATCCCGCGCATGGCCCACAAGGCGGCCGACGCAAAAGACGAAGCGCGCATCGCGGGCGAGTCGGCCCATGTGAAGGTCGTGCATCCGGTGCGCGGCGGCGACGGCAACGGCGTGCTGCTTCCCGGGTCGATCGAGCCGGTGCAAGAGGCGACGGTCTACGCGCGCACGAGCGGCTATGTGCGGTCCTACAAAGTCGATATCGGCGACACGGTGAAAGAGGGGCAGCTGCTCGCCGAGCTCGACACGCCGGAGGTCGATCAAGAGCTTCGTCAGACCCAGGCGAGCGCAGGGCAGGCGCGCGCCGTCGTGCAGCAGGCCGCGACGCAGCGCGAGCTCGCGCGCACGACCGTCGAGCGTTACGCCGCGCTCACGCCGCAAGGGGTCACGTCGAAGCAAGACCTCGACGAAAAGCAGGCGACCTTCGCCGCGCAGTCGGCCAACGTGAACGCCGCCGAGGCCTCGGTGAAGAGCGCCGACGCAAACGTGCGGAGGCTCGGTGAGCTCAAAAGCTTCGGCCGCGTGGTGGCACCGTTCGACGGCGTCGTCACGTCGCGCGCGGTTGAAATGGGGCAGCTCGTCACGGCGGGCTCGGGCGCGGGGCAGGCGATGTTCAAAATCGCGAAGCTCGATGTCGTTCGTGTTTACGTGAACGTGCCGCAGCTCTACGCGGGCTCGGTGAAGGTCGGCCAGGAGACGCAGGTCACGGTGCGCGAAGTCCCCGGCCATCCGTTCAAAGGGACCATCGCCCGCACGGCCCGCGCGCTCGATCCGGCGACCCGCACGCTGCTCACGGAGATCCGCGTGCCCAACGCCGACGGCTCGCTTCTTGGCGGCATGTACGCCCAGGCGAAGATCGACGTGAAGCGGGCCGACGCCCGCCTCATCGTCCCCGCGACGGCAGTCCGCGTCACGGGGGAGGGCACGCGTGTCGCGGTTGTGGAGGGCGGCGTCATCACGTGGAAGGTCGTGACCATCGAGGCCGACCTCGGCGACCAAATGTCGATTTCCGACGGTCTCCGCGAGAGCGACCTGGTGGTCACGATGCCGAGCGAGAAGCTCGGCGAGGGGCTGAAAGTGCAAACCGACGAGCCGAAAAAATCGTGAACGAGCGGGGGGGACAGAAGTCGTCGACCGAGGTCGACCCGAGCGACCCGCAAGAGCGTAGCGACTGCGCCGACACATCGGCCGCGTGCAAGCGTGGCCGACCGCGAAGCGAGGCTGTGAAGGAGAACGTGCTGCGCGCGGCGAACGAGCTGCTCGACGAGCGTGGCTTCAAGGCGATGACGATCGAGTCGATCGCCGAGCGTGCGGGCGCGAGCAAAGTGACGCTGTACCGATGGTGGCCCAACAAGGCGGCCATCGTGATGGAAGCGTTCCTCGCGGCCTACGGCGCGAAGACGCCGTGGGTGCACACCGACTCGGTCATCGACGACCTCCGCGCGCACATGATTGTCTTCGTCAAAGTCCTCGGCGGGCGCCCCGGTGTTCTTCTCGCGGGGCTCGCGGCCGAGGGGGTTCTCGACGCCGAGGTCGGCGACGCGTTCCGCACGCTGTGGATCGTCCCACGGCGCGCCGAGGCGACCAAATCGTTGAAGAAGGGGGTCGCATCGGGCGAGCTACGGGCCGACCTCGACGTCGAGGCCGTCATCGATGCCCTCTACGGGCCCATGTATTACAGGCTACTCGTCAAGCACGCGCCGCTGACGCGGGCGTACGCGCTTTCGCTGTGGGACGTCGTCATGCGGGGGATTGCGGCGACGCCTGAAGCGCGAGAGCGCGCTGGCCACGGTGCTGAACGAACGCCGAAATGAAGAGCAGCGCGCCGCCGACGCTGATGAAGTCGTCGGCGAAGTTGTTCACGAAGAGCGTGTGCTCGAACCAGCGAAAGCGGATAAAATCGGTCACTTCGCCGTAAATCGCGCGGTCGGCGAGGTTTCCTAGGGCGCCGCCCAACACGAGCATCAGTCCTACCTGCACGAGCACGGGCGCCTTCGCGCCGCGACGCACGAAGTAGACGAGCATGCCGATGGTGACCACGAGCGGCACCACCAGCAGCATCGGCACGCGCACGCTTGCGGGGAGGTCGGCGAAGGTGCTGAAGGCGACGCCTTTGTTCGGGGCGTGGGTGAGGTCGAACAGGTTCGGTACGAGAGGCGTGGTTTGCCCCACGGGCACCGTGCGCCGCACCCAAATTTTGGTCGCCTGATCGAACGCGAAGAGCGCGGCGATCCCGATTTTCGCGAGCTTCATGCGTGTCTTCGAGCGGCAACGATGCCCGCCGCCCGATCCTTCCCGTGCTGCCTACTTCTTCTTGCCGAAGCTCTTCTTGCCGCTGGCGCCCTTGGAGCCCTTCGGCCCTTTCGCGCCCTTCCCCTTGCCCGCGCCCTTCGCGCCCCCCTTCGGTGGCTTCCCTCCGGGTTTCGCGGGCTTGCCGAAGGTGTTCGACGCTTTCCCCTTTAGCTTTCGCGCCACGAGGCGGTCGACCTTCGCGCCTACGCTCTTGCCTTCTTTGGCCGGCTTCTTCCCCCGCGACTCGACCTCGACGACCTTTCGCGGCCGCTTCCAGCGATCGCCTCGCGGCGAGCCGTCGTTCTCGGCGCCGTCGTTGCCGCCGCCGACGCGTCGCCCGTAAATCGTGCGGCGCAAGATGGCGACGTCGATGATCTCGACGACGAGCTTGTCGCCGAGACCGACGCGATCGCCCGATCGCCCACCGACGACGAAGAGGCCGTCGTCGTCGAGGGTGTAGCTGTCGCCGCCGAGGTCCTCGAGGCGAATGAGCACGTCGACGAACGGCTGGTCGAGCACCACGAACACGCCCGATCCGACGAGGCCGGTGACCGTCCCCTCGTAGCGCTCGCCGATGTAGTTTCGCATCAGCATGCAGCGGTGCAGATCGACGATGTCGCGCTCGACCTCCATCGCCTTCCGCTCTGCGACCGACGACGCGAGGGCCGCCTCACGAAGCTCCTCGAGGGCGTCGTCGTCGGTCTTCACCTTCTGTCCGAGGGCGACCTTGTGCGTCGTGCGGTGAACCACCAAATCGGGATACCGACGAATCGGCGACGTGAAGTGCAGATAGGCCAAAGACGCGAGGCCGAAGTGGCCGAGGTTGCGCACGTCGTAGGCCGCCTGCTTCATCGAGCGAAGCAGCAGCATATTGAGCACGTTGGCGAGCTTGTGCTCCGCAAAGGTCTTTAGAAGAGCCTGAAGCTGCTTTGGATCGCGCGTCGCCTCGACGTCAAAATCGAGACCGAGCTGCTCGCACATCGCGCTGAGCTTCTCGAGCTTCTTCTCATCCGGCGCTTCGTGAATACGAAATACCGTGGGCAGCTCGCGCGCCACCAGCCACGTCGCCACGGTCTCGTTGGCAAGGAGCATCAGCTCCTCGATAAGCTGGTACGCCCGCTTGACGCCGGCGTCTTCGCTGCGGCGTGTGACGTCTTTCACGTCGCCCGTCGCGGGATCCATGATGATCTTCGGCTCGGGGAGATCGAAGTCGAGCGCGCCGCGCTTCATGCGCCGTCCGCGGAGCAGGCGCGACAGCTCGTAGGCGACCTTCAGCCCCTCGACCATCGCGTCGGCTTTCGGGTCTTGCGGAGGGATTTCGGAGAAGCCGAGGGCGCGCGCCACGCCGCCGTAGGTGAGCTTCGCGGCGCTCTTCATGAAGCCGCGGATCACGCGGCTGCCGGTGAGTTTGCCGCTCGCATCGAGGCGCGCTTCGACGCACAAACAAAGGCGAATTTGGTCCGGCAGGAGCGAGCAGAGGTTCGACGACAGCGCGCGCGGAAGCATCGGAATGGCGCGGTCGGGAAGGTAGATGCTGCAGCCGCGGGCCTTCGCCTCTTCGTCGAGCTTCGTGCCCGGCGTCACGTAGGAGCTCACGTCGGCAATCGCAATCCAGGCGATGTAGCCGCCGTCTTCGGCGCGCTCGACCCAGACCGCGTCGTCGTGGTCGCGGGCGTCTTCGGGGTCGATCGTCGGCAGTGGAATATGCGTGAGATCTTCGCGACCCTCGAGCATCGCCTCGGGCACCGTGATGCCGAACGCTTCGGCTTCGGCCACGGCGTCCTCGCTGTGGGTCTCTTGAATCTGCGCCATCGCGAGGATCTTCGCGATCTCGACGCGCAGCTCGCCGGGCCGGCCGAGGACGACATCGATTTTCCCTTCGGGATTCTCCCCTTCGAGCTCGGGATACCGCGTGATGATCACGATGGCCGCGTCGCCGTCGTTGCCGCTGTTCCCTTCGGGTCCGCTCGAATCCATCGCGCTCGGCAGCGAAATCGGCCCGCGAACGCGGTTGTCGTCGGGCTCGAGCCAAGCGCTCTTCCCGCGGCGCCGCAGGACGCCCGCCACGCGCTTCGTGCCGCGGTCGAGGATCTTCGTAATCTCACCTTCGGCGCCTCGTGGGCCTCGGTTCCGAATACGGACGATGACCTTGTCGCCATTCATCGCGCTGTGAAGCGCATCGGCGCCGATGAACACGTCGTCGCCCTGCGCCCCGATGCTCGACACGAAGCCGAAGCCGCGCGGGTTCACCGAAAGCACCCCCTCGCGCTCATCCGAATTGCGGCGGACGGGCGGCCTCACCGGGTCTTGCGCGGACGACGATGACGACGACGACGAGGTCGACGACGGGACAGGCGCCTCGCGACGGGGGAGTCCCTTGCGCTCGGTGCGCTCGAACCGCTCGCTGCGATAGACGCCGAGCCCGTCGCCGAGCGCCGACTTCTGCGCCACCCCCACGAGCTTGTACTTGAGCCCCGGGCGCGGCGAAACGACGCCGTCCAGCACCAAGCCGTCGAGGATCCGCACCATCGCCTCTTCGTCATCGCGGTCGACGTCGAGGGCCTTCGAGATTTCCCCCACGTGCCAGGGGCGGTCGTCGGTCACGAGAACGGCTTCGATCTGGGTGCGGGAAGGGAGGCGTTTCGGCATCGTTGGGGCCGACTCTACCCCGCATTTCACGCATTCCGGGCGGCGCCCGCGCCTATTCTCGGCCTTTTGTAGGCCATTGCTCCGGCGTGACGTATGTGTAAAGTCCTGGCGCCTTGCGACGGATCGTCCTCATCTTCCGGTTGCTCGCAGTCACCGCGCTCGTCGCGCTGCTGACGCTGACTCCCAAGAGCGCGTGGGCCAAAGGGCAGCTTTCCTCCGGAGACCCCCAACGGCTCGAAGTGCCGGGGCAGCCCGACGCCTTCTTTTACCGCCCGAAAGCGCGCGGTCTCCGCCCGATTTTGATGTTCCTCCACGGCCGCGGAGGCAATCCCGAAGAGGATTGCCGCAAGTGGGCCAAGGTCGCGACGCAGTTCGGCTGGGTGGTCTGCCCGCAAGGTCCGGAAGATCGCGGCGCCGGCGCGCGCGCCTGGAACAACAGCATTCCGGCCGGCAAGCAGATTACCGACGCGGCGGTCACGGCGCTTCGCGCGAAGTTCAAAGGGCGCGTTCAGACGCGCGGGAACGTCATCATCGGCTTCAGTGAAGGCGCGTTCATCGCCATGCAGCTCGGCGTGCACGACCCGCAAAAGTGGTCGCGCTGGCTGATTTTGGCGGCGAACGACCAGTACTGGTGGGGCGATGCGCCGGCGCTTTTGAAAGAGAGCCGCGGCAAAGTGAAGCGCGTCTTCCTCTTCACGGGCGAGTCGGACGAAGTCGCCGAGAACACGAAGCGCGTCGGGGACCTCGTGAAATCGGCCAAAATCCCGGTCAAAGTGAAGATCGCGCCGGGCACCGGCCACGAGATCCCCGGCGACCGCATGGTGACTAATTATCGCAGGCCGCTCCTCTGGCTCACCTCCGGCTGACGCCGGGCGTGGCTCGGAGTACGACGCGCCCACGATGACAGCCCCCGGTGCAGCTCCTCAGAAGGCCGACGCCGCCCCTCGCGTGCGTCAGGTAAACCTCGTTCTCGGAATCGCCGGCGGCTCGGGCTCGGGCAAAAGCACCATCGCGCGCGCGGTGCTCGAGGCGGTCTGCGCGATGACCGCCGGCCTCGAGCCGGGCGCGTCGCCTAACGCGCCAAACGCGATACTGCTCGAGCAGGATCACTACTACCGCTCCCAGGCCCATCTCCCGGCCGAGAAGCGCGAGCTCGTCAACTACGACCACCCCGACGCCGTCGAGATCGAGCTGCTCGCCGCGCACATCGACGCGCTGCGCGCAGGGCAGTCGATCGTCCGCCCGACCTACGACTTCGCGCGCCACGACCGCGCCGAAGAGGGGCTCGTCATCGCGCCCGCGCCCGTCGTGATCGTCGAGGGGATTCTCGTCCTCGCAGAGCAACGGTTGCGCGAGCGGTTCGACGTAAAGCTCTTCGTCGACACCGACGCCGATATCCGACTTATGCGCCGCATTCGTCGCGATCTCGAGCACCGAGGTCGCACCTTCGCCGCCGTGCGCAAGCAGTACTACGAGTCGGTCCGCCCGATGCACATGGCCTTCGTCGAA
>JANXMC010000034.1 GCA_025354825.1 Myxococcales bacterium
CACGGAAGAACGGCGACGCGCGCGCCGACCTCGATCGCTCGCGCGAGCACGTCGTCGGTCAACGCGCCGCACGCGTGGACGGAGACGACGAGATCGTTCGCGGTGAGCGCGACGTCGGTGAGCTCGCCTTCGATCGACGCGATGCGATCGCGTAGCCGTGGCCACTCGTCGGTGAGCGCGGCGGCCAGCTTGGCGGCGCTCTGCGGCAGACGGCGATCGACGGCCAGCGCGGTTTCACTGGTGTCGTCGAGTAGCAGCATGAGATGCGCGAGCAACCCGTGACCGCACGCGAGATCGACCACGCGGCCACCGCGGAATCGGCGGCGCGTGCGGCGCGCGACCTCCCACGCTTCGTAGAGCTCTTTGCGCGGCAGGCACTCGGCCTCACACACCACGCGCCCGACTTTGTCGAAGAGCGAATCGCTTGGGAACCGCCCGAGATCAACGTGGGTGAGCCTCGAGCGACTTCGCAAATGAAAGGTCACGCGCTCGCGCCTTCGCCGCCCGCGTTCAGCTCTTTCTCGATCTCCTCCCACTCCGTCATCCACTGATCGACCTTCGATCCTAGCTCGGCATCCTCTTTTTCGAATCTGGACACATCGGCCTTCGACGTCCTTTCGAAAAAGCCCGGCTGCGCGTAAATCTCGGCAATCGCCTTACGGCGCGCTTCGGCCGCCTCGATGCTCGCCATCACCTTGTCGCGGCGCGCAGGAAGCGCATTGAGGCGATTGCGCAGCTTCTTCTTCTCTTCCCACGACAGCCCCTCTTCCGCCGCCAATGCGGCGCTCGCCTTGGCTGCGCCGTTCCCGTTCTTCGCAGGAAGCGCGGCCCCCGCGGCCTTGTCCTTCTGTTTGTCGACCTTCGTCTTGAGCACGACGGCGTCGGCGTCGAGGTGGTCGTCGCCGCAGCGCTCGAGATATTCGGCATAGGTGCCGGGGAAATCCCGCGGCCCTTCGGGCGTGACTTCGAGGATGCGCGTCGCGAGTTGGGAGACGAACCAGCGGTCGTGGGAGACGAACAGCACAGTCCCCTCGAACGCTTTGAGGCCGTCCACGAGGGCGGCGATGGCTTCCATGTCGAGGTGGTTGGTGGGCTCGTCGAGGACCAACACGTTCGGCTTCTCGACGATGATCCGGCCGAAAATAAGGCGCGCGGCCTCGCCTCCCGAGAGCGACCCAATGGGCTTCTCGACGTCCTGCCCCGAGAAGAGCACGCGCCCAAGCTGCCCACGAACGAAGCTCGTCCCCTCTGTAGGCGCACCCTCCCAAATGAAGTCGAGGGGCGTCTGCGCCTCGTTGCGAAGAACCTCGTGGTGATCCTGCGCGAAGTAGCCCGCGCGCACTTCGTGGCCAAACTTCACAGTCCCTTCGTCGGCCTGGAGCTTATCCATCACGATCTTGAGGAGCGTCGATTTGCCGAGACCGTTGGGGCCGATGACGGCCACCTTCTCGCCGCGCCGAACTGTGAGAGACACGTTGCGCAGCACCTGTTTCGCGCCGTAGGCCTTCGAAACGCCGGTGACCTCGAGTACCTCGCGCCCGCTCGCCCGCTCGGGCGTGAAGCGAAACAGCGGCGTGCGGCGCGACGTGGCGGCGAGCTCTTCGACTTCGATCTTCTCGATTTGCTTCAGCCGGCTCTGCGCCTGCTTGGCCTTCGTGGCCTTTGCACCGAACCTGTCTACGAAGGCACGCTTCTCGGCGATGATCTTCTCGGCGCGGGCAATTTCAGCCTCTTTGCGCTCGCGAATCGCGCCTTTCTCGACGACGAAGCGCGAATAGTTTCCCGTATAAGGGGTAATCGTCTCGTAATCGACATCCAAAATATGGGTCGCGACGTTGTCGAGAAAGCGCTGATCGTGGGAGATCACGAGGGCGGTTCCGCGATAGCCGGCGAGGAACTTCTCGAGCCAGCGAATCGAGAGAATGTCGAGGTGGTTGGTAGGCTCGTCGAGGAGAACGACGTCGGCGCCGCCGACGAGAACCTGCGCGAGCAGCACGCGGAGCTTGAAGCCGCCGGAGAGCGTCGAGAGCGGGCGCCGATGGCCGGCGATCGGAATCCCGAGCCCCTCGAGAACGGCCGTCGCGCGCGCTTCGAGCGTGTACCCCTCGCCGTGGGCGATGATGTCTTCGAGGTCGGCGAGGCGGGCGACATCCCCCTCGCCGTGGTCGATGATTTGCGCGCGCTCCTGGAGCGCCTTGAAGACGGCGGCCTCGCCCATCATCGCGAGATCCAAGATGATCTGCGCGTCGTCGAGAGACAAATCCTGCCGCAAAACGCCCACGCGGGCCCGGCTCGGGATCGTGACCTGACCGTCGGAGGCCGGCTCGTCCCCCGCGACCACCTTTAAAAACGTGGTCTTTCCCGAGCCATTGGCGCCGACGAGGCCGTACCGCGACCCGGGGTTGAGCTGGAGGGAGACCCCCTCGAAAAGCGTGCGTCCGCCGAAGGATTTGCCGAGCTGAGAGGTGCTGATCATGGCTGCGCGCCGGAACGTAGGGGGTTTCGGCCGAAGCGCAACGTGACGCGGTACTTACGCCGCGTCTGCGGTTACCCCAGAGGCTGCCAAAGCTCGATGCGGTTCCCCTCCGGGTCCATGACCCAGCCGAAGCGGCCCCACGGGGCTTCGTCGACCTTGGGATCGACGTCGGCGCCCGCCGCGCGCAGCTGTGCGAGCATCGCGTCGAGATCGCGCACGCGGAAGTTCACCATGAAGCTCGCCTCGCTCGGCGCGAAGTACGTCGTCGTGGTGGGGAAGGTGGACCAGATGGTCATGCCTTCGCCTCGCGGAGCCGGCGCGTTCTCCACGCCTTCGTCGTCCTTCCACTTGAACATCGCGCTCTCGTCGTCCCCCCCGATGCCGAGCATGTCGCGGTACCAGGCGCGGAGCGCCTTCGGGTCGCGAGCCTTGAAGAAGATGCCACCAATGCCGGTTACGCGTTCCATGCCACGAAGGGTCTCACAGCTCGCGCGAAGAGCGAACAGAGATTCCACGCCGCGCCACGAGGGACGGAAACGGCTCAGTCGCGAGCTACTTTAAGTGGGAAAGAAGGAACGCGTAGTTGTCCGCGCTCGCTTCGATGCTCTTTTGGATCATGTCGCCACCGCCGTGACCTGCGTTCTTCTCGATGCGCAGAAGCACCGGGCTATTCGACGCGGCCTGCATCGCAGCTGCGAATTTGCGCGCGTGGAACGGATCGACCCGGTCGTCGCTGTCGGCGCTCGCGAGAAGAAGCGGAGGGTACTTCATCCCGGCTCTAACGTGGTGGTAGGGCGAATAGGCAAGAAGCGCCGGAAAGTCGGCGGCGTTATCCGCCGTACCGTACTCGTCAATCCAGGTTTTGCCCGCGCCAAGCTTGGTGTACCGAATCATATCGAGGAGCGGGACTGCACATACCACTGCGCCGAAGAGCTCGGGGCGTTGCGTTATGGCGGCCCCCATCAGGAGACCACCGTTCGAGCCGCCGAAAATACCAAGATGTGGCGGCGAGGTGACCCCAGTAGCGATCAGGTCTTCGGCCACAGCGAAGAAATCGTCGAACACGTTCTGCTTGTGACCTCGCATTCCCGCTTCGTGCCACGGCTTTCCGTACTCATCGCCGCCGCGGAGCGCCGTGGTGACCATGATGCCGCCGCTTTCGAGGAACGCCATGCGCATGGGGTTGAACGTCGGGCTCGTGGAAATCGCAAAGCCGCCGTAGCCCGTGATAAGCGTCACGGCTTTGCCGTCCTTCACGAGGTCCTTGGGGCGGGTCACGAAATAGGGGACCTTGGTGCCGTCCTTCGAGGTCGCAAACCGCGCCTCGACTTCGTACTTCGACGTGTCGACGGGTATTTCGCGCTTCCAATAGAGCTTCGAAGTGCCTACCTTAATGCTCGTCTGGAAGATTTGCGGAGGCGTGCTGTACGACTCGAAGGAATAGTAGGCCTCGTCGTCTTCGGGCAGCCCGAACATGCCGGCAACGCCGCCGACACCGGGCAGCGCAACCTTGCGAACCAGCTTCCCATCGAGCTCATGGAGCTCGAGCTCCTCCAGCGCGTCTTTGCTGTAGACCATCGAGAGTCGCCCGCCGACGATGTCGATGAACTTGAGCGTCGCGTCCTTCCGCTCGGGGACGATTTCCTTCCATGAGGCGCGATCCATCTTCGCCGGGTCGACCACGTAAACGTGGTACCGCGCGGCGCCGTCGTTCGTCCGAACGTAGAATTTGTCCTTGTAGACATTGATTGCGAAGTTTGCCTCGACCCCGGTGACGAGAGGTTTCCACTCGTGAGGTCCGTTCACACGCATATCCTGCACGAAGACGTCGTGTTGGGACCGCCCACGCTCGATGCGCAGTGTGAGGAAGTGACCGTCACGGGAGAGGTCGATATCGAAATATCTCGAAGGATCTCCCAAGTGCGCGCGCACGATGGGGTCTGCCTTAGGGTCCGTACCAAGCGAGTGGTAACGGACTTCGGAATAGCCGGGGAGGAGGTCGACAGGGATGGAGGGATCCGTGGGGAGGCCCACGTAGTAGAAGCCGTCCCCTTTCGGAGTCCACGACGCATAGGCGTAGCGCGCTCCCGGAATCACGTCGATCGTCGAGTCTTTGCCACTGGTGACGTCACGCACGTACAGCGTTGCGTCGTCGGCGTTGTTCTCGGATTTGCCATAAGCAAACTTCGACCCGTCCTGCGAGATGCTCACAGCGTGTACGGAAACACTCCCATCCTTTGAGAGCGCGCTCGGGTCCAGCACCAGCTGCTCTTTTCCGGTTTTCCCTTCGCGCATCCAGTAGCTGAACTTCTCGTCCTTTGCGCCGCGTCGCGAGGTGAAGTACCGCTTGCCGTGACGCGACGGGGGCTGCTCGGAAGCGCCGTAGGCGAAGCGCGTGAGCTTCTCCACCAACCCCGCCTTCTCAGGTATCGCCGAAAGCGTCGTCCGCGCGAGGGCGTCTTGCGCGGCCATCCACGCTTTCACACGGGGCGCCTTCGCGTCTTCGAGCCAGCGGTACGGGTCGTCCACCGCGACGCCGTGAATCGTCTCGCGCAGCTCTTCGCGCGGCGACGCGGGGTACGCGAGCGCGCCGTGAACGACATTGACGTTCGCGTCGACGCTGGCCGACGAAGCTGCAGACGGCGACGGGGGCCTGCTCGTGCTCACGGGAGGTGCTCCTTGGGAGCTTCCGCCGCCCGCGCACGCGGGGAGCGCGGCGGCGAGCGCAATGGCGCGGATACGGCTGGAATTGCGGTGCGAAACGCGTGCGATGGCCATGGAAAAAGCGGTACTTCAACTTGCTCGACGTCGCACCGTCGATGTCATCCGAACGGCGTCTGGTGCGACTCCTCGCGCGCGGTCGTGCTCATCCCTGCGAATGTGGCTGTTCGACAACAAGACCCACTACGCCGCGGGGCGTAATTGGGTTCGCGACAAAACCGGGCAACACCACTGGCTCGTGGCCGTGAAAGCCACGTTCACCATCGCCCCGTCGGGCGCGCTCGCTCTCGCGGACGAACAGCCCCTCCCCTGTTTGGCGCCCGAGTATTTCGGTGAGCCTGGCGTTTCGAGCCTTCGGTGCGATTCCGATCTTCTCGCCATCAAGCCGTGCACGGACGTCGTCGCCAACGCCGTCGCCTTTGCTCCAGGAGGCCGCCCCGCCAACACCGTCGCCGTCGGGCTTCACATCGGCGATTTGCACAAGCGCCTGCTCGTGCACGGCCCCCGTGTCTACTACAAATCTCTCACAGGTGGCGTTGCCGCAACGCGCCCGGCATCCTTCGACCCGCTCGCCATTCGGTATGAGAACGTCTTTGGCGGGAGGGACCTTCGCGACGCTGACCCGCGCGCTCATCGAATGAGTTTGGGACATGGAACGTTATGTCCGCGAGCGAGCAGACTTAGAGGACAAGAAAAAGGCTCTCGGAGCGATCATTCGTGAGCGCAGCGCCGAGCTGCAAGCGCTGGATACCGCGCCCCCCGCCGCCCCTCTCGACGTCGACCCAGATGCGCCAACCTTCGTGCGATTTTCCCGCGTTTCCGGCGATATCGACGGTTTGCTCGCGGGGCTAGCAAACGTTTACGAGGCCTGGGGGTGCCGGCTGAGAAGGGTCATCCAGCTCGCGCCGTCCTCCGGCGAGAACGACGGCGGGCTCGCCCACGCCGCGCCCCCTACGGAGCATCGGAAGCTCGAGACGGCGCTCGCTCTCCTCCCTCCCCATGCCGCCTTTGGTCTCATCTCGCTCGCATCCGACGCCGGCGCGCTCCCGTGCGTCAGTAGGCGACGATGGCGACGGTTTTCATCCTTCTTTTTTAAACGGATCGGAACCGGGGGCCAAGCGACGTTGCCCGCGCCACCGCCGCCCTATGGAAAACCCGTGGTAACCACGAATGCGCCTCGCTACCGAATCGTCACTTCAAAATGGTCGGGCTCGCGTTGTACGCGGTAAGCAGGCGCTCGAACTGGCCGCCGTCCGTGTCGATCGTCGTCTGCCCCGACGCCCCGGGGCCGAAGGCGACGCCCACGGCCCCCGCGGCGATGAGCTCCGCCGGGTGCGCGAAGAAGTAGCTCACACGGTTGTCGCGGTACTTGTTGGGCGAGCCCCCCGGGGTGGCGCTTGGCACGCCCATCGGCACTTGCCATAGGAGAACGGGAACGCCGGCGCCGGCGTGCATCGCCGACATCCAGGCTTGGTGCTGATGGAAGTTGGGAGTCTTCACATTGGCCTCGTCCCAATACCAACCCGTCGTACCGCCACGCCCACAGTCGAACTGTGAGGGCTTTGCCTCGAAGCACCCCGCGTCGCGATCGAGAACGTCGGTCGCGACGAAGTCAGCCATGCCGTTCGTGAGCTTTCGCAAGAACGCTCCAACGGCCTTTCCGTCGGGATTTCCGCTTGCGTCGTAGGCGCCGAAAGTGGAGGCGTGAAAGCCAACGACGACCTTCGGTGCCGTGTGCAGCGTGCGCACGGCGCACTGGCCGAGTCCTGTGAGATCGTCGGGCAGGTCGGTGCAGGCCGTGTTGATCTTCACCTTCGCGGCGAATTTGGCAGGGTCACCCCCGGCCGAGTTCTGTTGGGCGTACCCCCAAAAGTCGGGCTCGAGGTGGACGATGGCCGGCTTGTCGAAGGCCTTGAGCTTGTCGGCGAGGAGCTTGAGATCCGCCCAGAAAAACTTCATGTAGTCGGCGTTCTGCACGACTGTGTAGTTCC
This sequence comes from Myxococcales bacterium, assembly GCA_025354825.1. GTDB lineage: Bacteria > Myxococcota_A > Polyangia > Polyangiales > Polyangiaceae > JANXMC01. The sequence continues at coordinate 7,189 of JANXMC010000034.1, forward strand.
CATCTCCCAGGGCTGCGAGCTCGTACACCGAGAACATCGGAACAGCACCTTTGGCCGCCGCGTCGTTTGCACGAATGGTCGCGTACTGGCCGTCGGGCGAGTTGTACTTGGGCCACCCATTCGCCGGATCTTTCGCGCCGACGAGATAGGTATATTTTATATCAAGCTTCGCGCTCGTGGGGAATCGTTGATCGGACGGGCCCAAGCCCATGAGGAAGTGGTTGCGACCGAGGCGATTCACGAACTGCGCGCCTTGCGACAGCGTGCCTACGGGCGTGGTCCCGCCGTCGGCCGTGGGTGCGACGACGACGCTGCCGCCGTCGGACTGGGCCGGGGGAGGCTGCGTGCCGCCCCCATCGGCATTGGCCACTTTGGGGCCGCCATCGGAAATGGGGCCGCCGGGACTTCCCGCCGACGGTGCGTCGCCACCGCAGGCGAGCGCCGTGACGACCAACGCCGCGAGGACCGTGACTTCAACCGGTGTGCGAGCGCCGAAACTTCTGCGATTTGCCATTGTGTCGCTCCCTGCAATCCGCCTTTATCGTCGGTATTGCAGGGAGTGTCACGTCATTCGAACAGATGAACCTTCGCGTTATTTGCCGCAAACCTTTGCGGCCGGGCATTTGTTCGCGAGGATGTTCACGAGGTCGGCTGCATTTCCGCATTCGCTCGCGCGAATCGACGAGAGGCAAATGTCGTATTGCGCCGTGTCGATGTGCCCATCACAGGTGCGGGGCGGAAGCAGGGTGTCCCATGCGGCCTGCTGCCGCGTGTCGCACTGGTTGCGCGTCTCGTAGGTTTTGCCCGCGCCGATGTCGCCGCACGATGCGGCTTTGTCGCACGTGGCGGCCGCCGCAGAATCGCGCACGGCGATTTGGCTCGGCGTCGTCGTGGCGGTGGAGTCGTTGCTGCTGCAGCCGACCGCTCCTATCACCAGCGGCAATGCGGCTGCGACAGAGACGACGAGCTTGCGAAAAGACGCGGGGGGAAGGGCTGAATGACGCATAGCGGCAATACGTAGCGCACGCGCTCCGCGGCCGCCACAAGCGCCGTTTAGCGTAAACTTTTCCACAGGCGCGTCGTGCGCGCCGTCGCGCGGGCTCACGCGCGCGCCGCTGCCCGGACCTTTGACGTGGGCCTCGCGCCCCGCTAACTGCTCGCCGCATCGCCGTAGGCTCTTGGTCGCACGGGCGAAGTGGAGGTCCGCAGTTGGGAGCGCTCAAGGGAAACATCTCATACACACGCTTTTTCGTTCAAGGCGACACGCCGGAGGACTTTCAAGAGCGCTGGGTAAAACGCATTCAGCTTCGGGCCTTCAAGCCGCTCACGCTCGAAGACGAGGCGCTCGATCGCATCGGCTGGTGCTCCATCGAGCATCCGTTCGATCTCGAGCTGGAATACGAGAAAGTGTTCTTCAACAACTACGTGAATCTCGGACTTCGAATCGACCGTTGGGTCATTCCGGGGCCGCTCTTCAAGGCGCAATTTGCGGAGGCCGAGAAGGTCTACTTGCAAAAGCGCGGGCGTGAGCGCCTTTCGCGGGCCGAGAAAGAAGAGCTCAAAATGGCGGTGTCGAAGAAGCTGCGAAAGCAGCTCGTTCCCGCCATGCAAGTCGTCGATGTCTCGTGGAACATGGAGACGGGAATCGCCCGCGTCTTCTCCGGTTCCCAAAAGACGTTGGGCGCCTTCGAAGAGATCTTCGAGAAGACGTTCGAGCTCAAGGTCGTCCCTGAGAGCCCCTATACCGCCGCCGAGCGCCGAGGCCTCTCACCGCGCGAATCCCAGGCTGTCGATCGCCTCGAGCCGAGCCCGTTCACCACCGCCTTCATCAACTGACGGGAGACCGAATGCCGAAAGAAGAAGTATCTCCCGCGACCATCGCGCCGGCCCCGTCCGATCTCGTCGACCGCATTGGCCGCGGCCGGTTTCTGGGGCGGGAGTTTTTAGTATGGCTCTGGTTCGAGAGCGAAGTGTTCGACGGCGAGCTCGAGCTCGCGGGGACCGGTGTGTTCGAGATTCATCTCGATACCCAAATCGTTCTCTGCCTCGACAAAGAACAGAGCCGACTCAAAGGGCGCGCGCCGAGCGGCGGCCGTGAGGCGCGCGAAGCGCTTCGTCAGGGGAAAACGCCCACCAACGCGCGCCTTCGCCTCACGAAGGGTGAGCACGACTACGCCTTTCAGCTCGCGGCCGACAAGCTCGGACTGTCTGCCGTGAAAATCCCCACCCACGTGAAGGACGAGAAGCACGACCAGTTCTACGAGCGGATGTACCTCATCGAGGAGCTCGAGGTTCTGCTCGACGGTTTGTACTCGGACTTCCTCGCGTTGCGCCTTGGAAAGGCGTGGAACGAGTCGATCCTTCCGATGATCCAAACGTGGGTGCGCGAAGAAGAGGTCGACTCCGAGGCCTACGGCCGCGCGCGCACGGCGGCTCTCAAAAAGAGGAAGCCGAAGGCCACGCAGATGGGCGACGAGGCAGGGGCTTAATAGTACCCATTACAATCGCACGAGGGTGGTCTCGAGCACGCGGATCAAGCGGGCGACCTCCTCGTGCGAATTGTAGTGCACCATCGAGACGCGGACCACGCCGCCGGTGGCTGTGAGACCGAGGCGTTCGATGAGGCGGCGCGCGTAGAAGTCACCGAAGCGAATCCCCATTCGGTGGGGATCGACGGCGCGGACGATGGCCTCGGACCGCAAGCCGTCGGCGACGAAGCTTATGGTCGGCACGCGGAGCGCCGCGTCGGCGGTGGGCTCGCCAAGGACGCGAATGCCCTTGGTATCGGCTAGAAACGCGAGGAGCGGCGCGGCGAGCGCCTCCTCGTGGGCGGAGATGTCGGCGAACGCCTGCTCAGCGCCCCCCTGATCGTCGAAGTACTCGAAGATGCCTCCAATTCCGTAGGTGAGCTCGAAGTTCAAATTTCCAGGTTGGAGTTTGTAGGGGACGACAGTCTCGCCAATGAATCCGTGGTTGATCCCCGAAAGCGCGAGGAGATGCCCCCGCTTTCCATAAAGCATGGCCGCGTGGGGGCCGTAGACCTTGTAGAAGCTGAAAACATAGTAATCGACGTCCAAGGTCTGTACATCGATGCGGCGGTGCGGCGCGTAGGCTACGCCGTCAACGCAGACTTGGGCGCCGCGGGCGTGCACGAAGCGCGTGATCTCGGCGACCGGGTGAATCGAGCCGATCACGTTCGATGCGTGGGTGAAGCATACGAGGCGCGTGCGCGGCGTCATGAGAGGCTCGAGATCGGATAGCTCGAGGCGCAACGTCGAGATGCGCCACTCTTTCACAACGACGCCGCGCGCTTCGAGGCGCCGCCACGGCCCGATGTTCGCCTCGTGATCGCAATCGGTGACGATGATCTCATCCCCCGGCGAGAGCGACGGCGCCATTGCGAGCGCGAGGTTCTGGAGAAGCTGCGTCGTCGACGAACCGAGGACGACCTCGCTCGGGTCCGCAGCGTTCACGAAGCTCGCCGCGCCCCGCGCCCCTTCCGCCACGCGCTCGCCGGCTGCATGGGAGATGGCGTAGCTCGCCCCGAGCTGCACGTTCGTCGTGAGGAGGTAATCGCGAATGCGATTGGCTACGACACCGAGCGTTTGTGAGCCACCCGCGTTGTCGAAGTAGGTGAAGCCCTCGGCGAGGGCGGGAAATGCAGCGCGAACGGATGCAAGGTCGAGCATGGGACGGGAGAGTACACGGGAGCGCACGGGAACCGTGGCAGAGAGCATCCTGCACCCGGCGGTTACGTTTTTGGTAGGTGAGAACGGTTCGGGAAAAGCCGGATCACGACCGCCGCCCGGCTCCGAAACATGAAGCGCGTACCGTATTAAGCTAAGCTCCACGCTGGAGCCCGCTTTGCAAACGATCGCCCATCGCTGCACGCCGACCGATGCCGGCGTGCAGGCGCGCCTCACGGCTTCGTCTTCTTCGGGTCGGCGGGCTCTTCTTCCGCCGGCTTTCCGTAGACCGATTTGACGACCTCGCCGCCGCCGAACGAGTGCTCGGGGCCGGGGAACGTGCCCGCGCGCACTTCGTCGAGATACTGCTTCGCTGCACCACGAATCACGGGCGCGAGGTTGGCGTAGCGCTTCGCATGTCGGGGGCTGAAGTCTTCGAACATCCCCATCGCGTCGTGGAACACTTGCACCTGGCCGTCGCAGTCGGGGCCGGCGCCAATGCCAATGGTGGGGATGGTGAGCATCTTCGAAATCTTCTGCGCCAAGTCGGCGGGAACGAGCTCGAGCACCAACGCGAAGGCGCCCGCCTTCTCGAGGGCCTGGGCGGCCAAAATAAGCCGATTCGCCGCCTCTTCATCGCGCCCTTGAACGCGGTATCCGCCAATCATATGAATCGATTGTGGCGTAAGGCCAATATGGCCCATCACGGGAATACCCGATGCGACGAGCGTCCCCACGACGGGCGCCATGCGCCTACCACCTTCGACCTTCACGGCCTGCGCTTCGCCCTCGGCCATGGCGCGCGCCGCCGTGCGGAGCGACAGCGGCAAGTCCGACGACGAGTACGTTGCGAACGGGAGATCGATCACGATCATCGCCTTTTTCGCCGCGCGCGATACCGCTTGGGAGTGATGAATCATCATCTCCAAGGTGACCCGAAGGGTCGACTCGTGGCCGAGCACGACCATTCCGAGAGAGTCGCCCACCAGGAGGATCGGCACGCCGATCTCGTCCAAGATCTTCGCCGACGTGTAGTCGTAACACGTGAGCATGGGGATCTTCTCCCCGCGCTTCTTCATGCTCCAGATGTCGTGGACCGTCGTGCGCTTGGGCATAGCCACGAAGGGTAGCGGGTCTGGCGCGATGCTCCTCGTCTCAATTCTTCAAAGGCGGCGGCCGGGCAGCGGAGCGCCCTTCGCCCGTCGCTCGATTCGCACCGCATTGCCGAGCGCCTCGGGGATGGCGACGCGCCACGCGTAGCGAAAGACCGCGGCATAGGCCGCAAAGACGACTACCCAAACGTAAAAACGAACTTTGAAGATGAGGTAAACCGCCATCCCCATCGCGGCGACGAACGTCCACCCCGCGAGGAGCACGAGACCGAAGAGCAGCCAACGCGGTCGCGCGGTGTCGACGATGGCGTTGCCACACGGCTCGCACCACGCGTCGCCGTTCACCATGAACACCGCGCAGGCGTCGCAGAAGGCTGCGCGGCACCGCGGGCAGCGTACGGCCGAGGGCCAGTTGGCGTGGTTGACACAAGGGGTTAGGGCACGCGCGAGCCGGATGTCGACCGCCCTCGTGTAGCTCCCTCGAACGCGCTCGAGCAGGGCATCGCGGTTCTCCGGCGCAGGGGTCATCGGGCCGTCCTCATGAGAAAGAGGTTCGACCCGAGAGCGCCGTCGGTTGCGCGGTTTCCGCGCGCCAGGAACGTTGGGCCTTAAGCCTTCGGGGCGGCGAAGCGCCCTGCAAATAGGATTTCGCCGCTTTTCGTATTACGAATGAAAAATAGGAACGGTCGGTCGACCTTCATTTCGTGTTTCCTCGGCAACGACCGGAGCATCACAACGCCGCCCGTTGCGGCGGCCGCTTCCGTCCCCGTCTCGTCGACGAGGATGAACGCCTTGTGAAACACGTCGCTGAGCGCCAGGCCGGACGCCCTGCCGCCCGTGAAGCCGCTGAAGTCAGCGCCGTTGCCAAAGGCCTCGTGAATGCCGAGAGCCTCGAGAGCCGGCTTCACCGAATGCCCCCAGCTAAACGTGAACTTGGGGAGCGAGAGGTCGATCTTCCACGCGTGGAGCGCCTGTGTCCAACCGTCTATCTGCGCAGAAGTGAGCCCCTGTTCGAGGGCGTCGAGCCCCTCGCGCTTCGACGGAAGCACGACGAGCATCGCGAGATCGCTCCCCTTATACGGAAGCTGCACAACCTTACCATCGGGCGTTTCGGCAAACTGCATCTCGGCGCTGCGATGCATCGTGGCGATTGTGACGTCGCCCCCATCGGCGTGGAACGGCTCGCTCTTCGTCGCTTTCGCGTCGAAGGCGTCGGCCCAATTCCCCTTGAAATAGATGGCATTCGTAAGCACCAAACGGGTATCGGCGCTCACCGAGCCCTTGGGAAGGAGGTCTTTGATCTTGCCCTTGGTCTGATCGCTCACCCAGCCGTTGATCGTCGTGCGGCTCGCCTCGGCGGCTTTGACGAAATCGAGGGGTGTGGACGTTGCGCCGTATCCCGATTGGGCATTTTCCAGGAACGTCTTCTCGAACGTCGTCTTCTTCTCGACCCAGAGGCGATTGGCGATAGCGAGCTCGGCGCTCCCCGCGGCGGCCTTCCACGCATCGCGGCTCGCGTGGGCCGCGGCCGCATTTTTCGCGGGGTCGGCGTCGACACCAAGGGTCCTCGCCATTTCGCTGAGCGTCGTCCCCTGGGCACCGAGGGCCGTCATTCCGAGAGCGCCGCGGAGGCTCTCGCCCGAGAAGAAGAGATTCCCCTTCTCCGTGCGAAGAACCTTGAACGTGTTGAGCGCGAAGTCGTTCACGGCTTTGCCCGGCGTGGGCGCCAAGGACGTAGCCGGCGCGGCCGCGTCGGCGAGCACGGGCGACGGAACGGCCTCGGCAGCCGCAACGCCGCTGTCGACGCTCTGGGGCGCGGGCGTGGGCGCGGGCGACGCTTCGACGGCGACGGCAGCAGGAGGCGACGTGCGCGCGCAGCCGAAGAGGGAGAGAGCGAGCGTGGCCTTTGTGAAACGGGAAAGTAGGCGCATTTGAATGGGTTCTCGAGGGGCTCTTCGATTCGACGCGGCAGAACGTGAGACGGTCTTTTACGCGTCTTCTTCATCGTCGCCTCGTGAGAAACGCCTCCGTGGGGCCGCGCGCGGCAGCTAGCGTCGACGGGCGACGTAGGCGAGCCCATCTCGAGATTGGGGAACAGCGAATGGCATTCCGCGGAAAAGTGGCGATGATCACGGGAGGCGCGAGCGGCCTCGGGCGCATTTGCGCGCAGCGACTGGCGAAGGGCGGCGCCCACGTCGCCATCGTCGACATCGACGAGGCGGGCCTTGTAGAGACGGCGAAGGATCACCCTACCATCGACCGCTACGTCTGCGATGTGACGGACGACGCGCAGGTCGTCGAGACCGTGCGGCAGATCGAAGACCGCAGGGGGCCTCTCGATCGCGTGACGCACGCCGCGGGGATCATGCCGACCTCGCCGCTCCTCGCGTCCACGTCCGAGCGTATCAAGCGGCTAATGCGAATCAATTACGATGGAACCGTCAACGTCGCGATGGCGACGCTGCCCGCGATGGTGAAACGCGGAGCGGGCGACTTCATCGTGTTCGGCTCGGTCGCGGGCCACGCGCTGACGCCCCACATGGGGGCGTACTGCGCCAGCAAAGCCGCAGTGAACGCGTTCGTCGAAGTGCTCATATGGGAGAATCGTGGCAGCGGCGTGAGGATTCACCTCACGTGCCCGCCTCTCACGAAGACGCCCCTTTTAAAGCAAGCGCTGGAGAGCTCGAACCCCCGCACGATTCAGCAGGGGATCGAGAAGAACATCGCCGCCGATGCGGATCACGTCGTCGACCTCATCGAAGATGCGGTGGAGCGAGGCGCGCGTATCAGCTTTCCCACGCCGATGGCCAAAGGGCTCTTCGCCATGCGACGGCTCGCGCCGAAGCTGCTCTGGAACATCATCCTTCGATCCGAGGCCTCGTAGGCGAGGCCCCGTTCTCGAAAGTTGGCAATCGCATAACGAATTACGCAAGGTCGAAGACGAGCACTGCGGCCTTCTCGAGCCCTTCGACGTGAAGCGCGGTCTCGTTGGAGAGCGCCGCGCCGTCGCCGGCCTTGAGCTCTTGCCCGTTCACGCGGGCAGAGCCTCGAGCGACTTGAACCCACGCATGCCGCCCGTCGGCAAGCGTGAGATCGGCCGCTTCGCCTTTGTCGAAGAGGCCCGCGCGAAGAACGACATCGGCGTGGATCGTGACGCTTCCGTCGCGCCCGTCCGGGGATGCGACGACGCGCAGGCGCCCCCGCTTTTCCGCATCGACGAACGTCTTCTGCTCGTAGCTCGGCGCGATGCCGCGCTCGCCGGGCATGATCCAGATTTGCAGGAAGTGAACAGCATCGCTCTGCGACGCGTTCTGCTCACTGTGCGCGACGCCGGTGCCCGCGCTCATGCGCTGCACGTCGCCGGGCTTGATCACCGAGCCCGTGCCCATCGAGTCGCTGTGGGAGAGCGCGCCGTCGAGCACATAGGAGATGATCTCCATGTCCTTGTGCGGGTGGCGACCAAACCCTTGGGACGCCGCGACGCGGTCTTCATTGATGACACGCAGGGAGCGAAAGCCCATTTGTGCGGGGTCGTGGTAGTCCGCAAACGAGAAGGTGTGGTGCGAATCGAGCCACCCGTGGTTTGCGTGGCCGCGCTTGTCGGCGGGACGAATCGTCATCATGGCTGTCCTCGGTTCCTTGAGCGCCGGCGAGCTCTCTTGCCCGCCGACACGTCAAAGGATGGGCGCCCGAAGCCATCTTGCAAATCGGCAAACGGTTGACGACCATCATCTCCGAAAGTGATGGCCGTACCGTACCCACCGGGGGTGAACGGCCCTATTTCGCGATGAATTTCTGCACGAGCGACAGCGAGTACTGCGCTTGGACCTTGCAGCTGCCGCTCCCGATGTCGATCGTCTCGACGAAGTTGCCCGCCTGAACGTCGGCCGTCGTGAGCGGAATGGCGCGCGCGCCGACGAAGTCGTCTTTGCCGTTCATGAAGTCGTCCTGCTCGGAGACTCCGAAGTTGAGCTTGAAGACTTCGCCCTCGTCGACGAAAAACACGCGCTTCGCGTTGACGCCGATCGACTCGCCATAGCCGGCGTTGGTCGTGTGGCTCGAGTCGCGGCGCGCGATTGCGCGGCCGTTCACGTCGATTTGATAATAAAACTCCCCCTGCTCTTCGTCGCTGGGCTCACAGTTTCCCATGACGACCATGTCGTAAAGCTCGACGCGGAGCCCCTGCATCGTCGTCGTGAGCGGAACGGCGACGCCGTTCGCATTGGGGACCATGGTGCCGGCCGCGATGGGGTACGCCGCTTCGTCGCGGGCGATGGCGCCGACCGACGGCGTGTTCTCGTCGGCGGTGTAGACGTCGTCCGTGGGGGTGGACGAACAGCCCGCGAGGCCGAGGCCGAGGGCAGAAAGAGCGAATGTAAGAGCGAACGAAAGCGACTTGGAGGTCGTGCGGTTCATGTTGCTTTGGGACAGTGCACCCGTCGGGCCATCGCCGAGGAGACGCCGACGAGGCGCGAAAACGGCCCGCTTTGCCCGGCAATGGCCGGCCGCTGTAGCAACGCGTTCACGCACGGCGGTGGTACACGTTTCCAAATTAGGTAGACCAGGCGCCTTCGCGCGGAATTCGCAGCGAGAGGCAGGTGAGCGCGCCGTCGCCCTTGTGAATTTCGGTGAGCGCGAGGCGAACCACGTCGTGGCCGCGGGCCTCGAGATGGCCGGCCGTGGCCGGGGCCGACGCCGACACGAAGACGCGCGAGCCGATGGCGAGGACGTTGGCGCCGGCGGCCTCGAGGGCGGCGATGCAGGTGAGGCCGCTCGCGCGAAGCGATTCGAGGGCGTCGCCGTCGAGATGAGCCGCGTCGTAAACGAGCGTAGTCGCATCCACGAGCGTGCACGCCGACTTCAGATGAAGCCCCGAGGGGACGCGCAAAATGTGGGTCGTGAGGCCGTCGAGCGCGGCGACCTCGGCGAGGCGCGCGGCGCCCGCGTCGTTCGTGCGGGATGAAATTCCGACGTACAGCGCGTCGGCGACACGGAGAACGTCGCCGCCGTCGAGGGTCGCGGGCTCCGTCATGGTGTGAATGCGAACCATGCTCGCGAGGGCCGCGGCGACAGGGGCGACCTCGGCGCGGCGTGATGCGGCACCGGGCCGTGTGGCGAGGGCGTTGCGCCCCGTGACGACGACGGTGTCTTCGACGAAGCACGCGTCGGGCGACGCGTCGTCGGCCGCCACCACGGTGACGGCGACGCCGGCGGCGTGCATCGCCGCGACGTAGGCCGCGTGCTGTGCGCGCGCGGCATCGACGTCAATGGATAGTGTTTCGTCAACACGAAGGCACGACGCGTAGGACGCGGAAAGCTCTCGCACGAGAACGCGCGAGGGTGGGGCGAAGGGGAGCGGCGCGCGGATGGTCACTTGAGCACCGTCGCACAGAGGACGAACGCCCTGCACCCGTCCGTCGCGGCAGAGTTTTCGTCGACACACTGCACGCGCCAGCCGTTCGCCCACGGGTGGCTGCTCACCACAGTGCGGCGCTTGCCCGCCTTGAGAACGGCTTCGTCGATCTCGAAGCCGCCGCCGACCACGGTCGTGCCTTCGAGGCATTCGGCGAAACCGTTGGTGGAGCTCGATTGCGCGGCGGTGAACGCCTTCGTCGCGGGGATAGGAGGCGCAGCGCAGCCCGCGAACAGCGACACGGCGAAGAGGGAAAGCAGAGAGGCGCGCATAAGGTTCTTCATCCGAGCAAGATACACAGCGCGCTTAGACGGGTGCGACCGCGGTGCTAGAAGCACGCGCGATGCGCGCCTTCGTCGTGATTGGCCAGAAGGCCACGGCCTCGCCGGAATTTTTGCTGCACGACGTCCCCGGCACGAGCGGTCGCCTCGACGTGCTCCTGCGCTGCGTGCGCGCCGCGATGCTCTATTCCCACGGGCTTCGGCGCGACACGAGAGTCTACCTCGTGCTTAAGGGCGGCCCGCTCGCGCCGCGTGTTTTACGCATCGACGGGAGCGCGATCCGCTTCGTGCGCCCCGACGAGCGAAACCTCGCGTCGCTCGTGAAAAAGGCGCTGGCTCGCGCGTGTGATGCCGAGGGGTTCAACGTGATTCGCCCAGGCCTCGCCTTGGCGAAGGGCGCCCTCGACGTGGTGTTGGACGACGTCGGCCCCGTCACGCCGTTCGTGCTTCACGAGGGGGCGACGGACGTACGCGACGCAACGCTCGAAGTCGCGAGCGCGCTGTTCTTCGTGGGCGACCACTTGGGGTTCGACCACGAGACGCGTGCCGTGATCGAGGGGTGCAATGCGACGCCCATCGGTGTGGGGCCGGTGAGCGTTCATGCCGACGACGCCATTGCGATCGTGACCAACGAGCTCGACAGACGGGAAGCGCGAATCCGAGCGACGCTAGGCGTTTGGTAGGGGACTAACCCTCCTCTACGAGCCCCGTCAGAAATCCGAGGATCTCCACGCGTGCGTCCTTCGGGACGCGGCTCACGAGGGCTTTGCGCACAGCGCGCGCGTGGACGGGGCGCGCGGTTTTGAGGGCGCGCTTGCCGGCAGCGGTAATCGCGATCTTCACGGCGGTGCCGTCGGCCTTTTTTCGAACGACCATCTCGCGCTCTTCCATTCGCGTCAGGTGGTGAGAGAGGCGACTCTTGTCCCATCCCATTTCGTTCGCGAGCTCTTGCTGGCGCAGCTCGCCGCCACCGAGATCCACCAGGCGAGAGAGCACCCCGTAGTCGGCCCCCGAGAGGCCTGTCTCCTCTGTGATGTCGCGCCCGACTTGCGCCGTGACGGCTTCGGTTGCGCGCTTCCACGCGTGCCAGATTTCGATCTCGCCTTTCGACAGCTCGGAGGTGCTCACCGCCTCACGGTAGGAGATGCGGGTTGACTTGACAACCTCGTCCTCGCCGTTAGGTTGACGCGTCAACCATGGGAGGTTCGATGACGTTCAAGGGGTCCCACGTCCTCATCACCGGCGGCAGCACGGGCATCGGCTTCGGCCTCGCCGCGCGCTTCGTCGCCGCAGGGGCAACGGTCCTCGTGACGGGCCGCTCGGTGGAGAAGTTGGCCGAAGCCAAGCGCGCGGTCCCCGGTCTGCTCGCAACGGTGAGCGACGTCAGTGTCCCCGACGAACGCGAAGCATTGGCCATCTACGCAGGGGCGGCGCTCCCCTCCCTCGATGTCGTCGTCAACTGCGCGGGAATTCAGCGGCGCATCCCCCTCGCGGCCGACACGGCACCGTGGAGCGAGCGTCAGCACGAGATCGACACGCTTTTTTCGGGCGCCGTGCACTTGAATCATTTGCTCATCCCGCGCCTCCTCGCGCGCGGTGCGCCGTCCCTCCTCGTCAACGTCACGTCGGGCGGCGCCTTCGTTCCGCAAGTGTTCGCGCCGCTCTACAGCGCGTCGAAAGCGGCGCTCCATAGCTATACGGTGACCCTTCGCCACGCCCTCGCGAAAACCCAGTGTCGCGTCGTCGAGCTCATTCCCCCTGCGGTTCGCACCATGCTGGCCGACGGCGCGACGGCGCCCCACGGCGTGCCGCTCGATCCGTTCTGCAACGCCGTGTTCGATGCGCTCGTGCGCGGCGAGGCGAACGAAATTGGATACGGTCCAACGGAAGGGATCGCGAGCGCGTCGCAAAGTGATCTCGCCGGCGCCTTTGAGAAGAGCGCCGCCCGCTTCGACGTACCAGTGTACGAACCCCTTCGTTACACGCGCCAGCTCAATTAGGTTCTGATCCATGCGCAAAGCGTTCACGTCGACGACGATCGAGGGGCTGACGATTGAGGACGAGAAGTCCTTTCGCCATGTGGCTCTGTATGCCGATCTCAAAGAGATCCTCACGCGGTCCAAATACCCGTTTCGAGTTCTCGCGGGCGATTCCGAAGGGCGTTGGGACAGGGCGCTTCTCCTCAATCTGACGTTCTGGGGGGCCACCGCCGGGGGTGACGTTCTCGAGAGCGCAACGATCGCGGCCGACGTCGTGGCCCACGTCGCGTGGCACAAGCTCGCGTCGGCGGCGATGCAACCTTCGCCCGGTGCGCCCCTCTCGGCCGATGCGCTGTTTCTCGGCGAAGCGATCGCCAGCGCGTTCGATGTCTACTTGGTAGGTCGGCTTTTGGGGCACGCGCCCAAGTCGACGTTTCTCGAATCGCAGGTTCCCGCGATGGCCGATGCGGCCGACGCCGCGGGACTGTCGGAGGACGAGTTCGATACGTTGGTGCAAGAGATTGCCGACGACCCCGAGCGCGCCTTCGAAGATCTCCGCGCCCTCCTCTTCGATGCGACGACGGCGCTTCTCGCCTGCACCAGCGCCGAAGAGGGCGCGGCCGCCCTCGCGTCGTTCGACAGCCACAGGTTCGCGCCGATTTTGCACCGTTACGAGCTGTCGAATTGGGTGCTTTATGCACGCGCTTACGCGCCAACCGCCCTCGCTCAAGATGCGAGCGTCCGCGCGATCGACCGCGCGCTGCGCGACGCCGACGTTGCGATCGACTGGCTCGCCCGCACCTGGGTGAGCCCGGCACGCAAAGCGCTGCTGGCGTAGTCCGCGGCGCTCTGAGATCGGGGTCCCCCCTATCCGCGGGAAAGGTTTTGCGCGAAACCATCTGCTCTACTACGAACAGATAGTCCGTTAGTAGTTATCGAGATCGTTCCGCGCGAAACCATTCCCGCGAGGGGCACCCCTCGCCCGTTTCAGGGGATCAGCACGACCTTGCCGACGGTGCCGCGTGAGGCGACGCGCGTCATGGCGGCGGACGCGTCGCGGAGGGGGAGGCGCTCGGAGACCAACGGTTTGATTTTTCCGGAGGCGTACAAACTGTACAAGTCGCGCTGCGCCGCCTGTACAGCGGCCGGATCGACCACGTTGTACATCCCCCAATGGAGGCCGAGCACCGCGTAGTTCTTCTCGAGAACGTGGTTCGCCTTCACCTCGGGAAAACGCCCCGACGTAAAGCCGATGACGACGATGCGACCTTCGAAGGCAATACACTTCGTCGACTTGTCGAACACGTCGCCGCCGACGGGATCGAACACGACATCGGCGCCACGGCCGCCGGTCGCAGCCTTCACGCGCGCGACGAAATCTTCGGTCGTGTAGTCGATGGCTTCGTCGACGCCGAGCGCCTTGAGGGCCTCGACTTTTTTCGCCCCGCCCGCCGTGGCGATCACCTTTGCGCCGGCTGCCTTTCCGAGCTGTATCGCTGCGCTCCCAACGCCCCCCGCGCCGGCGTGAACGAGCAGCGTTTCCCCCGCTTTAAGGCGCGCGCGTCGGTGCAGCGCGAACCACGCGGTTTGGTAGGTCACCGTGATCGCCGCCGCGTCCTCGAAGGGCATCGCGTCGGGGATCACATACGTGTTGTACGGCATCGCGACAGCATGGGTTGCGTAGCCGCCAGAGCCGTCGAGGGTCGACGCGACGCGCGCCCCTTCGGGCAGCTCGGGAGCACGGCTCTCGACGACCACGCCGGCGATCTCGAAGCCCGGTACGAACGGCGGCGTGGGCTTAACCTGGTAGGTGCCGGCGGTGTACAGCACATCGGGAAAGTTGATGGCCGTTGCCCTGATCGCAACGCGCGCCTGACCCGGGTCCAGGGGCGGATCGTTCACGTCTTCCCAAACGAGCGATTCCGGGGGGCCGAATGCGTGTCCGCGCCATGCTTTCATGGCGCGCAGCGTACCCTATCGCGGCGCGCGCAGGAGCATCGGAGCCGTGAGCAGACGGCGCGAAAGGCCGGGGCCCGAAAGCGCGACATCGAGGGACGCGCCGCCGTGCCGCTGAACGTAAATGAGGACGAAGGGGTGAAGCCCCGCGGCGAGCGCCGACTCGCCCGTTCGCTCGCGCGCAGCGTGGCTCCCCTCGTTGTCGACGATCCGTGTGCCGCCAACATCGAGGACGCTGCCGTCGTCGGACGTCACGGCAAAGGTGTAAACGCCCTCAACGGGAGCTTCGATATACCCACGATAGACGAGAGCGTATTCCGTCGCGCGCGCGCGAAGCGGCGCGGGGGCGGCGCTGAACATGAGAGCATTCGTGGTGCGGAGCGGCTTCGCGGCAAGCACGTCGTCGGCGTGGTCGAAGAGACCTTCGACGTACGAGATGGCGACGCCCGGCTCGAGCTTCGCGACGGCATCGGCCGGGCGAACCGCCCCCTTTTCGACGATACCTCGCACGACGTAGCTCGCCCGGCCGCCCGGCTCGAAGGTTCGCGCGGCGACGGTCGTCGTCTCGCGAAGAGTCACCGGCGATTGCCAAAGAGGGGACTGCGCCGTTGGCGTGCTCCCATCGAGCGTATACCGAACGAGCCCCCCGGGAAGCAGCGGCGGCGGCGAGAGGACGAGCTGTGACTCGCCGAGGAAAACGTGGCGCGGCGGGAGACCCGTCGGCGGGTCGACGAACCACGCGACGCCGCGCGCATCGAGGAGGCGGGCGTGGTCGCGAAAGCGCTCGGCGAAGGGTGGGCGATCTCCGGAAGGCGGGGGAGACCAGGCGATTTCGGCCATCGCGCTCGTTCGTGGAAACAGGAGCAGATCGAGATCGGCACGCGTCTCGGCGAGCTCGGACCAGAGCGCCGCTTCGACGCCCAACACGTGGGAGCGCCCCGCGGCGTCGAGCCCCGTGAGATTGAGCATTGGGTCGTAGGCGAGCACCTGCGTCCACGGGAGCGTCGCCTCCCAACCGGGCTCTTCCTTCATTCCCGACTGCCCGAGATTGAAATACAGAATATCGTTGGGCACGAACACGACGTCGTGGCCCGCCTTCGCGGCGCGCTCGCCGACGTTACCTCCGCGCCAGGCCATCACGGCGGCGTCGGGCGAAATCCCAGCATCGAACGCCTCGTCCCAGGCGATCACCGTCTTTCCTCGGGCACGCGCCGTCGCCGACGCGCGCGCCATGAAGTACCGCCCTAGCTGCGACGGGCGTGTGAGCTTTTCGGCTTTCATGCGAGCGCGGCATTTGAGGCACGCGCTCCATTTCGTCGTCGGGACTTCGTCGCCTCCGAGATGCAAATAGGGGCCGGGGAAGAGAGTCGCGACCTCGCCGATAACGTCGTCCAAGAGGGCGAACGCGCCGTCGTTCCCGGCGCAGAGCACGTCGTCGAAGATGCCCCAGGTCGTCGGTACTGGAAGCGCTTGCCCCTGGCACGAGAGCTCGGGGTGAGATGCGAGAAGGGCGCGCGCATGCCCCGGCATCTCGATTTCGGGAATGACCGTAATGAAGCGATCCTGGGCATAGGCGACGATGGCGCGAACATCGTCTTGCGAGAAGTACTTAGGAGTCGCGTCGCCGGCACGCACGGCGCCAACGGCGGTGAGCTCGGGGTGGCTTTTGATCTCGATGCGAAACCCCTGATCATCTGTGAGATGCAGGTGGAGCGCGTCGAGCTTGTAGAGCGCCATGAGATCGAGGAGCCGGAGCACCTCGTCGCGGCCGAAGAAGTGGCGCGCGACATCGAGGTGGAGGCCACGAAAGGCGAAGCGTGGGGCGTCGTCGATCTGAAGCAGCGGGAGCCTAGAGCGCCCGTGAGCGAGCTCGATGTAGGTTTGTGCGGCGTAGAAAAGGCCCCGCGCCGTGGCCGCCGAGAGGTGCGTGGCGGCGGCGTCGACACGAAGCGCATAGCGCGCGCCTTCGGTGGAAAAAGGGGCGTCGGCCGCTGCGGGCGCCGTTTGCTCGATCACGACCTCGCAGGGGGCGGCGGCCACGGATCCATGGACGGCGGCCGCGAGGTAGGCGGCGATGCGCGCGACGTCTGCGCCCTCTGAGGCGGCCGCGCAGATCCGGGGCGACGCCGGAAGGGCGCGCGTGCCGCCGGTCATCGAGACGCGCGTTGGCCACGGGACCAGAGGGAGGGGTCGAGCGGTGGCGGCGTCTGCCGCGTCCGTCGTGTCCACGGGCGGCACGATCTCGCGTGACCGCGAGGGCGCGGGCGCACGCGGCGAATCGACTGCCTGACGCGCGCAGGCGGTCGCGAGCCCGAAGGCGACGACGCCCGCGACGGCACGGCGTCTCGCGATCATTTGCAGTCGTACGCCCCTTCCATCCCGCGCGTCACCGCGTTGTAGCGGCGCCCGGAGGACTGGAAAAACGGCAATCCCGCGCCGTTCCGCGCGACGCAGAAGACATCGATGTTCGAGGGCGCTTCGCCTGTCGCGATATCGAAGTCCAGCGGGCCGCTCGCGCCGTCAAAATCGATGGGGGCGCCCGATCGGAGAATGCGAAAGGCGTCGTTGATGCCGCCGGGGCCGACTTCGATTCGTGAGCCACCGACCATTTGCGGCATGGCCGATGCGATGGATCGGCCGTCGACCGGGACGGTGTCGCTCGACGCGCCGAGCGCCACCACGGCGTAGGCGACGAGGTACACCCCGTCGTACGCGCCGGGGACCCCGAAGATTTGCGCGGTGTCGCCGTAGCGGGCGCCGTAGCGCAAATTGAAGGAATCGGTGAGCGGCCCCTCGCTTCGCGGAACGGTGCCGCGAAGACGCTCGCGAAGCGCGTTGTCGCTCTTGCACGCGTCGAGCAGCTCGGTCACTTCGACGCCGTCCGCGAGAACGTAATAGGGGCGAGCTACCCCCGCGGGCCACGCCGCTTCGAGGGGGACGACGATGCTCGTGACCGCCTCGGTAGTGCCGACGAGAAGAACGATGTCAGGGGCGAGAGCCACGAGGCTCGAGCTCACATCGGGCGCGGACGTAGGGGCATATTCGGATTGCACGAAGGCGCCGGCGTTCTCCGGCGCGCCAACCGGATATCCGTTCAACGTGAGGCCCGCGAGGGTGAGCGACGAGAGCGCCGAGCCGTAGGCGTCCCCCTTGGAGACGACGGCAAGCTTCACGCGATCGGGCGCGCGGGTGGCCTTGACGATGGTCTCGACGGCTCCGAGCTGGTCGCGAATCGCCACCGCTTGGAGCGTGTCGGAAGGGGCCGTGCGCCATACGAGACCGTTGTCCGCGAGGCCCGTGATGACGGGGCTCGTGGCGCTCGACGAGATGAGGAATGTGCCCGTGGGGATGGCCGAGAGCTGCGCGACGCGAATCGTCTTCCCGCTGTCGCTCGCCCCCATGATTGCAGGCAGATGGAGGTCTGTCGTGATGTGGCGCGCCGCACGAACGGCATCGACCGAGTCGTCGCAGGAGAGAAATGCGAAGGGGCGCACAACGCCGCCCGCGCCGCCGGGAAGGCCTACGGCAGTCTGCGAGATTTCCGATGTCGCGAGCGCCATGGCGTTCTCGAAGGCCACTCCCGTGGATGCATTGATTCCCCGAATCCCGTTTAGGGCGCCGACCACGACGGCGTTGTCGTCGGTCGCATCTCCGAAATAGCGAGGGCAGTCTTCGGAGAGGAGATCTGCGCAGAGCTTGGTGGTCCGGTCGCATATGCGCGGGCTCGCCCCGCCGTCGCGAGCAAGGGGCGTGCAATCAGAGCTCTTTGCGCACGACGCCCCGGTCGTGGCGGCACACGTTCGATCGGGCGTGCACACGGCGGTTGCGAACGCGCCTCCACGCGCTTGGCAGTCGGTATTGGAGACGCATTGATCGGCGCCACGGCTCACGAGGAGCGAGCAGCCCGTGCTCACGACGACGACTGCCGCGAGGGCTGCGACGAGCCGGGGGACGAAGACCATGACGAAGGAGGGTGCGGCGTCAGCGAGAGGGCGCACGTGCCGCAACATCTCAGAAGCTCGCGTCGAGGCGAAGCGCCATCAAGCCGACGGAGAGCGTTGGCGCAAGCGCCGACGAGCCCGCGAGAGACGAGCTGCGCGCAGGCGTGCGGGCAGAAGGTCGGAGGAGGGTGACGTAGACGGCGGCGCAGGCCGTGGCTGCCGTGGCGATAAGAAGAACGTCGGTGGCGGAGGCGAAGTCGCGAACGCGGCCGTCGCGCGCGACGAGGTCGTCGTGGGAGGCGCCGAGTTGGTTGCGCGCGTGGGCGAGGCGTGACGATTGATCGAGCGCAAGAACGCCGGCGACGGTGGTGGCGACGGCGAGCGCGCCAGTGCCGCCCCAGAGGACCCATGGCAGGATCGCCGGGTCCCCCTTCGGCGGCGCGTCGCGCGCGGGGTCGGCACCGGTGCCCGCGCCCTGCGGCGGCGCGGAGGACGGCGCGGCATCGGCGTCGAATGCGATCTCGACGCCGACGGTTGCGCCACCGGCGGCGGTGACAGCACGCGTGGCAACGACGCGCCCGCTCTGTATGGCCTCGAGTCGGTGGACGCCGGCGTTGACGTAGAACGCCGACGGCAACGGCGTGGTGCCGACCCGCTCGCCGTCCAACCGAACTTCGGCGCCAGATCGCGGGCACGTGACGACCAACGTCGCAACCTGCGTCCGCAACAGGGCGACCTCGCGCTCCACTTCGGCACGGCGGGCAGACGACGTCTGCCCGGTCGTGTCGCCAAGGCCGCGCTCGTAAGCGTCGAGGGCGCGCGCGCGGTCGCCGAGCTCGGCGTGCACGGCGCCGATGTTGAACAGGGTTCGCGCGTGAGGCGCGCTGGCCTGAGCGGACTCGAACTCGTGGAGCGCGATGCGAAGGTCGTTCGCCGTGAAGGCCGCGACGCCCGCGCGAAAGTGCTTGTCCGCGTCGATGGACGCGGCTGATGGCGTCGACGCCGCGACCGGCTTTGAATCGTCGCCGCTCGCTGCGAGGGGGGCGGCGATGAGGCACGCGGCGATCAGGGTCGCGACCTGTCGGCGACCGGGAGCGGTGCACCGCGACGCGTTCATCGCGCGTACGGGCTTTCGGTGTCGATGCGGTGCGAGGTGGGGGGCTGCGGCTGCCCAAGCACCGGAGCCTGCGCCGACGAGGAGGGGCTCGCCGCGACCGCGCGCGACGGGTGCGCGACACGCGGGCGGGGCGGCGCCAACGTCGGAATCGACGTCGACGTGGCGGAGGTAGTTGGCACTACGGAATTGGCCACGATCGGCGCGCGGTCCGGCGCGCTCTCCGCCGTCGTCGGTGGCGGCGAATCGACCTTCGGCGGTGGGGGATTGGGCGGCGCGGGGGCGTTCGAAGTGGCGCCCGCCGCGGTTCGTGCGAGGGTCGGCGCATCCCCCGGAAGCGCCGCGCGGAAGAGCGCCGCGATGAGCACGACACCGAGAACAGAGACCGCGACGAGGGCGAACCGCGTTACGTGGCGCGGCGGAGCCGCGGTGCTCGTAACGACCGTGCGCCGGGCACCGCCGTCGGTCACGTGCGTGAGCCGCGTAGGGCTCGGCGTCAGCTCGGGGGCCGGGAGCGTCGGCATCGCATCGCGCCCCGCCGCCGGACGGTCGCTCGTGCCGGGGTCGCTCGATTCGCGAAGGCCGCGCCGTGCCGTATCGATCCGCGCGCGGAGGGCGACGCGCTCGTCGGCAAACTCATTGGCAATCAGCAGACCGAGCGCACGCCCGCTCGCCGCCTCGGTGCCGAGGGACGTGATGTACGCATCGAGCTCGGCGGCGAAGTCGGCCGCCGTGGCGTAGCGGTCGTTGCAGTCCGGCGCGAGGGCCTGCGCGAGAATCAATTCCAGCTCGGCGGCAACGCCGGGCACCGCATCGCGGATCGACGGGATATCGCCCGACATGAGCCGCTTCACCTGCACGCCGCTCGGCAGGCGGCCCCAAAGCGAACCGCCCGCGACGGATTCCCAAAGCATGACGCCCACGGCGAAGACATCGGCGCGCCGATCGAGCTCTTCGCCGCGCGCCTGCTCGGGCCCCATGTACCCGACTTTGCCTTTGATGATCCCCGTTTCGGTCTTGAACGTGGCACTCGCGTGTTTGGCGATTCCGAAGTCCAAGAGCTTGTTCTGCCCGTCGTAGGTGACGAACACGTTGTGGGGCGACACGTCGCGATGCACGAGGCTCAAGGGCTTGCCGTCGCAGTCGGCGACCTCGTGGGCGTGGTGAAGCCCCGAGAGCACGTCGGCGAGCACGCGTAGACGGTGCGCGAGCCGCACTTTTCCCGCGAATCCGAAGCGATTTTGAATACGAAAGAGCGTCTGCCCTTCGAGGTATTCCATCGCGATGAAGTAGGTGCCCCCCTCCACTCCCACTTCATTCGTTTGTACGATGTTCGGGTGATTGAGCTGCGCGGCGAGGCGCGCCTCGTCGAGGAACATGGCGAGAAAATCGGCATTCTCGGCAAGGTCGGATTTGAGGACTTTGAGCACGACGAGCTTGCTGAAGCCGTTGGGGCCGGCGACGATGGCGAGATACACGTCGCCCATTCCGCCGCTGCCAAGCTCGGCGACGATGCGGTACTTCCCAAGCTCTCTCAACGCTTCCGCCATCGCTCAGCTCACGCTCGGCGACTGCACGCGACCAGCCCACCCCATGGGCCGAGCGTACCACCCGAGTTTCTGCGTGTCGTCGCCCTCGCTCGGGGCGATTTGCGCCTTGCGGGACCGGCGCTCTCGCTCTCATGGTGAAGGGATGGGATTTTTCCGTAGAACCGCCCCTACCGCGCTGCTCGCGGTCGCGTACGCGTGCACGGGCACGGGCTCCGGCGGGGCGGGCTTCGTCGCATCGTCACCTCCTTCGGGCACCGTCGCCGCGACGGATTCGCAGACGCTCGCCGTGGTTCACGCGCTGGTGCAGCTCGAGCCACGCAAGCCAACGATCCCGGCGAACCTTGAGGCGCTCGTGGCTGAAGGGTGGGGCGCCACACGCGTGGCGGCCGGCGAGCCGCCCACGGACAAGTCGCCGCCGGGGCCGACGCATCCGGCGTCGGGCCCAAATCGCAAGCGCCTCGTTCGGTTCGCGCACGTGTCCGATCTCCAATTGGCCGACGACGAATCGCCCACGCGTCTGTGCGTTTCCGACGGTCCGCCGCCCATCGAAGGGGCATTTCGCCCGCAAGAGGGGTACGGCTGCCGCATGGTGAACGCCGTCGTGAAGACGGTGAACCGCATCCACGCGGATGCGCCCATCGACATGGTGGTCCTCGGCGGCGACAACGCGGACAACGCGCAGAAGAACGAGCTGTCGTGGGTGCTCGGCATTCTCAACGGCGGCGCGCCGATCACGTGCGATTCGGGCGACCGGAACGACCTCGTGCCGGGCCCCGACAACGATCCGAAAGACACCTTCACGCCCGAGGGGCTCGCGATCCCGTGGCTCTGGGTCACGGGGAATCACGATATCGAAGTTCAAGGGAACCTCGTCGTCGACGCCGCGCAGATGGCCATTGCGATTGGCAACAACGCGAGCGGCGGAACGCGGGACTATTCGCAGCCGGGCGCGCCGATCGCGCGCGGACAGGTCATAGCCGATCCGTCGCGGGCGCTCTTAACTTCGGCAGACATGGTGGCCACGCTCCTCGCGAGCACGGGAAAAAGCGGCACGAACGGCCACGGCCTCACAGACTTCTCGAGGCGCCGCGGCAAGGCGTTTTACACCTACGACGTGCCGGGTTCGCCCATTCGTTTCATCGTGCTCGACCTCGCGTGCGAGCTTGGGGGCGCCGATGGGCTTTTGCGCCGCGAAGATCTCGACGGCTTCGTCCTCCCCGAGATCGACCGCGCGGCGGCCGACGGGAAGCTCGTCGTCCTAACCTCCCATCAGGCGGCCGATGCCATCGGCGACGGCACCGGTGCGGGCGGGCCGCCTATCGACAACGTCCTCACCTCGAAAGAGTGGGAGCGTGTCATTGCCGACGCCAAGCCCGTCATCGTCAATCTCGTAGGCCACGCCCACTCGTTCCGCACGCGCTACCTCGGCGATTCGCGGGGTGGCGCGTGGGAAGTGCAGAGCGACGCGATTGCCGACTTTCCCAACCAGTTTCGTCTTATCGAGATATGGGACGAGGACGACGGGTGGGTGAGCATTCGCGCGTCGGGCGTCGACTTTCTCACCGACGGCGATCCGCTCGCGGCCCAGGCACGAACCCTCGCCGTGGTCGACTACGCGTCGGGGTGGACGGGCGACGGCCTCGGCAAACGGGAAGACCGCAACGTCATCCTTTGGACGAAGAAGCCTTCGTCCCGTTGACAAGCACATCGCCGTGCTCTTCGCGCAGCTTGGACTTTAGGAATTTCCCGGTCGACGTGCGGGGAATTTGCGCCATGTA
This sequence comes from Myxococcales bacterium, assembly GCA_025354825.1. Classification (GTDB taxonomy): domain Bacteria; phylum Myxococcota_A; class Polyangia; order Polyangiales; family Polyangiaceae; genus JANXMC01. The sequence continues at coordinate 29,999 of JANXMC010000034.1, forward strand.
AACGTACGCGTCGGGGAGCCAGAACTTGGCGAAGCGCGTGCCGAGGTGCGCGGCGAGATCCCCATCGGTGACGCTCTCCCCCTCTTTGAGGACGATGGCCGCGACGGGACGCTCGTCCCATTTCGGGTCGCGCCCGGCGAAGACCGCGGCCTCGAGCACAGACGGGTGGCTCATGAGGGCGTTCTCGAGATCGACGCTGCTGATCCATTCGCCGCCAGACTTGATGACGTCCTTCGAGCGATCCGTAATTCGCATATAGCCGTCGGCGTCGATCGTGACGACGTCACCCGTTTTGAACCAGCCGTCTTTCGTGAAGCGGTCGGCGCCCTCGTCACCGAAATAGGAAACTGCGACCCACGGGCCGCGCACCTCGAGCTCGCCCATCGTCTCCCCGTCCCACGGGAGCGTCTTGCCGTCGGCACCCACGTGGCGCTGCTCGACGAACGGCACCGGATACCCTTGGCTCGCGCGGATGGCGAGGCGCTCTTCCTCCGATTTGCCCGCGAGGTGATGGCGCACGCGGGCAACGGTGCCGAGTGGGTTCATCTCGGTCATTCCCCACGCGTGAATCACGTCGAGGTTGTGACGCTTGCTAAACCCGTCGATCATGGAAGGCGGAGCCGCCGCACCTCCGATGACCATCGTGCGAACGGTGCTCAAGTCCCACCGCTTCGGAGCCTTGTCGAGCTCGTTGAGAATACCGATCCAGATCGTAGGGACGCCGCCCGCGATGGTGACGCGCTCTTGCGCCATGAGATCGAGCAGCGACACGGGGTCGAGGTGGCTGCCCGGAAAAACGAGCTTCGCGCCCGTTGTCACCGCCATGTACGGCAGCCCCCACGCCGAGGCGTGGAACATTGGCACCACGGGCATGATGATGTCGTCGTTTCCCACCGAAAGCGCGTCGCGCATCGTGCCGACGAGGGCGTGGAGAATGATCGAACGGTGACTGTAAAGTACACCCTTCGGGTTCCCCGTCGTCCCGGACGTGTAGCAAAGCATTGACGCTTCGGTCTCGGCCAAGGCCGGGTATTCGTACTCGTCGCGCGCGTCGGCGAGGAGCGCTTCGTAATCGAGCTCGCCCGCGGGGGTGGGGCCGTCGTCGGCAATGATGATCACGTGACGAAGCGTCGAGATGCGATCGCGGAATTTAGCAAAGAGCGGGAGCAGCGACCGGTCGACGATGACGACCTTGTCCTCCCCGTGATTGGCGATGTACGCAAGCTCGTTGGGGTGGAGGCGAAGGTTGAGCGTGTGGACGACCGCGCCCATCGCCGGGATACCGAAGTAGGCTTCGAGGTGGCGGTGGTGATTCCACGCGAGGGTCGCCACGCGATCGCCTCGCTGAACCCCAAGCTTGGTGAGCGCGTTCGCGAGCTTCGCGGCGCGCCGCTCCAGATCGGCATAGGTGTGCCGCCGGAGCGTCTTGTCGGGCATACGACTGACGATCTCGCTCTTCGGATGAATCTCGCGGGCGCGCTCGAGCAAATGCGTAATCGTGAGCGGGAAATCCATCATTCGCGAAGGGAGCATCGATGACCTCGCGGCCATCCTACGCGGCGCGGTCCTATGGCATAAGCCTAAGATGAGCGACCCCCCGCACGCGACGCGTTACGCCGACCTCTTGTCTCGCCTTGCCGTCGTTGCAGAGGCGCGATGCGACGGCGTCGAACCGGCCCACGATTTTCTTCACGTGCGACGCGTCGCAGCGAACGCCGCGCGAATCGCTCGCGCCGAGGGGGCGCGCGTCGAGATCGCTATCGCTGCGGCAACGCTGCACGAGCTTTTCACCTACCCTAAAGGTCACCCCGATTCGCCCCGCTCGGGAGACGTTTGCGCAGAGCATGCGAAGGTCGTCTTGAAAGACGAAGCGTGCCCCGACGAGCTCGTCGAGCCTATTTGCTACGCCATTCGCGTGCATCCGTTCTCGCGCGGGATCGTGCCCGAAACGCTCGAGGCCAAAGTCCTTCAAGATGCCGATCGCCTCGATGCCATTGGAGCCATCGGGATCGCGCGCTGCTTCGCGAGCTGCGCCGACATGAAGAGGCCGTTCTATTCGGCAGTCGATCCGTTCTGTGAGGCGCGCGAGCCCGACGATAAACAGTGGGGAATCGATCACTTTTACAAGAAGCTATTGCGAATCCCAGATGGGATGCACACCAAAACCGCGCGCGATGCCGCCACCCTGCGCGTGGGTGTGATGAGAGAGTATCTAAAAGCGCTGGCGATCGAGGTGCACGGCGCCGAAGGGTGAGCGGAGAGCGGGGGGCGACCATTGGCGCGCCTCGCGTGCGCTATGCCTGGCCGCAGCAGGCGCATTTTGCGTAGCAGCTGCGTCGGGAGGCGTCGTTCGTGACGGTGGCGCCGCGCCGTAGGCTCAGCACCCGCCCGTCGACACGTTGGTCGACCCCGTCACCGAGCACGCGGCCGATGCGCAGCAGACTCCCGAGGCGCACGACGGCGTCCCTCCGCATCCGACGGAGCAGGCCGCCGCCCGGCAGGTGACTTTCCCCGCGCACGCTTGAACCCCTCCGCAGTCGAGCGCGCATTGCGAGGCGATGCAGGTGACGCCGCCGGAGCAGCTCGACGACGCGGAGCAGCTGACTTGGCACGAGGTGCCGCCGCACGCGATGGGCCCGCTGCAGGCGCTGCCGCCGGTGCAACCGATGGTGCAGCTCGTTGCAGCCGCGCAGTCGATGCCGCCCGCGCACGAGCTCGCGCCGTTGCAGTTCACCGAACAGGGCATTCCCGCCGGGCACTTCACCACCGAGTCTTTGCACGCGCTGGGAGCACTGCAGTCGATCACGCACCGGCCCGCGACGCAGGTGCCGATCCCCGTCGCTTCGCAGCGCTGGGCGCACAGGTCGCCGCCGTCGCCGCTCGCGCCATCGTGCCCCGCGTCCATCGGCGTCGTCGTCGTCGCGTCGCTCGCGCCGCCTGCGTCGACAGCCCCCTGCACCCCCGCATCGGCGCCGGGCGTCGTCGCATCGCGCTCGCCGTCGCCCGGTGGATCGATGACGCTGCTGTCGCCGATCGTGCACGGCTCCGCGGCGCACTCGACCTTGTTGAGGTCCTCGAGGGCAATGAGCGCGCCGCAGCCGGAGAGCGCCGCGAGAACGGCGACCGATCCGCCGATTGTCACCACGGCCGCGCCTCGAGGGAAGTTCACGGCGTGAAGGTAGCCCGCCGCCTCTGCCTCGGCAAAGACAGCTCCGGCGACATGTGCGCAAGCTTGACGGAAGGCTCGCGGCGTGACGTCCTACCGATGGCGGCGATCGATGGGGTCGACGCGGAGCATGGCCTAAGCGATGTGCAGACTCGTCGGCGTCGTCGCGTCGGAAAGTACACAGTTCTCCATCGCGCTGCGGGACGCCCCGCGGAGCATGGCGCACCTGTCGAAAGAGCACCGCGACGGGTGGGGCATTGCCATCTACGAAAGCGGTGACGGCGCGGGAAGAGCCGGCGCGTGGCAAGTGCACCACGGCGTCGAGTCGGCCTTTCACGACGACCGCTACCACGCGCTGGCAGGCGGCGCGCACGGCGAGGTACTGATTGCCCACGTGCGACGGCGCACGGTCGGTCCGGTGACGGTGGAGAACACGCACCCCTTTCGCGGCGACCCGTGGATCTTTGCCCACAACGGAACAATCGACGACCTCGCGTTCGTGCGCAACGGCGTCTCGAAGCGACGCCTCGATGCGCTTCGCGGCGAGACCGACAGCGAGCTCTTTTTTGCCTATCTCTTATCCCGTTTCGACGAAGCGGGGATTACCGATCACGCGCCGTCCGAGGTGACCGACGAGCTCCTCGCGAACGTGATGCGCACCGTCCGCGCGCACCCCGGCGCAGGGGCCATCAGCTTCCTCTTGGGCACCAGCGACGTGCTCTATGCACACCGCTTCGGCCGCACGCTCCACGTCCTCGAGCGGCGCCCCGGCGACCCCGTCGTCACCGTACGCGAGAGCTCCGAGCACGTCGCCGTCGGCACCGGCTGGACGAAGCGGCGGCAGGCCGTGCTCATCGCCTCCGAACGCCTCACCGACGAGCCATGGGTCGACGTCGAGGAGGGGGCGCTCCTACGCGTCGACCGCCTCCCCGAGCCGACCTGGCGAGTGATCCGGTAAAAGACCGCCCGCTTCTTCGCCGTCGCTACTTGGCAATCACCCCTTCGATGACGAGCGATTCGTAGAGCTTCCCCTCTTTCGCGTGGGCGATGACGGTGTCGTGATCGAGGCGCGGGGCGAACCGCTCGGAAAGGTCGGCGAGGGCGAACGCCGTCACAGCAACGACCGCGGCGCTGCTCGAGAGCGCTGCCGGGTCGACCTTGTCGTACGTGTCGCCGGCTTGGTGGTGAATTTCGAAATATTTCGAATTATCGACATCCAAGTTCAGCGTCGGCACACCTTCGAGCCAGAAGGGGCAGTGGTCTGTGTCGCAGCGCGTCTCGTCGCCCAACGTCGCCCCGCCGAGACCTGTGAGGAGCGCCTTTGCGAACGGCTCGAAGCGCTTCACGACTTCGGGCCGGCCGTCGGCGGTCCACCCCTTCGGGGCCCCCGCGCCGTAATCGGTATTGAGCATCACGACGGTTTTCTCGAGCTCCGCGGCGTGGGCCTTCACGTAGGCGCGCGAGCCCAAGAGCCCCTGCTCTTCGCCGCCGAACAGGGCGAAACGAATCGTCCGCTTGGGGGCGCGGCCGAGGGCGTGAATGGCGCGCGCGACTTCGAGCACCGTGACCGTGCCCGAGCCGTTGTCCTGCGCGCCCGCACCGAAGTCCCACGCGTCGAGGTGCGCGCCGACGACGACGATTTCGTCGGGGAGTGACGCGCCGCGAATGTCGGCCGTCACGTTGGGCACTTGGGTCGGCCCCGAGACTGGGCTCGTGTTGATGACCTCGACGGTGACCGCCCCCTTGTCGAGAGTGCGCTTCAAGAGCTTCGCGTCCTCCATGCCGACGTCCAGAAGCGGAATGGGCGCGACGAGCTCGGGGCAGAGCGGGCACGAGTGAGCGACGGGCGCATTGTTCGGCGCGTGACCTTCGAAGAGGATCGCGGCGACGCCCGCTTTGCGCATCGGCTCGAGGGCGTGGGAGAACTTTACGCGCGGGTTGTCGGTCGAGTGCGAAAGGCTCGACTGCTTGAAAAGAATTTTGCCATTGAGCTCTTCGCGGCGCATCACCGCGACGGCGTCCCAGTCGCGAACGACGACGACCTCGCCCTGGATTCCTGCGGCAGGTGTCGGCGGCGTCCACGCGACAGCGCTCACGTGGAGCGGGCGCGCCGTGGGCGTGAGGATACGCGCCGTCGCCTCGCGGCGCTGCCAGCCGTTCGTAATGGTGAACGGCTCGACCTTCGCATTCTCGAGCCCCGCTTTTTTGAATTCCCCCACGGCCCACTGCGCCGCGGCGTCGAGCACGGGCGACCCCGTGAGGCGCGGACCGTAGCCGTCGGAGAGGTCGCGCAGATACTCCATGACGTGCCCGCCAAGGAGCACGCTCCCCGCGAGGCGCTGCATCTCGGGGTCCGGTTTCGCGGGGGCGGCGATCACGGGAAGCGGCGCGGGCTTCGGCGCGGCGGCGGCCGCTTTCGGCCCGGCGGCGAGGGCCGATTTCGGCGTCGACCCCGCGCATCCGAGGCCTACGGCGAGGGTCAACGCAAACGGCAGTACAAGGGGCGAAAGGCGATGTCGCATGGGCGCGACGCTACGACGCTCGCCTGGGTGCACGCCAGCGCGCTCCACCAAATTCGATGGGGGCGAAGCGCTAATTCGACGTCGGTGCGATCTCCACGGTCGTGATCCAGCCTGCCCGCACGATGGCGGTCGATTTTCCGATTTCCTGGGCGTTCGAGGCGAATGCGCCGTGCACCGTAAGAAGGCCCACGGGCGCATTCGCGAGGCCGCCGAGGCCGTCCTTGTCCGTCGACGTAGCCGAGAGCGAAGGGACGCCGTCGGCCAAGTAAAAGAGTTTCGTCGTCGGCCCCGACTGCTCGTTCAGGAACGTCACGCCGGCGACTTGCGTGCGGTTGCCCGTGCAGTCGATGATTCGCGTGAGCACCATGGCGAGCGTCGGGTCTTGCGTCGTGCCGGCGAAGCTTGCCAGGCCGTCGATGTCCGAAGGCTTCAGCGTGCCCAAGTAGATCGGGTGATTCAGGCGTCGTGTGCCGTCGCCCGGAAGCGAAGGGACCACCAGCATCGGGGTGACGCCGTCTTTCTTCCCCTCCACATAAAAGTCGCGCGTCGTCGGCATATCGAACTCGACGAGGCCGGTCGCGTCCGACTGGACTTCTGCCGTGAGTGGCGTGAGGCACGTGGGGTCGCGACGCGCGCAGAGCCTCATCTTCACGCCCGGCGTCGGCGTGAACGGCTGCGTATCCGGCTCGAGCGTCGAGATGCCGTCGAAGGCGTAGAGTTTCAGCTTCGGGGACAGCTCTTCGGACGGCGGCGCCCACCCTGCGACGCCGACGCAGCTCCACGGCTGGCCGTCGTTGCCGGGCGAGACGTTGCCGGAATCGCCGGTGGAGCCCGAGGTGCTCGCCAGGCAGACGTTGGCGGTGCAGACCATGTTGCCGCCGCAGTCGGCCGCAACGTTGCACTGCACACCATCGAACTTTTGAATGAACGAGCAGGCCGCTCCGAACGACGTGATCAGCCCGAGGCCGACGGCCCACGATGCCATGCCGAAAATGCGTGCGCGCGTCGTCATCAGAACCTCCCCGTGGCAAAGGCGCCAGTGGGAGAGACCGCAACGTCGACGGAGAGCGAGGGCGCGCGTGTCGCGGTGGTGGGGCTGCTCGAATAGGCCCGAACGGTGAGGTACGTCGATATCCCCGCGGCGACGATGGCGGCAGCGCCGAGCGCGTCCGTCACGCCCGCGAGGGTCTTCGCCTTGCTGCGCGACGAGTCGATGTCGGACGGGTTACCCGGACGCGCGGCGAGGGCATCTTTGAGATCGCCCTTCGCACCCAATTGTAGAATACCAACGGTCGTTGCGGATAGGGCAAGGACGCCCGTTGCCGTCCAGCCGATCCACATGGGGACGTGAGACGGGCCTTCGGGCGGAGGCGGCGTGCTGCTGAACGCGCCGGCGGGTGCGGACGCGACCTTCGACTCGGGAACGAGAGGCAGCTCGAGATTCAGAACCTGGACGTCGCCGCCGACGATTTCGATCGTTCGCTGCGCCGCCACGTGCCCTTCGAGCGTCGCGCCCACGCGGTGCCGCCCGACGGATACGACGACCGGCCCCGTGAGCGGCGTCGTTCCGATGACTTCGTCGTCGACACGAACTTGCGCGCCGCTCGCGTCGGTCTTGATATCGAGCTTCGCCACCCGCTGTTTCAGTTTTTCGATATCGGAGCTGACCTGCGCGCGGCGGTCTTTCGGCACGTCGTCACCGACGCCTGTCAGGTAGTCTTCGAAGGCTTTCAGCGCGTCGGGGTAGCGCTGCATTTCGAAGTACGTTTGACCGATATTGTAAAGTACACGTGGATTCGGCGCGACCTGCTGGGCGCGGCGAAACTCGGCCAGCGCGCCGTTGAAGTCGGTCTCTTTGAACAGCTCGACGCCGCGGCGGAAGTGCCGCGCGCCCTCGTCGCGAGCTTCGTTCGAGACGGGCGCGACCGGGCTCTGCGCCGACGCAAGCGTCGGAGCGAGCGCGATGGCGCCGAGCGCCGAAACCGAAAAAAGGAATCGTAAGGCGTGTCTCATGGACCCCCGAGGCTACGATGGATCGAAACGCTAGCGGTGATACGGATCGTCTTCGTCGACTTGGCGTCGCGTGCGCGAGGTCGTCGTGGGTGTGGCCGCCGGCGCAGGCGTAGGGCGAGAGGGGGGTGGCGTCGCAGCGGCAATGCGCGGCGGCGGCGGCGCGACCTTCGACGCGAGTGGTGCAAGCTCGAGAACGAGGTCGAGATCGCGATCGAGCGTCACCGGCACGCTCCGCTCCTTGTACCCTTTTGCACGCGCGACGAGGGGCAGCGGGCGGTCGCTCCGCGGGCGCACGCCATCGAACGGATTGCCCGCGAGGAGCGCGCCATCGATGAGAATTTCAGAGGTCGGCGGGTCGACGCGAATACGAACGTGCACGTCCTTCGAAGCGGCCCCGGAGGCGGGCGTGGGCGCCGAAACGGCGGCAGGGGAGACAGGCGCGCTGCTAGCCGTAGCGGGCTCGGGAAGCGCGGCCGACGCGGTCGCCGTGGTCGACTTCGACACGCGCGCGACGAAGACGACGATGCCCAGTACCACCGCAGCGACAACTGCATAGAGCGCCGGCGGAATCGCGCGACTGGGGCGCGGCACGGTGGCGGAGCGCTCCTGCACCATCTCGGACGTCGTCGTCACGGCCGTCACGCCGCCGGTCACGGCCATGGGGTCCATCGCGCGGTGTCCGCCGCTCGCGCCGAGCTCGTCGCGGCGCGCGCGCATGCCGGTCTCGATGCGCTCGCGCATGGTCGCGCGCTCTCGCTCAAACACCTGCTGTAGCCACGCGCCGAGCCCCGCGGAAACGCCGCGCTGCGACCGCGTCTCGATGTACGCGAGAAGGTCTTTGCGCATCTCGTCGGCCGTCGCGTACCGCTGATCGGGCATTACGGCGAGAGCCTTATTGCAAATAGCCTCAATCTGCGGATCGACGTGGGGCGCGGCCTCGCGAAGGCTCGGAACGTGGCCGGTTCCGAGCTTCAGCAGAATTGCGGTATCGGGCATATCGGGCCACATCCGCTTTTCGGCGAGGACTTCCCAAAGCACGATACCGACGGCGAACAGATCGACGCGGCGATCGCACGGGCGGCCGGCCGCCTGCTCGGGCGCGCAATAACGAATCTTCCCCTTGAGAAGCCCGGCGGCCGTGGCGGTGCTCGCGTCCCCCGCTTTCGCGACACCGAAGTCGACGAGCTTCACGACGCCGTCGTAGGTGACGAAGATGTTGTGCGGGCTCACGTCGCGGTGGACGACGTGAAGCGGTGTCCCGTCGTAGTCGCGCAGCTCGTGGGCGTAGTGAAGCCCTGCGAGCGTGTCGGCGAGAATTTGAAAAAGGAGAATGGGGTCGGTCTTCGCGCCCTTTTTGCGGGCGGCGAGAATCGTGTGAAGCGGCTGCCCGTCGAGGTACTCCATCGTGAGGTACATCGACTCGTCTTCGTCGTTCACGTCGTACAGCTGCACCACGTTGGGGTGATTGAGCCGTGTCGAGAGGCGCGCCTCGTCGAGGAACATCCCGCGCGCTGCCGGGTCGGCCGCGAGGTCGGACCGCAGCTCTTTCACGACAATGAGCTTGTTCACACCGGCCCGGCCGGAGCTCACCGTGAGATAGACGCGTGCCATGCCCCCGTGACCGAGGGAACAGATGACCGAGTACTTCCCGAAATTCTTAGGCTGCTCGCCGCTCATTGCCGATTTCGCTCCACTGCCAAGATCCTCCGAGTCTAAGGCGAGACTCGCGAGGGACGCCAACGAAACCCCTAAAAAGGCCGCCTTTTTAGAGCAGGCCGTCACACATGCCGTACGCATGAGACGGTATCCCGCGGGACCAATTGCCGCGCTGGAGACGGCCTGATTTTGCCATTCACGATGCGCTGCTAACGCGCGCCTACCGAGCGTGCATCGCCGCGTTTTCGTGCCTTGTCGCACGAGGTGATCGGGAGCGCGGCCGTAGATAATTCTATATCGCCAAGCGGCGTGTCCACGTGGATTTGCGAGATCCTCGCGGGGATCCGCGGGATCCACCGATGTAACGCTTGGCAGCAATCGGACGTTTTGGGATCCAGCGCGATCCCCCAGCCCACCGAGCGGTCGCACGAATTCGCCGGACGTTCCGCGTGTTAGGTCACGGCACGCACCGTGCTGAATCCGGCATGTCACGCAGCCGCGGTGCTTTCCGGAGAGCGTTCCCACGCTCCGTCCAGGCGTAGCGCCGCCCACCCTTCGACCTCTGAACCGCCGGAGCGCCGTTCGTGCGCCGTCGCCCACACGCGTGAGGTGCGTCGGCCCGCGGGCACGCGCTCTTTTGGAGCTCCTGATGATGAAGACCGCCCCTTTCCTTCGCCTCCTCGCGCTCGCCGTCGCGCTCCCCATCCCGCTCGCCGTCGCGGGCTGCTCGTCGCCGGCGGAGACCGACGCGCAGGCGACGAGCACCGAAGCCGCATCAGCGGGAACGCCGGTGCAGGCGCACGGCAAGCTTTCGATTGTCGGCTCGGAGCTTCGCGACGAGCACGGCGCCGTCGTTCAGCTTCGCGGAATGAGCCTCTTTTGGAGCCAGTGGTCGGGCCAATTTTGGAATGACGGCGTCGTCGGCACGCTCGCGAAAGACTTCAAATCGAGCGTCGTGCGCGCGGCCATGGGGGTCGAGAGCGGCGGCTATTTAGAGAATCCGAATGCCGAAAAGCAGCGCGTGACGACCGTGGTCGACGCGGCGGTGGCGCAGGGGATTTACGTCATCATCGATTGGCACGATCACAACGCGACCCAGCACACCGAGCAGTCGAAGGCGTTCTTTCGTGAGATGGCGCAGCGTTATGCCACTACGCCGAATGTGCTTTTCGAGCTTTTCAACGAGCCCGACAACGAGTCGTGGCCCGAAGTGAAAAACTACGCCGAGCAGGTTCTGGGAGAGATTCGCGGCGCCGGTGCGAGCAACGTCGTCATCGTAGGCACGCCCACGTGGTCGCAAGACGTCGACGTGGCGGCGAACAGCCCGATCACGCGCTATTCGAACGTGGCGTACACGCTCCATTTTTACGCCGGATCGCACAAACAGTCGCTTCGCGACAAGGCAACCTACGCCATCAACAAGGGCCTCCCCCTCTTCGTCACGGAATGGGGCACGTGCGATGCGTCGGGCAACGGCGGACAAGATCTCAACGAGTCACAAACGTGGATATCGTTTTTGAATGATCACAAATTGAGCTGGGCCAACTGGTCGCTCTTCGACAAGAACGAGAGCGCGTCGGCGCTCGTGCCCGGCGCGAGCCAACAGGGGGCCTGGCCCGATTCCCAGCTAACGGCCTCGGGTCGCTGGGTGAAAACGCACATCCTCGAAGGCGCAGCGTCGTCACCGGCGCCGGCGCCCACGCCGCCCACGCCGCCGCCGTCGGGCGGGAATGCGACGATGGCCATTACGGTGTCGCCGAACATCAACCCCTATTGGATTCAAGTTCACGTCGACGAGGCGGGGCACTCCATCAAAAGCGTTTCTGCCAATGTGGCCGGGCGCGTGATCGCGCTGCCCCTGCAGTCGTGGGGCGACTGGGCGATGAGCCCACAGCCGCCCGTTCCTGGCGGGACGCGCGTGGTCTTCACCGCGGTCGACGACCAGGGGCGCTCCGCGACGTCGACGTCGCAGCCGTGGCCGGGCTGATGCCGCAGCGCCTGTCGTAACGAATCGCGCGCGCGCTCTCAGCCGGGCGCGAGGCTACGTAGCAAATCGTGGAGCTCCGGCGCGGCCATATAGGTCATCTCGACGTCGCCGAACGCGACGGTGTCGAACATCACGAGGCGCACCCGATCCTTGCGCGAGAGCCGCGCTCCGTTGATGCGCGTGCCGTTGCGCGACGGGGCGTCCGCGATAGAGGTGCCGTCGTCGCGGAGGAACAGATGCGCATGAACGTGGGAGATCGAAGGGTGCTCGAGGGCGATATC